>JBOGTG010000060.1:0-31733 GCA_050692175.1 Candidatus Limnocylindria bacterium | reverse complement strand
GAGCGCATCCCTCCCGGCGGGCTCGAGCGCGAAGACCGCCTCGGTGCGCTCGCCGCGGGCGGCCGCGAGGCGAGGCGATCGCGCGCGGGACGCGAGGGCGGGCGGGACCATCGCGCGCACCGCGTCGGCGAGCCCACAGCGGTACCGCTCGGCTATCCAGCTCGCGAGCGTCATCTGGTGCGGTCGGAGGAGGGGTAGCGGGTGCACGAGAGCGTCGACCGGCCGTAGCTCACGTCCGGCCGCCGGGCCGTCGAGAGACATGACCACGCCCGGGACCGCACGCTTTCCGAGGCCGACGCGAACGAGGTGTCCGGGCACCAGGTCGAGCCCGTCGGGGACGAGGTAGCTGAAGGTGCGCGCGGGCCCGCGCACTCCAGCGAAAACGGCGACCTCCGCGGTCCTTGCGGTCACAGGTCGTAATGCCGCGGCTTCCTCATCTCCTTCCGCACGATCTGGGCGATCTCCTTCACTGTCTGGTCGATCTTGCCATCCTCGTTCACGACGACGTAGTCATATTCGGGCGCAGCGGCCATCTCGATCTCTGCATTCCGCATTCGCAGCTCGCGTTGCTCGTCGGTCTCGGTGCCGCGGTCGACGAGGCGCTTGCGGAGCGAGTCCAGGGATGGCGGCATGATGAACACGGTCAGCGCCTCGGGCAGCTTCGCTTTAATCTTCCGCATCCCTTGCGGCTCCGGCTTGACGATGACGATCCGGTGATCGCGGAGGGTGTCGGCGAGCGCGTCCTTGCGCACTCCCTTGAAGTCGCCGTGCACCATCGACCACTCGAGGAAGTTCCCGGCCTCGATCTCCGCACGGAACTTCTCGGGTTCGTAGAAGTAGTAGTCCAGTCCGTGCTGTTCACCGCGACGTGGCTTGCGGCTCGTGGCCGTGACATAGACGACGGCGTCCTCCAGCTCCTTGACGAGCCGCTGGATCACGGTGTCCTTACCGGCGCCCGACGGCGCGGAGATGATCACCAGAAGGCCGCGACCGTCGATGCTCAGCGAAGCTCCTCCAGGATCGGGGTCGCCGCGACCGGCGGGCCGAGCCCGCTCAGGTAGGCGGCGAGCTCGGGCGCGAGCGGGGCGGTGAAGGTCCGCTCGCCCGCACGCGGCAGCCGGACCGTAAGACGCCATGCGTGCAGGAACTGGCGTTCGAGACCGCTCTTATCGCCACGTTTTCCATACACCGGGTCGCCAACGATAGGGAGTCGCGCGTAGGCGAGGTGCGCGCGGATCTGGTGGGTGCGCCCGGTCACCGGTCGAACGTGGAGGAGAGCCCGCCGCTCGGCGCCCGTTGCCCACGCGGCGATGCGCTCGAAGCGCGTCGTAGCCTCGCGGCCTCCGGCACGGACGACCATCCGGCGCCGATCGTCCGAATCGCGCAGCAGGGGCGCTTCGACGATCGCCGGGGTACTTCCGGGATCGCCCCAGACCAGTGCGAGATATTCCTTACCGAACTTCTGGGCCTGGATCTGCCGGGCGAGAGCGAGGTGGGCGGTGTCGTTCTTGGCGACGACGAGCACTCCGCTCGTGTCCTTGTCGAGCCGGTGAACAATGCCCGGGCGGGACGCCGCGCGACCGGTATCGGCGGTGATCCGTCCCACGACCGCGTTCACGAGTGTTCCGGTGGCGTGGCCGTACGCGGGATGCACCACGAGGCCGGCCGGCTTGTTCACGACGATGACGTCCTCGTCCTCGTACAGGACCTCGATCGGGATGTTCTCCGCCGCGAGCGAGAGGGCCGGCTCCGCGTCCGGAACGTCGACAACGAGCTCCTGGCCGAGGCGAACCTTGTGCGCGGGCCCGACCGCGGCGCCGTCCACGAGCACGCGGCCATCCCTGGCGAGCCGGGCGATCGCGCTCCGCGAGAAGAGGCTGTGCGCCGCGAGAAAGCGGTCGACGCGCTGCCCGCCTTCGTCGACACGCAACGCGATCCGCTCCCCCAACGCTAGGCGACCTGTCGGGGGCCGGGGCGCAGAGCCCCCCGCTCGCTGCGGTGCTCCTCGTACCAGAGCGCCGCGGTGACGAGGATGATCCCGACCACGATCGACGAGTCCGCGACGTTGAACGCCCAGAAGCGAATGTCGCCGACGCCGATATCGACGAAATCGACGACGTAGCCCTGCGTGATGCGGTCGAGCAGGTTCCCGAAGGCGCCGCCGAGCTGCATGCCGAGCGTCGCCGACACGAGCCACGAGCTGCTCGCGATCTGGCGGTAGTAGTAGACGATCGCGACGACCGCGATGACGGAGAGGACCGACAGGAGCGTCGTACGCTCCGGCAGAAGACCAAATGCGGCTCCGGTGTTCTGCGCATGGACGAGCCGGACGTACTCGCCGATGACCGGACGCACCGTGTTGAGCGGGATGTTCTCTGTGATCCAGGCCTTCGTGACCCGGTCGAGCACGAAGATCACGACGGCGACGCTCGCGACGAGAAGGAGCCGCGAGGGCCGCATGCTTAGGCCGTGACCATTCCGCCGTCGACCACCAGCACCTGACCGGTGATGTAGCTCGCCTCGTCTGACACGAGGAAGGCGATCGCGTTCGCGACGTCCTCCACGGTCCCGAAACGGCCGAGTGGAATCTGCTTGAGGATCGTCTCTTCCATCTGGGCGAGGAGGGCACTCGTGAGATCGGTCGGCACGAACCCTGGGGCGACCGCATTGCAGGTGATATTCCGCACCGCCATCTCGCGCGCGACCGTCTTCGTGAATCCGATCAGCCCGGCCTTGGCCGACGCGTAGTTCGCCTGGCCCGCATTCCCGGCCACACCCGCGACAGACGAGACGTTGACGATCCGCCCCGCGCGCTGCTTCATCATCGGGCGCATCGCGGCTTTGGTTACGAGGAACGCGCCGCGGAGGTTCAAGTCCACCACCGCGTCCCAGTCCTCGGCGCTCATTCGCACCAGGAGGTTGTCGCGGGTGATGCCCGCGTTGTTCACCAGGATGTCGAGGCGTCCGCCACCGAACGCGAGCGCGGCCTTGACCACGTTCTCGGCCTGGTCATCGACCGAGACGTCGCCCTGTATCAGGGTCGCCTTTCCCCCGCCCTTCTCGACGAGGTGTTTCGCCTCCTCGGCGGCTTCAGCGTTTCCCTTGAAGTTGATCGCGATCTGCGCGCCGTCGCGGGCGAGGCGGATCGCGGTGGCACGCCCGATCCCGCGGCCCCCACCGGTGATGAGCGCGGTCCGCCCTTCGAGACCCATGCGCCGCCGAAACTAGCAGGCTGCGGTGCTTAGGCGGCGCGGAAGATCAGCGAGGCGTTGTGGCCGCCGAAGCCCATCGAGTTGGAGAGCGAGGTCTTGATCAGTCGAGCGCGGGCCTCGTTGGGAACGTAGTCGAGATCGAGCGCCGGGTCGGGGGTCTCGTAATTGATCGTCGGCGGTACGCACCCGTCGCGCATCGCGAGCACGCAAGCCATCGCCTCGAGCGCTCCCGCGGCGCCGAGGAGGTGACCTGTCATCGACTTGGTCGACGAGACCAGAAGCTTGTACGCGTGATCGCCAAAGACGCGTTTGATCGCCGCGGTCTCCTCGCGGTCGTTCGGCTGCGTCGACGTGCCGTGCGCGTTGATGTAGTCGATATCCGACGGCTTCATGCCGGCCTGGTCGAGCGCCATCTGCATCGCGCGCGCGTTGCCCTCGCCCTCCGGCGAAGGCGACGTGATGTGGTAGGCGTCGGCCGTGGCGCCGTACCCGACGACCTCGCCGTAGATTTTCGCGCCGCGCGCGAGCGCCCGCTCTCGCTCCTCAAGGATGAGGACCGCCGCACCTTCCGCGAGAACGAAGCCGTCGCGATCCTTGTCGAACGGCCGTGACGCCTTCTCAGGCGCGTCGTTCCGGCGGCTCATCGCATGCATCGTCGCGAAGGCGCCGATCGGGAGCGGGAGCACCGCGGCTTCCGCTCCTCCGCTCACCATGGCATCCGCCTGCCCGCGCCGAATGAGCTCGGCGCACTCGCCGATCGAGTGCGAGCTCGACGCGCACGCCGAGACGTGCGTGAGGCTCGGCCCGCGTACGTCGAACTGCATCGAGATCTGCGCCGAACCGGCGTTCGCCATCAGCATGGGCACGAGGAACGGCGAGAGCCGCGACGGTCCGCGCTCCTTCATCAGAAGCACCTGGTCGATCAGCGTCTCGATGCCGCCGACTCCCGTGGCGATGGCCACGCCGATACGGTCGCGGTCCGGGCCGCCGCCTTTCAGACCCGCGTCCTCGAGCGCCTGCGCCGCGGCGCCGACCGCGTATTGGGTGAAGCGATCGGTTCGTCGGATCTCCTTGCGATCCATGTACTTCGCGGGCTCGAACCCCTTGACCTCTCCCGCGATCTGCGTCTCGTACGGCGAAGGATCGAAGCGGGAGATCCGGCCGATGCCGCTCCGACCGTGGACGAGGGCGTCCCACGTGGTCGGTACGTCGAGGCCCAGCGGCGTCACGGCCCCGAGGCCGGTGACGACGACGCGGCGGGTCACCGCGGCGCGGGGGCGGCGCGCTCGCGCAGGGCCGACAGCGCTCCGGTGATGGACCTGGGATCCGAAACGTTTAAGAGCTTCACATCAGCGATGCGCTTCACGAGGCCGTTGACGACCTGGCCGGCGCCGATCTCGACGAACGTCGACACGCCGCGCTCTGCCATGTACCGAACGGAGCGGAGCCACTCGACGCGGTTCGACAGGTGTCGGACGAGCGCGTCCGGGATGGCCGAAGCTGACGCATGCGGCATGGCGCTCACGTTGGCGACGATCGGCACGACTGGCTCGTGGAAGTGAAGGGTCTTCATGAACGCCGCGAGGTCGGGCCCGATCCGTCCCATGTCGGGGAAGTGGAAGGGCGCCGAAATGCGCAGCGGCACCACCTTGCGGGCGCCGTGCTTCGTCAAAGCCTCGCTCACCTTTGCGACGCTTTCGCTGTCGCCCGCGATGGTCACCTGCGAGGGACCGTTGTCGTTCGCAACGACCGCGCTTCCCAGAGGGAGGGTGTCCTTGATGACACGGTCGACCTCCTCCGCGGGGAGACCGACGATCGCTGCCATCGCTCCCTTCGCGCCGCGCGAGGCCGCGAGCCGGCCGCGCTCGGCCACGAGACGGAGGGCATCCTGAAAGGTCAGGACGCCGGCCGCGACGAGGGCGGTGAATTCACCGAGCGAGTGGCCCGCGACGAAACGGGGCCGCAGAGCCGCCGGAAGCGCGGCCACGCCGCGCGGCTCGACACCGTCGCTTATCCGCCGCCCGAGCTTGGCGTTCACCGACTCGATGAACGCTTCGAGGATCGCCACACTCGTGGTGAGGATCGCCGGCTGGGCCACTGTCGTGCTGTCGAGGTCATCCGAAGGTCCTTCGAAGCAGATCTTCGAGAGCTCGTACCCGACCGTGCGATCCGCCTCATCGAAGATCTCGCGGGCGCGCGCCGACTGCTCGTAAACCGCCCGGCCCATGCCGACGATCTGCGAGCCTTGCCCTGGAAAGACGAAGGCGAGATTCCCCACTCGAGATGCAACGATAGCGCATCCGGTCGAATCCTCTCGCTATTCCGATACACTCGACTTGTAGCGAATCGACGATACGTGCAGCGCGAACGAGCGCGCAGGACGGCGCGGACATCGAGCGCGATCGAGTCGGCCGCCCTCCGCGAGGTCGCGCGCCGTGGCTACGCGGAGCTGCGAGTGAGCGAAGTCGCGCGGCGAGCCCACGTTGCTCCGCGCACGGTCTACCTGCACGCGCCGACGAAGGAACGTCTCGTCGAGTCGGCACTGCGGGCACGGGCGGATGGTTTGATCGGCCGGATCGAACGATGGCGCCCGCGCGGAGAGACCGCCGACGCCGTCCTCGGTGAGCTCATCGCGATGCACGAGCGCGAGTACCGCGCCGAGTCCGTCCTGCTCGAGACCCTCGTGGACGGCGCACTGCCGCGTGAGATTGCCGCGCTCCTGCGCGAACTCGACGGCGTGCGGCTCGGGATCATCACGCGGACGATCAACGACGTCGCCCGCCGGGGCGGGATCCGGGTGCGCCCGAGCGACGCTATCGCCCTGGCCCACGCGCTCCTTTCTTATCCCACCTGGCGGACGGCGCTCACGGGCCCGGGCCGCCGCCGCGCTCCGCGGCTCATCTACTCGGCTTTACGGAGCGCTTTGCTCTAACGGCGCGCGTAGGATTTTGGCCGTGGCCCAGACCGCTTCGGTCGGGATCGCACGATCGAGACCAGAGAAGGCACGGCTCGCGCGCCGAATTGCCTGGCTCTGCGTCGCCCTCTATGCGGCATTTGCCCTGACGGCGGTTGCGATCGGGCAACCCGCGGGGCCCGAGCCGATTCTCGATGTCCTGGTGGTCGTCGGACTGTTCGGTTCTGCCCTCGTTGGCGCGCTTATCGTGGGCAGCGAACCGAACCATCGCATCGGTTGGATGTTCCTGGGGCTAGCACTCAGCTTCGGGCTCTCGTTCTTCGCGCAGGGATACGCGATCAAAGCCCTGGTGCTATCGCCAGGTTCGCTCCCGGCAGGGGAGGCGATGGCCTGGCTCGGGTTCTGGATCGACTTACCCGCGGTCGCCGTCTTCGCGCTCTTCTTGCCCCTGCTCTTTCCGGACGGTCATCTTCCGTCTCGAAGCTGGCGTCCGGTAGCCTGGGTCGCCGCCGCCGCGGTCCTCGTCTTCATCGTTGCGAAGATGTTTGGGCCGGGCCGGTACGAGAATTTCCCAGCAATCCGCAATCCCCTCGGGCTCGAGGGGCAGCGCGCTTTCTTCGAGGCGCTCGGGGTCGCTATCGATCCGCTACTCCTCGTCCTCGTCATCTTGAGTGCCGCGGCTCTCTTCAGCCGCGTTCGCCTCGCCGATGCCGAGCAGCGACAGCAAATCAAGTGGTTCGCATATGCGGGAGCGCTCGTGTTGGTCTCCTTTCTCCTCGGGCCCCTCACCGCGGCATTCCCCTCGCTGGCCGCGATTCGCGAAGTCGCGGTGGTCGTCGCGTTGGTCGCGGTGCCGGCCGCGGTCGGGGTCGCGATCCTCCGCTATCGCCTGTACGACATCGACCTCATCATCAACCGGACCGTCGTCTACGTTCTCCTGACGGCCGTCCTCGCCGGCGTTTACACGGCTGCGGTCGCTCTCTTTCAGCGCCTCTTCGTCGCTATGAGCGGGCAGAGCTCCGACATCGCGATCGTGATGACGCTCTTCGTCCTCGCCACGGTCTTCACACCCATCAAGAACACCCTGCAGGGGGCCGTCGACCGGCGCATCAAGCCGACCCCGCGGCCCGTTGCGACGCACTCGACGAGCATCGACGACCTATTGATGCTGTCGGAGCTGCACGACCGCGGCGTCCTCACGGACGAAGAGTTCGCCGCGAAGAAGAAGCAAGTGCTCGGGATCTAGAGAGACCGCCTGGGCGGGTCTTAGGCCTTCTCGATCTCGAGCTGACCCTTCACCCCGTTGAGCTCGCCCTCCCACGCGTGACCGCGAGCGTGGAGTCCCTCGTCGATGCTCGTCGCGAGCGCCTCCTGCTTTATGAAGTCGCCGTGGCGCTTGAACGCCACCGCGATGTCGCCTGCGTAGCGGAGCGCGATGCGGTCGGAGATGTCGAGGCCCGCCTCCTTGCGCAGGTTGTTCAGGTGATGCGCGAGCTCCCGCGCCAGGCCTTCGAGCTCAAGGTCGGGCGTCAGGCTTGTTTCGAGCGCGACCGTCGCGCCCGCATCGCGGCCGACGGCATGTCCGGGCGCGCCTTCGTGTGAGACGAGGACCTCGGTGTCCGCGAGCTCGAAGCCTTCGACGGCGATCATCCCGTTCCGCCGCTCGTAGCGTCCCTCGGCGAGCGCCTGCCGGACGCGCGGAAGATCCTTGCCGAGCTTCGGTCCGAGGATCTTTAGATCCGGCTTCACCGTCTCCTTGACCAGACCCTCGGCCGCGTCGCGGATCTCGATCGCCTTGACGTTGAGCTCGTCCTTCACGATCTCAGCGAGGTCTGAACCTGTATCGAGCGCGCCACGGTCGCGATCGTTCGCGTCGAAAACGACGATGAGCTTTGGAAGCGGGGTTCGTGTCTTCACGCCCGCCGACGACCGCGCGGCACGGCCCAGTTCGACGATTCGACGCGCAGCACGCATCCGGCGCTCGAGATCGTCATCAATGAGCGACGCGTCGAAGGACGGGTAACTCGCGTGATGGACCGACGCCGGCGCGCCCGTCGTGGCGCGCCGCACGAGGTTCTGGAACATCTCCTCCGCAATGAACGGCATCACCGGCGCGAACAGGCGGATGAGCGTGGTGAGCGCCTCGTACAGCGTCTGATACGCGCCGAGCGAGTCGCGTTCAGAGCGCGCCTTCCAGAAACGAGAACGGTTCCGGCGCACGTACCACGTCGACAGATCGTCCCAGAAGGCCTCCAGCTTCAGGCAGGCGGTCTGCGCGTCGTATGCGTCGAGCGCTCCGCGCACGTCACGCACCAGACGATTGAGGCTCGAGAGGAGCCAACGGTCGATCAGCGGGCGTTCCCCCGCCGGCACGGCCGCGGCGGTCGGGTCGAACTGGTCGAGGTTCGCGTATGTCACGAAGAACGCGTAGGTGTTCCAGAGGATCAGCAGCTTGCGCTTGACCTCGGTGAGCACGTTGTAGCCGAACAGCACTTTGTCGGAAGGATTCAGCCGCATGTAGAACCACCGGACGATGTCGGACCCCGCGCGCTCGGCTGCCTGCGGGAAGTCGATGAAGTTCTCGCCGCTCTTGTGGAACTCCTCGCCGTTCTCGTCGTAGACGTACTCGTGCGAGAGGACCGTCTCGTAGGGCGCGCGGCCGGTGAGCACGACACTGAAGAAGAGCTGCGAGTAATACCAGAGGCGGATCTGCTCGACGTTCTCGGTGATGAACTCGGCGGGAAACCACTTCTTCCAGTAGTCGCGGTCGGTTAGCCAGTTCAGCGTGGAGAAGGGCACGATGCCGGCGTCGAGCCACACGTCGCCGGTCTCGCGCACGCGCGCGCTCTCCGCTTTGCAGGTGGGACACGCGACGACGACGTTGTCGAGCCAGGGCCGGTGGAGCTCCTGAAGCTGCTCGAGGCCGCGCACGGCCCGCTCGCGCAGCTCGTCCTGGCTGCCGAGGATGAAGAAGTGGCCGTTCGCGCACGTGTAGAACGGCAGCGGCAGTCCCCAGTAGCGCTTGCGACTGATGTTCCAGTCGCCCATGTTGTCGAGCCAGTTCTGCATCCGATCGCCCGTGTGGGGCGGAAGCCAGCGCACCCTCGCCGCGGCCTCCTTGAGCTTCGGCCGAAGCTCGTCCATCGAGATGAACCACTCGTCGCCGACGCGGAAGACGATCTCCTCCTTGCAGCGCCAGCAGATCGGATAGCTGTGTGTGTACGCGAGCTCGCGGAAGAGCCGACCGCGCTTGCGCAGATCGTCCGCGATCTCATGCCCGACGTCGCGGGCGTCTCTGCCCTGGAGCCACCCGAAGCCGGAGACGAAGTGCGCGTTCTCGTCGATAGGCACGATCACCGGCGCCTTCTCGCGCTTGCCAAGAGCGAAGTCCTCAGCCCCGCAGCCGGGGGCGATGTGGACGATCCCCGTTCCCTCGGCCTCGCCGACCTCGTCCCACTCGATGACCTTGTGCGCAGTTGCCGCCTCCGTACTGGCGGGGAGCTCATCGAACGGGCCGGCGTAACGCAAGCCAACGAGGTCGCGGCCCTTCACGGTCCCGACGACCTCAGCGTTGTGCCACTTCGACTGCGCGTAGACCTTCGCGCTGAGGATCAGGAGCTCACGTTCGCTCGCCCCATCGGCGAGGACGCGCACCTTTACGTAGTCGAGGTCCGGATGGACGGCGAGCATGACGTTGGCGGGGAGCGTCCAGGGCGTCGTCGTCCAGGCGAGGAACGACGCGCGCTGCGTCGCGAGCTCGGATCCCGGGGGGAGGGGCCCCCGTTCAGCGAGCGGAGCGAGCGTGTCCTCGGCGACCACGGGGAAACGTACATACAGGGAGTCGTGGGTCATCTCCTTATACGAGCCGGTCATCTCGTGCTCCGCGAGGGCCGTCCCGCAGCGCGCGCACCACGGCATCGCGCGATGACCCTTGTAGAGCCAGCCCTTCTCGTGACAGAGCTTCAGCACGTTCCAGATGTGCGAGATGTTGTTGTCGCCGTATGTGTAATAGGAGTTGTCCCAGTCCATCCACTGACCGAGCCGGATGGACTGTCTGGTGATCGCGGCGGCGCTGCGGTCGACGCGAGCGCGGCACGCACGCGAGAACTTGTCGATGCCGTAGGTCTCGATGTCGCGCTTGCTGTTCAGGTTGAGCTCGCGCTCGACCTGCACCTCCACCCACAGGCCCTGGCAGTCGAAGCCGTTCTGCCAGCGCTGGTCGAAGCCCTGCATCGCCTTGTAGCGCTGGTAGAGGTCTTTGTAGGTGCGTCCCCACGCGTGATGGACCCCCATCGCCTCGATGTTCGCCGTGATCGGTCCGTCGATGAACGAGTAACGTGGCCCGCCGGCGTTCTTGCGGCGCAGCACGTCGAAGCTCTTCTCGCGCTCCCACAGGTCGAGCACGCCGTGCTCGAGCTCGGGCAGGTCGAAGCCCGATCCAACCGGTGCGAATCGCGTTTTCTGCTCCGTCGCCATCTCGCTCCTTCCCGCGCAAAAGAAAACGCCGTCCCGCATCTCGGGACGGCGCATGCCGTGGTACCACCCGAGTTGACGCAGCTTGCGTCCACTCGCTGCGCCTCTAACGGTGCGCGGTCCGGCCGGCTCTACTCGCTTCAGCTTTCTTCCGGCAGCTCGGGGTGGATGGCCCCTCGAACGCTGGTCCGACGAGTGTACGTGCCGCCCTGGCCGGCGAGAAGGTCCTTCGCCGGATCAGTCGGCGGTCCGACCTGAACGTATATCGGTTATACATATAGATGCGCTAGGTAAAAAGGTGCCGGAGGTTGACCATGCCCCGAACAGGACAATTAAAAGCCGTCCGCATGCGGGCCGACAAGGACGGCTGTCTCAGCGGACCCGCCTTCAGCGGGGCCGTGACGGCGATCTGGAAGGAGTCGCGCGAACGGCCCGAGCAGCAAGTGACCCTGCTCCTTCTCGACATCGACAACCTCCACCAGCTGAATACGGTCCACGGGCGGGAAGCCGGCGATCGCGCGATCAACGCGGCGGTCGCGGAGCTGTCACGCGCCGCCAAGCGCGAAGGCTGGACCCTTGGCCGCATCGGCGGGGACGAGTTCGCGCTCGTCGCACCTGGGCTGACCGTCGAGGCAGGATTCCTTCGGGCGGATGCGCTGCGTCGCGACATCGATGCGGCCTTCGTCAAGGTGCTGGCAAAGGGCCAGCGGTGCGCGGTGAGCATTGGGGTCGCCAACATTCCGCGCGACGCCAAAGGACCCGAAGAGCTCATGCGCAAAGCCGACCTCGCGCTCTACGCGGCCAAGGAGCAGGGCGGCGACACGGTCGGACTCACGCCGGCCGACGACATGGTCCTGAAGTCCTCCTACTACAGCGCCGCGCAACTCGCCCGCCTCAAGGCGCTCGCCGAGCGCAAGAAGACGAAGGAAGCCGTGCTCCTGCGCGAGGGCCTCGAGGACGTGCTCCGCAAGTACGATCGCGAGTGATTGGCGGAGCTCAAACGAGAGGTCGCTGAACTTGCGGCGCGCTTCGGCGAGCCGCGCCGGATTGACGTCGCGATCCGGCCCTTCTTCGACCCCGTACAGAATCCCGATCGGTTCGCCGAGGTCTGCATGGTCGTACGGCGGCGAAACGGCAAGGTGCTTCTATCGATCAAGACCTTCTACCCCCGTGGCGCGCACCGCCTTCCGACCGGCGGCATCCATCACGGGGAGCGGATCCTCGACGCGCTGGTGCGCGAGACCGCGGAAGAGACGGGGCTCCAGACCGAGGTCCGCCGGTTTCTCGCCGCGATCGCGTATCGCTCGCTCTCCGCGCCGGACGGTCCGCCCATCTTTCACACGTTCGCATTCCTTCTCGACGAGGTGGGCGGCACGCTGGAGACGCGTGACACGACCGAACAGATCGAGGAATGGATCGAGGTCGAGCCGTCCGCGTTGGCCGACGTGGCCGTCAGGCTCGAAAGCGTCACGAACGCGTATTCAGAAGACATCGGTGGGAGTTGGCCGGACTGGGGTCGGTTCCGCGCGGTCGTCCACCGCGTCGTGTGCGAGGAGCTCGTCCGCTAGTCCAAGCGGAAGAATCGGTAGGCGACGACGAACGCGATCACGCTCCAGATGAGGAGACCAAGTATTTCGCCGCCGACATCGGCGAGCGTCGCTCCGGTCGTCGCGATCTCGCGGAGCGCGTCGTTCAGAAAGGTCAGTGGCAGGAAGTTCGCGATCGGTCGCAGGAAGGCGGGTACGACGTCGCGCGAGAAGAACACGCCCGCCAGAAACAGCTGCGGCAGAGTGACGAGCTGCGTCGCGACGGCGGCCTGGTTCTCCGTGGTGAGAAGCCCGGTCACGGCGAATCCGAGGCAGAGGAAGGCGACCGAGCCGATCACCGAGACGACGAGCAGATCTGCGAGGCTCCCTATGACCGTGACCTTGAAGCCGAACACCGCCACCGCAAGCAGGATGAGCACTTGGACGACGGCGAGCACGAGCCGTTGGAGCACGTGGGCCCCGATGTAGTTCCGCCGCGAGATGGGCGTGGCCATGATGCGCCGGATGACCCCACGCTGACGCTCGGCGACGAACGCGAAGGCGACACTCGAAATGCCGAGCTGCATGATCGTCATCCCGACGATGCCAGGCGTCAGGAAGTCCACGTAGCGCAGGTTCCGTCCCTCCACCTCTTCACGCTTGACCGCGAGCACCGGAGCGGTCTGGGTCACCGCGAACGACATCTGGTCGATCACTTGCGACAGGATCGCGGCGCCGACGGAGCTCTGCTCGGGACTCGCAGAGCTTTGGTACAGAGTGAGCGTCGGGACGGCCGACCCGAGCCTCGCCGGAGCAACTCGGAAGTCCGCCGGGAGGACGAGGACGAGGTCTCGATCTCCTTCGTTCAGCTCCGTGAGCTGCGATGCGCGATCGCCGGTCGTGATGCGCAGCGCGCTGACCTTCTGGAGCGACGCGACGAAGGCCGCGCTCTCCTCGTTCTTCGCCTCGTCCACTATGCCGAGGTCTATCCGGCTGAAGGCGCCGAAGTTGAACACGCCGAACAACACCATGAAGAGGAGCGGGAAGACGAACCCGAAGAAGAGGGCCGTCCGATCGCGCGTGTACGCCCGAAGGAGCATCAGCGTGTAGCCCAGGACCTGGGCCATTAGTCCTCCCTCAGCGCGTGACCGGTGAGGTCCAGGAAGACGTCCTCGAGGCTCGCCTGCTGTTGAATGACCGGCTTCGTGAAACCGCGGCCCAACAGGCCTGCGATGAGCGCGCGGGGTGAGTCGATGGCAATGACCCGCCCCGCGTCCATGATCGCGACGCGGTCGCACAAAACCTCGGCCTCCTCGAGGTAGTGCGTGGTCAGGAAGACGGTTGTGCCGCGCTCGCGGATCGCCCGGACCAGGTCCCACAGGTTTCGACGAGCCTGGGGGTCCAGGCCAGTCGTCGGCTCGTCGAGGAACAGCACCCGCGGCTCGTTCACCATAGCGACGGCGATCGACAGTCGCTGGCGTTGGCCGCCGGACAGCTTCTCCTGCTTTTGCCGCGCCCTGTCCTCGAGACCGACCGCACGCAGCAGCGCGCGGGCATCGACGCGACGCCCATAGAAGAGTGCGAAGAGCTCCACGATCTCCTGAGAGAGGAAGTTCTCGGGAAAGGCGCTCTGCTGGAGCTGCACTCCGATCCGCTCCTTCACGCCCGACGGGTTCCTTCGAACATCCACGCCCGCCACGATCGCCGAGCCGCTGTCCGCCTCGCGCAGTCCCTCGAGGATCTCTACGGTCGTGGTCTTGCCTGCCCCGTTCGGTCCGAGGAGAGCGAACACCTCGCCTTGCTCGACGTCGAAGCTGATTCCGCGGACCGCTTCGATCTCGCCGTAGCGCTTTCGCAAGTCAGTGACTTGCACGATCGGCGGCATGGCTCGAGCGCTAGCGGCCCGCGACGAACGCCGCGTACGCGAGGTCGTGTACGAAGAACGCGAACGGAAGGAGCACCACCGCCGCAACCACGATCCGGACGACGATCGGATTTGGGCGACGGAGGCGCGTGTATGTGACAACGAGCGTTGCTGTGATCGCCGCGAGGATCGGGACCTGCGCGACCCAGTGGAGCGGATCGGCGCCGTCGACCACGAGCGCGTACACGACCGCACCTCCGAGGAGACCGGTGGCGAGTCCCACGACCGCAAAGACGCCCGCGTTGCGCACCGGATCGCGAAGCGCGAGCACGAGGCCGAGACCGAAGGCCAGGAGGACGGCCGCGATCATTCGCTCGTAGATGCGGTTGAGTGGCGGGAAGAGGAACGCCGACGGAAATGCGATCGACAGGATCACCGGAAGGGTGAAAAGCGTCGCGCAGACGATCCCCACGGCACGGGCGCCGCGCAGCGTGGCGGAGTCAGCCGGAAGCGGGCGCTCCATCTACTACGCAGTAGCAGGGCGCAGAAGCGAAGCTGCGAGCACTACTGGGAGGCCGATACTCGTACGCTAGAGGTTCGGTGTCGAATCGGGGAGCAGCTTCCGCAGCCCTGCCGCACGCCCGCGCGCTCTCGGCGTCCACGGTGACCGCCTCTCCGGGATTCGCGGCGATCCTCTCGTTCCTCCTCCCGGGCCTCGGCCAGATCTACCAGGGGCGATGGGTACGCGGCGCCTTGATGATCCTGCTTCCCGTCTTCACTGTGCTGCTCGCCGGAGCATTCATCGCGATCGCGGACCCACTCACCGCATTCGTTCTCCGCAACGCTGCGGAGGTCACGTTCCTGGTCGCGGGCACGTTCTTCATCTACCACCTGCTCGTGGTCGCGGATGCGTTCGCGACAAACGTGCGCGGAAGGGGCACGCTCCGCGGTCGGCGAATCGTCGACTACCTGGTACTCGGCGCTGTCTGCATCGGACTCGCCGCGTTCTATGCCGCCGCGTACCGAGGATCCGCACCGTGGGCCGGGCTCGCGTCCAAGGTATTCGCGCCGCTCGCCAACGCACCGCTCGTTGGCACGACACCCGGGCAGGACCCGCCCGCCCCTGCCTGGACCGGAACGGAGCGCCTCAACGTCCTTCTGCTCGGGGTCGACTCGCGCAGCGACTCATCGACGACTCGGAACACGGACACGATGATCGTGTTGAGCCTCGACCCGGTGAACAAGGCCGCGGCCATGCTCTCGATCCCGCGCGACGTGTACGTCGACCGCCCGGGCGTGTTCCAGGGCAAGATCAACGCCGCATACGCTTTCGGTGGCTACGACCTCGCGCGAAAGGTCGTCGAGGATCTCCTGGGCATTCGGCTCAACGCGTACGCGCTCGTGGACTTCGACGCGTTCACTCATATCGTCGACGCGGCAGGGGGCGTCGTCATCGACGTGAAGCGGCCAGTCCGCGACGAGTCCTACCCCACCCCTGACTACGGCGTCGAGCGCCTCGATATCACGGCGGGTCCGCAGCTCATGGACGGCTCGACCGCGCTGCGCTTCGCGCGCTCGCGGCACGACACGAACGACTACAGCCGCGCGCAGCGCCAGCAGCTCGTCCTCTCGGCCCTCCGAACCCGACTGACGGAAGGTGATTTCCTGCTCCGGCTTCCGGCCCTGATCGATCGCGTCGGCAGCGCGGTCCAGACGAACTTCGATCCAGCCAACATCCTTCCGCTCGCGCAGTTCGGTTCGGGGATCGACGGCAACGCCATTCGGAGCGAGGTGCTCTATCCATGCGGTGGCAGCTACCCGCACTGCGAGCTGCGGTCCTCCGCAGGCGATGACGGGTTCTTCCTCATCCCTGACCGCGCCAAGGTCCGCGACCTCGCTGCCGCGGTGTTCTACGACCCGCAGGTGAAGTCAGAGGGTGCATCGGTTGAAGTGCGAAGCGCGGGAGCACGAAACGGCGTGGCACAAAGCGTCGCCGACCGCCTGATTGAGCGCGCGTTCACTGTGGCGAACGTGACCAACGGTGCGACCGGACGGTCCGCCGTTCTCGTGCGAAACAACGCAAAGCGCTACACCGCGACCGCACTGGCCCAGCAGCTGGGCGGACTGCCCGTCGACACATTCCCAGCAAACGAGACGACCGCAGCGGACATCGTCGTGCGAGTAGGAACCGACTTCCGCGGCCTCGCGACTGACCTCGCGCGCTAGTCCGCGCGGTCGCGGGTGGCACGGGGGAGCGGGTTGCGCGCGAGCCGCTGACCGGCCGCGTCGCTAGGGGACGGTGGTAGGCAGGCGAAGCGGACCGGTAGGCGAGCGCGCGACCCCGACCCCGGGACAGGACCCGCGACCCGCGATTCGATGGACGGGCGGCGTCGCGAGCGCTAAGTCTTCTTCTTCGCCCTCTCGATCCGCTCGCGGTCGGCGAGCGCGTGCTTCACGGTGGTGAACTTCGATAGCGTTTCACGGCGGTCCGACTGGACACCTTTGCGGAAGGCAGGATCGCTCGCGCTGCGGCGCGCGAGATCGGCGTCCCGGCCGGCGGCGTCGAACGCGCCGACGATCCGTCGGAGCGCACTGTCCTTCTTGGCTTTCTTCTTCGCGGTCAACGCTTGTACACGGGCGTGACCCAGCTCTTGTACTGGGGCGCCCTCCCGCGGACGGCGTCGAAGTAGATTGCGCTCACCTTCGTCGTGATCGGGCCGCGGTCCCCCTTGCCGATGGCGCGGTGATCGATGCTCGTGACTGGCGAGATCTGCGCACCCGTGCCGCAGAGGAAGACTTCGTCTGCGATGTAGAGCTCGGTGCGATCGACCGAGCGGACAGCCGTCGGGATGCCTTGGTCCGCGGCCATCTTGAGCACGCACGACCGCACGATGCCCTCGAGGATGTTGTCGCTCGCCGGCGGCGTGATCAGGACCCCATCCCGCACGAGGAAGAGGTTCTCGGCGCTCCCCTCGCTCACGTGCCCGTCCTGGGTCAGCACGATCGCCTCGTCGAAGCCAGCCTCCTGCGCCTCGGTCTTCGCAAGCGCGGCGTTCACATACGAGCCCGTGATCTTGCCGCGCGCGGGGATCGCGTTGTCGTCGGTGCGCCGCCAGCTGGAGACGCTGCAGGAGATCCCGCGATCGATGTCGATATAGGTGCCGAAGGGGATCGCGAAAACAGTGAAGCCGTCCTCGAGGTCGTGGAGCCGGACGCCGATCAGTGGGCTCGACTTGTACGCGATCGGCCGGATGTAGGCATCCTCGCGGTAGTTGCACTTGCGCAGGAGCTCAAGCGTGATGCCGACCAGATCATCGGCCGTGTAGGGGAGCCCGATCCGCATGATTCGGCAGGAGCGGTGGAGCCGCTGGTAATGCTCCTTTAAGTGGAGTCCGTAAAGCTGCTCCTCCTCGGTGTTCCAGTAGGCGCGGACGCCCTCGAAGACACCCGTTCCGTAGTTGAAGGCGTGCGTGAGGACGCTGACTTTTGCCTCACGGACCGGGACGAACTGCCCGTCCATGAAGGCAAAGGCGGTATCAGGGGCAGCCCCGCGCCGCAGTGAGGTCGGTCTGGTCAGCTCCTGCACCAATCCACCACTCCTTGGCCGGAATAGAGTCCGGGACGAGTCCTGGCACGGCTGACCGCACGCCCCGTGCCGACCGTCTGGCGCGATTGTGACACGATAGGCGGCGGTCAGACCGCCCGCGGTGAGCCTATTCGCGCGCCGGAGCGTATGACCTATCAGGGAGGTGCTTCGGGCAATGATTCGATCGACTCGGGTCCTCGCGCTCGCAACGGCTCTGCTACTCACGGCGGCGGCCTGTGCATCCGGTGGAGGCGCCAGCCCGGCGCCCGGAGGCACGGCGACCGCGACGGCGACGGCCGCGACGGTAGTCCAACCAACCCGACCGGTGGATTTCGTCATCAGCACCGCGCCGGGTGGTGGATCGGACACTTACGCACGCACGTGGATCTCGATCATCGCTGACGAGGGCCTCAGTCCCGTCACCATCCTTCCGGTGAACCGTGAGGGCGGCGCCGGGGCTGTCGCATTCACGTCCGTCTACGAGAAGCGGGGAGACATGCATTACATCATGGTCACCCTCAACAGCTTCTGGACGACGATCATCACGAACAAGCAGCTCCCGTACAAGACGACGGACTTCACGCCGATCGCGAACCTCGCGCTGGACCCGTTCTTCCTTTGGGTCGCCGAGGACAGCCCGATCAAAAACGCTCAGGACTTCGTGAAGGCGGCGACTGAACGTTCGATCACCGTAGCCGGCACCGGATCGAAGCAGGAGGACGAGGTCCTTTTCCGCCGGATCCAGGACCTCGCGAAGACGAAGGCGTTCACCTACGTCCCGCAGACGAGCGGGGGCACCGTTGCGACGGCGCTCGCCGGAAAGCAGGGCGGCGTCGAGGCGACCGTCAACAACCCGGCCGAGGGCGTCGGCCTGTACTCGGGGTCACCACGGAGAATCCGACCGATCTGCGCGTTCACACCGAACCCGCCGACGGAGGGAGCCTTCAAGGACCTCGCGACGTGCAAGTCCCAGGGCCTCGCGATCGACGATTACTACAACGTCCGCTCGGTCGTCGGCGCTCCGGGTCTGTCGGCGGCACAGCAGAAGTTCTGGGTCGACGTGTTCCAGAAGCTCTCGAACTCGGCGAGATGGAAGGCCGAGATGACGAGGCTCGCGATCACGCCCGACTTCCGCTCCGGAGAAGACTTCAAGAAGCTCATCACGGACTTCGAGACGCTCCACCGGGATATCGCCACGAAGAACGGGTGGATCTAGTGATCCTCACTCCACACAAGACGTAGCCACTTGCGTCGTTACGAGGTTGGGACGGCGGCGGTCATCATGCTGATCGCCGCCGTCGCCATGCTCGACACCCGTCGCGGCGCGCTGCCCGACCCGACCGGGACGGCACCGGGGGGTCTTGGGGCGGGCTTCTATCCCTTCTGGTCGGCGGCGTTCATCTTCGTCTTCGGAGCTCTCGTCATGTGGCGCTCGCTGGTCGTCCCACAGCCGGCGCAGGGCGTTTTCAAGGACCGCCGCAGCGTCACCTCCGTGCTTTGGATCGCGCTCCCCATGATCGCGTCGGCCGCGCTCATCGGGTGGCTCGGCTTCTACGTGATAACGGCCGTCTACATGGGTTTCTTCGCCGCGGTGATCGGCCGGTATCGCTGGTACTGGATCCCCGTGATCGCGGTCCTCTTCCCCCTGGCCCTGTATCTCCTTTTTGAGGTCGGCTTCCGCGTTGGCTTACCCAAGAGCTTCCTTTACCCCCTCGGTGTGACGCCCTTCTGATGGAGGTCCTTGGCGAGCTCGCCGGCGGCTTCGGCATCGCCACGCAGCCGTTCAACCTGCTCATGCTTACGGTCGGGGTCCTGCTCGGCCTGATCGTCGGCGTGCTACCGGGCCTCGGCGGAACGAGCGGTGTCGCGATCCTCCTCCCCGTCAGCGTCCTCATCGCGGGCCGCAGCCCCGAGGGAGCCACGACCGCGATCATCTTCCTCGCCGGCATCTACTGGGGAGCGCTGTTTGGTGGGGTGATCACATCCATCCTGTTCAACATCCCGGGTGAGCCGTGGGCGGTCGCGCTCCTCTTCGACGGCTTTCCCTTAGCGAAACGCAAAGGCAAACCAGGCCTTGCGCTCGGGTCGTCCTTTCTTGCCTCGTTCGTTGGGGCGCTGATCGCCACGATCATGCTGACGTTCCTCGCTCAGGCGATCGCCTTCGAGGCGATCAGGCTCGGGCCAGCGGAGCTCTTCGCGGTGTTCATCCTGTCGTTCACGACACTCGTCGGACTCGGCTCGGAAGCCCCGCTCAAGAGCGTGATGATGATCGGCTTCGGGCTCCTTCTCGCCGCAGTCGGCTTCGACGGGCTCACGGGCGAGCCGCGACTCACGTTCGGCCAGATCCAGATGCTCTCTGGGATCACGTTCGTGCCCGTGACGATCGGGCTCTTCGGCATTGGGGAGATCCTGGCGTCGGCGGAAGAGCAGGGCATTGGATACGTTGAGAAGATCAAGGCGCGCGTCGGTCTGCGCGACGTCCGAGAGGCGATCGGTGCGCTCCGCGACCGCCTTCGAATGGTCATCCCGATCTCGATCATCGGCTTTCTGTTCGGCGTACTTCCCGGGCATGGGGCGACCGCCGGGTCGTTCCTCGGCTACGGCCTCGCGCGCCAGTACTCGAAGAACAAGGCTGAGTTCGGAAAGGGCGAGGTCTCAGGGATCATGGCACCGCAGGCGGCCGCGGACTCGGCTGCAGTCGGGTCGCTCGTTCCGATGCTCGCCCTAGGTGTGCCGGGCTCGCCCACTTCCGCCGTGATGATGGCGGGACTCTTCATCTGGGGACTCACGCCAGGTCCACTCCTGTTCACCGACCACAAGGACTTTGTCTGGGGTCTGATCGCAAGCATTTATCTCGGTCACTTCATCACGTTCGCGATCTGCATCCTCGCCGTCCCGTTGCTCGCACTGATCATGCGGACGCCCTACGCGATCATCACTCCGTTCATCATCGTCATCTCGATCATCGGCTCATACGCGCTCAATAACAGCATGCTCGACGTCGGGATCACGATCGTCTTCGGACTCATCGGATATTGGCTGCGGAAGATGAAGTACCCGCTCGCGCCGCTTGTGGTCGCGCTCGTTCTCGGGGACTCGACAGAACGGGAGCTCCGCAAGGCGCTCATCGGGAGTCACGGGAGTCCGACGGTGTTCATCGAGTCGCCGTTCGCCGCAACGCTCCTCGTTCTCTCGGTCGTGCTCATCCTGCTGCCGTTGCTCCGCCGGCTCCGCACGGGGGCCGGGGGGCAGCGCCCCCCGACGCTGGCAACATGAACCCGTGACGCTTCTCATCGACCTCCTGCTGCTGGCGGTCTCGTTCGTCGTCATCCTCGCCGGAGCCGAGCTGTTCACGAACGGCATCGAGTGGCTCGGGCAGAAGCTGGGCCTCGGCGAGGGAATGGTCGGGAGCGTCCTCGCCGCCGTCGGGACGGCGATGCCCGAAACGATGATCCCGATCATCGCCATCATCTTCGTCGGTACCGCCCAATCGGAAGAGATCGGCATCGGCGCGATCCTGGGTGCGCCGTTCCTCCTCTCGACCGCGGCGATGTTCGTGACCGGCGTCGCCGTGCTCGCGTATCACCGCAGTGGCCGGCGGAAGAACGTGCTGAGCATCAATCAGGTAATCGTCGGGCGAGACCTGCGCTTCTTCCTAGGCATGTACATCGTCGCGATCGCGCTCGGTCTCCCTTTGTTCGACAAGCCGCTCTGGCTGCGAGTCGTCGCTGGAGTCCTGCTCGTCGGCGCTTACGTCCTCTACGTCCGTCAGACCGCGAGCGACCCGAAGTCGCAGACGAACGCAGACGCGGACGCCCTGTCGCCGCTCCACTTCCAGCGGCGGCTCGACACACCGAAGACCCGGGCAGTGCTTCTCCAGGTGTTCGTCGCGCTGGCGGCGATCATCTTCGGTGCCAACCTTTTCGTGACCGAGATCGAAGACCTCGCATCGATGCTCGGCATCGCACCGCTCATTCTCTCGCTCATAATCGCGCCGCTGGCGACGGAACTCCCCGAGAAGTTCAACAGCGTCATCTGGATCAGGCAGCGGAAGGACACGCTCGCGATGGGGAACATCAGCGGGGCGATGGTGTTCCAGTCGTGCATCCCGGTGGCCGTCGGCCTCTGGTTCACCCCCTGGGTGCTGAACGAGTTCGCGATCGTGTCGGCGGTAATCGCGATCGCGGCGGGTGTCCTGATGCAGATCTACCTCCGGTCGGGCAGCGTCCTCTCGGGAAGGGAACTCACCAGCCTCGGCATCCTGTACGCCGCGTTTCTTGTCTATGTCTTCGCGTTCCCGCACGGCGGCCTTGCGCCGGCGGCCCTGACCCCGCCCTGAGCCTAGAATCGCCAGGTCGCGCCGAATGGCCTGCGCCGTAGCGCGACGAATTGAGGGAGGTCGAGCAAACACATGAAGCGTCTCCTCGCATTCGGCATCGCCCTCGGGCTCGTGGTCGCCGGCTGCGGCGGCGGCGGGCTCTTCGGCGGCGGCGGCCCCAAGATCGGAATGGTCACCGACATCGGCCAGCTCGAAGACAAGTCGTTCAACGAGTTCTCGTGGAAAGGCGTTCAGGACGGCGCCAGCGCGGTCGGCGGCACCGCGAAGAACATCGTCACCAAGGACGTCGCCGACTACAAGCAGAACATCCAGAGCTTCATCGATCAGCAGTACGAAGTCATCGTGACCGTCGGGTTCCTGATCGGGACCGACACGCTGGCGGCGGCGAAGGCGAATCCGAACGTCCAGTTCATCGGCGTCGACCAGTTCATCCCCGACCCGGTTCCGGCGAACTACCAGGGGCTTCTCTTCGCCGAGGCCCAGGCGGGCTATCTCGCCGGCATCGTGGCGGGCACGCTCACGAAGACCAACAAGATCGGCGCGGTCGGCGGGCGGCAGGACGTCCCGCCGGTCGTCAACTTCATCAAGGGCTACGAGAACGCTGCGAAGGCCACGAAGCCTGGCGTGCAGGTCCTCATCAACTACGTCGGCGACTTCAACGCGCCGGACAAGGGCGAGGCGTCCGCCAGAACGATGATCGGCCAGGGCGCGGACGTGATCTTCCAGGTCGCGGGACTCACCGGAGCAGGCGCGCTCCGCGCCGCCTGCAGCGCGAAGATCTGGGGTATCGGCGTCGACGTCGATCAGTACCAGTCGTTGCCTGACTCGAAGGCATGCATCGTCACGAGTGCCGAGAAGCACCTCCAGGTCGCGGTGCGCGACGCGATCAAGCGCTTCAAAGAAAAAGGCAAGCAGAGCGGGAACTTCACCAACGACGCGACGAACGACGGAATCGGCTACTCGCCGCTGCGGAACCTTAGCCCCGTACCCGCGGGCCTCGAGGACAAGCTGAAGCAAGCCCTCGCGGACATGAAGTCCGGGAAGCTCAAGCCCGTCCCGTAACACGTGTAGCGACCGAGTCGAGATCGAGCGGGTCGGCCTCATAAGAGAGGTCGGCCCGCTCTTCGCGTGAGGAGCAGATGACCAAGAACTCGGGGGGCTCTGCCCCCCAGCCCCCGAGCGAGGCACCGCCCGTCCTCGAGATGCGGGGCATCACGAAGCGCTTTCCCACGGGGACGCTCGCGAACGATGCGATCGACCTCGAGGTCCGCCAGGGCGAGATCCGCGCGCTCCTCGGCGAGAACGGCGCCGGCAAGTCGACGCTGATGAACATCCTGTACGGGCTCGTCACGCCGGACGCCGGCGAGATCCACATGGACGGGCAGCCGGTCACCATCCGCGATCCGGCCGACGCGATCGCCCGCGGCATCGGCATGGTGCATCAGCACTTCATGCTCATCCCCGTCCTCTCCGTCGCCGAGAACGTCGTCCTGGGGCAGGAGATCGTCCGAGCGGGCGAAATCCTGGACCTCGGCGAGGCCTCAGCACGGATCAAGCTCCTCGCAAAGAAGCTCGGCTTCGACATCGATCCATCGAACAAGATCGAGCAGCTCTCGGTCGGGCAACAGCAGCGCGTCGAGATCCTGAAAGCGATCTATCGGAACGCGCGGATCCTCGTGCTCGACGAGCCAACGGCCGTGCTGACGCCGCAGGAGACCCGCGAGATCTTCGAGGTTCTCCGTCGCCTGCGCGCGGAGGGAGCGAGCATCATCTTCATCAGCCACAAGCTCGACGAAGTGCTCGAGATCGCCGACCGGATCACGGTGATCAGGCGCGGGAAGGTCGTCGGGACCCGCACGCCGGCAAACTGCACGGAGAACGAGCTCGCCGAGCTGATGGTCGGCCGCGCCGTGAGCCTGCGCGTCGATCGCGGCCGCTCGCATCCGCGCGACGTGATGCTGGAGGTCTCGGGCCTGCGCGCGAAGAACGACCGCGGGCACGAGGCGCTGCAGGGAGTCGACCTGTCGGTGCGCGCCGGCGAGATCGTCGGGATCGCGGGCGTGGCGGGGAACGGCCAGGAGGAGCTGGTCGAGGCCCTCATCGGCCTTCGGCGATCGACTGCCGGGACGATCCGTCTGGCTGGCCACGATCTGACGCGAGCGTCGGTCGAAAAGCGCAGGGACCGCGGTGTGGCCTTCGTCCCGGCAGACCGCCACCGATTCGGGCTCGTGCTCACCTACCCGCTGGACGACAACCTCGTGCTCACGCGGTATGCGGAGGCCCCCTTCGCCGGCGGGTTCGCGGGCATTGTCCGGAAGTTCAGAGCGATCGTGGCGAACGCAGTCCGCCTCATGACGGAGTTTGATATCCGTGCCCCGGGCCCCACGGCGCCGGCCGGGACGCTCTCGGGCGGAAATCAGCAGAAGGTCGTCGTAGCCCGCGAATTCCGCCACGACCTGAAGCTGCTTGTCCTGGATCAGCCCACCCGTGGCCTCGACGTCGGAAGCATCGAGTTCATCCACAAGCAGGTCATCGCCCGCCGGGACGATGGCGTGGCGGTACTGCTCGTCTCCGCGGAGCTCGATGAGGTACTGGACCTCGCTGATCGCGTCCTCGTCATGTTCCGCGGCCGCGTCGTGGGCATCTTCCCAGCTGAGGAGGCTCAGCGCGAGAAGGTCGGCCTTCTCATGGCGACAGGCAGCGTGCGCGCGTGAGGCGGATCTGGCGGGTCGCGTCGATTCCCCTCCTCGCCATCGTTCTCGCCTTCATCGTCGCCGCAATCATCATCGTCATCTCCAGCGCCGTGACGCCGACGGGCTTCGATCTCTTCCTGCCGCTCGGCGCATACTCGAGCCTGCTCGCGGGAGCATTCGGAAGCGGCACCGGAATCTCCAACACGCTCGTCGCGGCTGCGCCGCTCATCCTCGGCGGTCTCGCCGTCGGTCTCGGGTTCAAAGCCGGTCTCTTCAACATCGGCGTCGCAGGCCAGTTCCTCGTCGGAGCCTTCGCGGCCGCGGTCGTCGGCGACCGTCTCGCCGACTCTCCCACCGCGGTCGCGATGCCCGCCGCGATGATCGCCGGAGCGCTCGGCGGCGCGGCGTTCGGCTTCATCCCGGGCTTTCTCAAAGCGCGGACCGGCGCGCACGAAGTGGTTACGACGATCATGCTCAACAACGCCGCGGTGCTTCTGCTCACGTGGGCAGTGAACGACCTGGTCCGCGCACCTGGGTTCACGTTCCCGCGCACCGGGGATATCGGGAACAGCGCCCTCCCGATCCTGCTCGGTCGCAACCTCCACCTCGGGATCCCGCTCGCCGTCCTCACGGTGTTCGTCGTGCGATGGCTGCTCGATCGGACAACGATCGGATTCGAGATCCGTACGGTCGGTCAGAATCCAAACGCCGCGCGCTACGCGGGGATGCGGCCGATCTTCATCACCGCCCTGACGATGACTCTCTCCGGGCTCCTGGCAGGCATCGCTGGCGCCATCCAGATGCTCGGCGTGATCGGCTTCTATGCGCCGGGCATCACCGCATCGGTCGGTTTTGACTCGATCGCGGTCGCGCTCCTCGGGCGGTCCGACCCCGTCGGGATCCTGTTCGCCGCGATCCTCTTCGGCGCGTTCCGCGCTGGCGCGCCGCTCATGCAGATCGAGACGAGCGTGCCGATCGAGATCATCGACATCATCCAGGCGCTCGTCATCCTGTTCCTCGCCGCTGACCTCATAGTGCGACGGGTCTTCCGCATCCACGCCGATAAACCGATCATTTCGGAACTCGCGACGGTCACGCGAACGTGGGCGGGTGGCGCACCTCCAGGCGGGCCCGCCTGATGGACGCCGTGGGCACAGTTCTTCGCCTCTTCTGGGAGCTCGGTGTCTACCTCGCCACCGTTCTGCCGGACCTTCTGCCGATCATCCTCACGCTGGCGACCCCGCTCGCGCTTGGCGCGCTGTGCGGCGTGCTCAACGAGCGGGCCGGCGTAGTGAACATCGGCATCGAGGGGATCATGCTCATGTCCGCGTTCTTCGGCTATCTGACCGGCTTCGCGTTTCATGCGGCGATCGGAGGCGGAGCGGCGCTTGCCCTGGGCATCCTCGTCGCCGTGGTCGTGGGCGCGCTACTGGGCCTGTTGCACGCGTGGCTCACGGTTTCGGTCCGGGCCGATCAGATCATCGCCGGGACAATGTTGAACATCGCCGCGTTCGGCGTGACCGGCTACCTGAACCGGCTGATCATCACGCCTTCAGGTCTGGGCGGCGCCGGCGTGATCGCGCCCTTCGATCTTCCCGCATCGATCGCCAACCTGCCGATCGTTGGTCCGATCCTCGTGATGTTCCTGGAGCAGGGACCGATCGGGATGAGCTTGATCGTCGTCGTGATCGCACTGCAGTTCGCTCTCTTTCGCACCCGCTGGGGGCTTCGCACGCGCGCCGTGGGCGAGCACCCCAAGGCCGCAGACACCGTCGGAATCGACGTGTACCGCCAGCGCTACCTGAACGTCATCCTGGGCTGCGCGCTCGCGGGCCTCGCCGGTGCGTTTCTTACGCTGGAGTCGACCGGCTCCTTCCAGAACGGGATGACGAATGGTCGAGGGTTCATTGCGCTCGCCGCGATGATCTTCGGGCGCTGGACTCCGATTGGCGCGTTCGGAGGCGCATTGCTTTTCGGGACCGCCACCGCGCTCGGCGTCGCCGTCAGCATTCGGGTGCCCGAAGGAGATCTCGGCGAGATCATGCGATCGATCCCCAGCTACTGGTACGCCGCGCTCCCGTACCTCATGACGATCGTGATCCTTGCCGGCGTGGTCGGACGCTCCACACCACCGGCCGCGGATGGCGTGCCCTACGTCAAGGAAGGAAAGGGCTAGCTAGCGCGCGGGCGCGAGCTCCTCGACTCGGGCTTCCGCGACCACCTCGTATCGCTCGACAGCGGTGATCTTCGTGACGCTCGAAGCCCGCGACCGGAGCTGTGCCGCATCATCTTCGGTGGCGTGAAGTGCGGATTCACTCTCGAAGAGCGTCACGCTGAATCCCTTGCCGCTTGCGCGATCGACCAGCCAGTACCCTCCCTTGAAGCCCTGGAGCCTCTTCGCCGCTGGAACGATGGTCTCCTTGACGAGTTTGATTGCGGCTTCTAGCTGGTCTGGCTCGCCCTCGAACCGCGTCACACGTGCGAACATCTCGGTCCTCCCCCTTTTGTGCTCGATACCCGCGCGCAAGCCTACGCCCGACGTGAACCAGCCGGGCACACTGATTCTTCACGCGATGCCAAGCTCGTCCAGCGAGCGGTGGAGATCCGAAGCGTCGCGATAGACCCGGAACGCGCCCGCGGATGTCAGCTCGTCCCAACCGTAGCCACCTGACAGCAAACCGACGCTCAGCATCCCCGCGCGCCGGGCGGCAAGGAGATCCCACACCGCGTCACCGATGACATAGCAGTCGCGGATGGCAACCCCAAGCTGCTCCTGGCATTTGAGGAAGAGATCTGGCTCGGGTTTCGCGCGGAGGACATCGCCGCGGTCGACGACCACCGTCTCCGGCGGAACGCCCAGCGCCGCAAGCGAGCTGTCGATCTCCGGACGCCGCCCCGACGTCGCGATGCCGTGCGGGATCTTTTCCTCGCGCAGCCAGCGCAGCAGTTCGATCGCGCCCGGCAACGGGCGGCGCTCGGGAAGCAGCTCCCGGAAGAGCTCGCCGTGGCGCGCCTGGATGCGGCCGGCTTCCGCGTCACTCAGCGGCTTTCCGATCTCGCGCGCGACCGCGCGCGTAAACAGGCCGCCGCTCATGCCGATCCGGCGGTGGATTTTCCAGCCGTCGATCGCCAGGCCGGCCTCCGCGAGAGCGCGCTGCCAGGCGAAAACGTGCGCGTACACGGTGTCGATCAGGGTCCCGTCGAGGTCGAAGATGAGCGCACGCATCAGCGGCGCCGAGCCTACCCCGACCTCAAGATTTGACGGCCACCAGGCGTCGCCGTAGGCTTTCCGCATATTGGTCTGACCACCTGACCAGTGGCTTTTTTCGGGAGGTTGGCCCTGACCGTCATCGAGCCGATCCGCCGCATTCGCCTCTATCAGGGCATCGTCGAGCAGATCGAGGGTCTCCTGGAGAAGGGCGATCTCCGCCCCGGCGATCAGCTCCCGCCCGAACGGCAGCTCGCCGAGCAGTTCCAGGTCTCGCGCGCCTCGGTCCGCGAGGCGCTGCGGACGCTCGAGCTTCTCGGGATCGTCGAGACGCGGGCCGGCGGCGGCACGTTCGTCCGCCAGACTTCGCCCGACGATCTTGCCCGCCCGCTCACCAGTCTTATCTCGCGTGGGCACTCGCTCGCCGATGTCATCGAGTTCCGCGGGCTCATCGAGCCGGCGATCGCGGCCCTCGCCGCCGAGCGCGTCACCCAGGCGCAGCTCGACGAGCTCCAAGAGATCTTCGCCGCACAGGAACGACGTGTCGCAGCGGGTGAGCCCTACGCGGACGAAGACACGCGGTTCCACGAGCTCATCGGCGAAGCCTCACGGAACGAGCTGCTCACCACGATGCTCGGGGTCGTCTGGGACGTGATGCGCGAATCGCGCGAGCAGTGGCTCCAGACCAACCAGCGCGGGCACTCGTCGGTCGACGCGCATCGCCGAATCCTCGCCGCGCTCGGCGCCCACGATGGCGATGCCGCACGCCGCGCGGCGGCGGAACACATCAAAGCGGTAGGCGAAGGCATCCTTCGCCTGATTGGAGGAAGCAAGGTATGACCAAGAACTCGGGGGGCTCCGCCCCCCGGCCCCCGACGGCGACGGAGACTTCCATAACCGTCGAGGTCGTGTACCGCGGTATCTTTCAAAAGACGCTCGCGCAGCGGATCTGCCGTTCGATCGTCCTCGCGGCACGCAAACGCGGGCACACCGGCACAGCATTCGCGCGATATGGCGACTCGCCCGAGCGCAACGGCGTTCCCGCAAAACAGTTCGCCGTCGTGGCGATCAACGATCTCGAGCTCGAGGCCTCCATGGCCAAGTACGAGCCCGCGGTGGTCGACGTCTCGATCGCCGTGGACGACACCCTCGTGAAGGGCGTCGAGTCGTGGGCGTGGTACGGCCGGCAGCCGATCTGGAAGCCGGTCCGAAAGGACGGGTTCCTGCTCGTCACGAGCGAGAACGCGCCGGACGCGGTCCTCGCGCAGACCGACACGGCCGAGCGGCCGTACACCCTCGTCATCGTTCCCGGGGGCGCCTCGTTCGCCGGACTCTGGGTCTTCAAAGACGACCACACCGACTACCGCGTCCTCGGCGCGCTCGCGAAAGTCCTGCCCGACTGGGTCCGACTCGATGACGTGAAGGCTCTGATAAGAGAGCAGACGAAGGACGAGAGCGCGGTGGCCTCGGCGCAGTTGGGCTTCGACGGCGCGAAGCAGCGCGCAGTCAAGATCGGCGAGGGGACGAGCGGGCACGAGGTGCTGCAGTTCGAGAAGCCGGGCTGGACCACGATGCGTCCCGGCATCGTCATCGACGCGCGCAAGCCCGGGGAACGCAACCCGCAGTACAAGAAATACGGCGCGCGCACGCTGCGCCCGGTCGTGAACTTCGACACATGCATCAAATGCACGATGTGCTGGCTCGACTGCCCCGACGAATGCTTCGAGGTCACGCCCGAAGGCCACTACGAGGTCGTGTACGAGGCCTGCATCGGATGCGGGATCTGCGCGCAGGTCTGCCCGGTGAAGGACTGCATCGTGATGGTCGACGAGCTCCGCTTCGAGGACAACGAGGACAAGTGGCAGTTCTGGAAGAAGGACCACGACGGGTACAACAAGTGGTTCGAGGCGAAGAGCGGCGTTTCGGCCAATCCCCAAGTACGGACGCCTTCCTCCCGTCAGGAAGGCTCAGGCAACGCGAACCCATCCGCGAACCCAACCTCAGCCACCGGGGGTGACGACTGATGGCTATCCAGGTCAAAGAGCGCGAGCACCAGGATGTCGAGACCGAGCAGCTGATGAGCGGCTGCGAGGCCATCGCCGAGGCGATCCGCCTGGCCGACGTGGACGTCATGGCCGCATATCCGATCCGTCCGTACGACGGGGTGATGCAGGCCGCCGCGAAGCTCATCGCGAACGGCAAGATGGACGTCGAGTACATCGTCGCGGACGGCGAGCACAGCCAATTCGAGATCGTGAAGCACGCGTGCGCCGTCGGGTCGCGCGTCTTCGTCGGGAGCTCGGGCGTCGGCTGGTTCTACGCCTTCGAGGCGATCGCGGTGACTGCCGGCCTCCGGCTACCGGTCGTGGCCATCTGCGGCAACCGCGCCCTCGACGATCCGGGCGCGTTCGGGACCGAGCACAACGACTCCCTCGCGGTCCGCGACCTCGGCTGGCTCCTCCCCTGGGCGGAGACGGCGCAGGAGGCGATGGACCTGGCGCTCATGGCCTGGCGCGTCGGCGAGGACAAGCGCGTGTCGCTCCCGGTGGCGATCGGGCTCGACGGCGCCTTCCTGACCCACTCGCAGCAGATCGTGAAGCTCCCGACCCAGGCCGCCGTGGACAAGTTCCTCCCGAAGTTCGATCTCGGCGACCGGCTCCTCCACCCGGACAACCCGATCACGATCGCGCCACAGGTCGACCAGGACTGGCTCATGGAGATCCGCATGCAGAACGACCAGGCCATGCGGAAAGCACACGACGTCATCGGCGAGGCGCACGCGGAGTTCAAAGCGCTCTTCGGTCGCGGTGGCGACAGCCCGTTCCTCGACGAGTACATGACCGACGACGCCGAGTACGTGGTCTTCGGTCAGGGCACGCTCGCCCTCCCCATGAAGGTCGCGATCCGGCGACTCCGCAAGGAGGGCCACAAGGTGGGGCTCGTTCGGCTCAAGTGGTTCCGGCCATTCCCGACGCAGGAGATCGTGAAGAGCCTCTCGCGCTTCAAGGCCGTGGGGATCATCGACCGCGACTACAGCTTCGGCTCCCCGTACTACGGGGGCGTCCTCTACAACGAAGTGCGCTCGGCGCTCTACTCGCAGCCCAAGCGTCCGACCATCGTCGGCTTCATCGCCGGCCTGGGCGGCCGCGAGATCGAGCAGCCCATGGCGACCGAGATCTTCGAGAAGACCAAAGCAGCCGCAGGCGACATCAAGTCCGGTGACACCTGTCACTGGATCGGCGTGAGGAGCTAGAGAGAGATCGAAGGGGGCTCTGCCCCCTTCGGAACCCCCAGGAGGATGAACATGGCAGTGGAAACGCACGGCACCGGGACACTTCCGCAGATCAAGGGCGTCAAGGACGTCCCCTACGACGAGCTCTTTGTCTCCGGGCACCGCACATGTCAGGGCTGCGAGTCGGCGCTCGTCATGAGACACATGGTGAAGGCGTCAGGCCCGCGCACGATCGTGCTCGGCTCGACCGGCTGCATGTACGTCGCGAACACGACCTACTACACGACGCCTTGGGTCGTGCCGTGGATGCACACGCAGCTCGGCGCGTCGGGCTCCGCGGCGCTCGGCACCGCGGCCGGCCTCAAGGTGCTCATGCGCAAGGGCAAGATCAAGAACGAGAAGATCAACGTCATCGCCTTCTGCGGTGACGGTGGCGGTGCGGACATGGGCATTGGCGCCATCTCCGCGACGCTGACGCATAAGGACTACAACTGTCTCGTTCTCCTGTACGACAACGAGAGCTACGCGAACACCGATATCCAGCTCTCGAGCCAGACGCCGTACGGCGCGGTGACGACGTTCTCGCCGTCGGGCACGAAGAAGCGCCTCATGCACACACGCTGGAAGAAGAACGTCCCGGGCATGCTCGCCGCGGGGCACCCTGAGTCGCGCTACATCGCGGCGGG
>JBOGTG010000059.1:0-3498 GCA_050692175.1 Candidatus Limnocylindria bacterium | reverse complement strand
AGCGCACGGATCACGGCGTCGAGCCGCGAGCGCACCGTCGGGTAGCTGATCCCGAGCTCGCGTTCCACATCCTTGAAGTTGCCGCGCGCCTTGATGAACGTCTCGAGGAACTCGAGCTGGTCCGAGGTGAGCTGATGAAAGCGGCCAAGAGCGAATGAGCCTTCGATGCGGGTCCCGCAAGAACCGCACTCGAGGCGGGCCACGCTGAGCGCCTCCGCGCAGATGGGGCATCTTGCGATCACCGGATTCGCCATGGCCCCCAAAGTGCGCGTCCACCTCATCGAAAGTCAAGCCGAACTCAGTGATATGTAGCCGAGGACGCGTAAGCTTGAGGTCGGCTAGCTCTCTATCGCCTGCTTGATCCGTTCCGCAAGTGCTGTCCCCACTCCGGCGACCGCGGCGACGTCGGAGAGAGGCGCCTCGCGCATCGCCCGCACGCTCCCGAATCGCCGCAGGAGCGCTCGCTTCTTGGTCGGGCCCACGCCCTCAACGTCGTCGAGGATGCTCCGGACGGCGCGCTTCGCGCGCACCTTCTGGTGGTAGGTGACCGCGAAGCGGTGCGCCTCGTCGCGGATCCGCTGGACCAGATACAGCCCCTGCGAGGTCCGCGGTAGGACGATCGGGTCCGGCCGAGCGGGCACGAACAGCTCCTCGCGCTCCTTTGCCAGCGCCGCGATGGGGATCTGGAGAAGACCGGCGTCAGAGAGGGCGGCCTGGCCGGCCGAAAGCTGTCCCTTCCCACCGTCCAGGATCACGAGATCGGGCACCGGCCAGCCCTCTCCGTCCGTTGCCGAGCGCTGAAAACGGCGGCGCAGCGTTTCGCGCATGTTGGCGAAGTCGTCGTTGCGATCGACGATCTTCGCCCGGAACCGGCGATACGCATGCTTGGCCGGACGCCCGTCCTCGAACACGACCATCGAGCTGACCACGCTCGTGCCCTGCACGTGGCTCACGTCGTAGCACTCGATCCGCTTCGGCGGTCCTTCGAGGCCGAGCGCGTCCGCAAGCTCGCGGAGCGCGACGTCGGTCTTTCCGCGATCGGCGAGCCATCGCACGCGCTCCTGCTCGAGTGCGTCCTTCGCGTTGCGCTCGGCGAGCTCCGCGAGGTGACGCTTCTTCCCACGCTGAGGTACGAGGATCCGGACCGGGCCACCGCGGCGCTCGGCGGCGAAGGCCTCGAACGCTTCCGCTTCTGGTATCGGCACGGGCACGACGATCTCGGGTGGCACACCCGCGGCGACCGCGTAGTGCTGGCGAAGGAACGATGCGAGGACATCCGGCGCGAGAGCGCCCTCCGATCCCTCGAGAGAGAAGTGATCGCGGCTCGTGATGGTCCCGTCGCGGACCCGGAAGACCTGCACGACGGCGTCGCCTTCGGCGACCGCGGCCGCGTGCACGTCGAAGTCGTCGCCTTTGTACGCGTGCACCTCCTGCCGGTCGAGCGTGCGTTCGATCGCGACGAGCCGATCGCGCAGTGTGGCGGCTCGCTCGAAGGCGAGGGCGTCGGAAGCCTGATGCATTTCCTTCTTCGTGTCGCGCGCGAGCGCCTCGTACCGTCCCTCTAGAAAGAGCACGCTCTTGTCGATCGTCCCGCGGTACTCGTCGCGCGTCGTGTTGCCCACGCACGGCGCGGTGCAGCGCTTGAGGTGAAAGAGAAGGCACGGACGGCCGCCGGGCAGGGCCGAAGGCGGCACCGTTCGTCCGCGGCCGTCCTCTCCCGCGACGATGTTGAGCTTGCAGGTGCGGTACGGAAAGAGCTTCTGCAGGAGATCGAGCGACTGGTCCACGGACTTCGCGTTCGCGAACGGACCGAAGTACCGGGCGGTACGGTCACCGAGCGTGCGGGTCCGCAGGATCCGCGGGAAGTCCTCTCCGAGCGTGACCTTGACGTACGGATACGACTTGTCGTCCTTGAGACGGATGTTGTAGCGGGGGCGATGCTGCTTGATGAGGTTCGATTCGAGAAGGAACGCCTCCGAGATGCTGTCGGTCAGTACGTATTCGAGACGCTCGGCCCGTTCGACCATCCGCACGTGGCGGACCTCGAGGCTCGGTCCGAAGTACGCACGCACGCGGTCGCGAAGCACGTCCGCCTTGCCCACATAAAGGACGCGGCCCTTTGCGTCCTTGAATAGGTAGACGCCCGGTTTCGCCGGAAACGAGGCGACCTGGGCTTCGAGCGACTCCCGCCGCGATGTCCTGTCCACGTCTCGAGTATCGCTAGGCGGAGCGCGCGTATGCTTCCACCACGCAGATGGGGGGTTCCGCCGGGTGAAAGAGACCACTGTCACGCCGAAGCGAGCGCGCCGCTCCGTCCAGTCCGTCGACCGCGCGCTTGACCTGCTCGAGGCGCTCGTGGCCGCCGAGGGCGAGGTCGCGATAACGGCACTCGCGACACGTACGGGGCTACACGTCAGCACGGTGCACCGCCTGCTCGCGACGCTCCTCCGGCGCGGGTACGTGCGCCAGAATCCCGAGACCAGCCGGTACTACGCCGGCGCCAAGCTCGCGACGCTTTCGGAGGGCCGGTCCCGATTCGGGGAGCTCCGCCTTCGCGCGCGGCCTCTCCTCCGCGGGCTGACCGAGGCGACGCGCGAAACGGCGAACCTGGTGGTGCTGGACGACTTGCAGGCCGTCTACATCGAGACGATGCCCTCGCCGCAGGTCGTGCGTCTGTTCACCGCGGTGGGGAACCGCACGCCACTCCATGCCACCGGCGCCGGGAAAGCGCTCCTCGCGAACCTGCCGGCCGCGCGCCGCGACGCGCTCCTCGAGCGGCTGGATCTCCGCGGCTACACCGCGCGGACGATCGTCGATCGCGCCGCTCTCCGCCGCACTCTCGACGAGGTCCGCGAAAAAGGCTACGCCCTCGACGACGAGGAGTACGACGAGGGCGTGCGGTGCGTGGCAGTCGCGGTGGTCGGGTCTCCTGGCAAAGAACCCGCTGCTGGCGCGCCGGTCGCCGCGCTCTCGATCTCCGCCCCGGCCAGCCGTCTCACGCGACAGCGCTGCGCCGAGCTCGCGCCGGTCCTGCGTCGCGCTGCCGCGGAGCTCGCGGACGCGCTCCGCGACCAGACCGGAGCGGCGTCCTGACCACCGCCGCGCCCGTTCGCGCCGGCCTCCGGGGGGTGCCGCTGGTGCGTGGGCTGGTCGCGCTGCTCGGTCCTGCGAAGGTGCTCGGTGCGCACGACGATCTTCTGCTGTACGAATACGACGGCGCGGTCGACACCGCGACGCCGGACGCGGTCGTCCTTCCGGACAGCACCGCCGACGTCGCGGCAGTCGCGCGGTTCTGCCACGAGCATGCCGTCCCGATAGTTCCGCGCGGCGCCGGCACGGGCCTCTCCGGTGGCGCGATCCCGGTCGAGGGAGGCGTGGTCGTGTCGTTCGCGCGGATGGCCCGCATCCTCGAGATCGACGTTCCGAACCTGCGCGCGGTCGTGCAGCCGGGGGTGATCAACCTGCACCTTTCGACCGCCGTCGCTCCGCACGGCCTCT
>JBOGTG010000058.1:0-26098 GCA_050692175.1 Candidatus Limnocylindria bacterium | reverse complement strand
GCGACGCTCGAGGGAACCGCGGTCACCGCCGGAAGCGGCGCCTGTCCCCCGGTCACGCAGGGCAGCTGCGTCGTCCTCGCGAGCGGGACGCGCGGCACGTGGACCTCGACCTGGCTCGAGGCGGGCTTTTCCTTCTCACAGCTCATTCCGTCGTGGAATGCCGAGACGCCGCCCGGCACATGGATCGAGGTCGAGATGCAGGCGCGCACGGCGGCGCTCCGCGAAACACGGTGGTGGCGGATGGGGACATGGGCCTACGGGGACGAAACGATCCGGCGAACATCGATCAACGGCCAGACCGACACCGACGGCGTCGTGGAGACCGACACGTTCACGACTCGAACGGAGAAGATGACCTCGTACCGCCTGCGTCTGACTCTCGCGCGCGGCGCCGGAATCACCGCGACGCCGAACGTCCGCCGCATCGGCGCGGTCGTGTCCGACACGCGGAACTATCTGCCGCGCTACCCGAGTCCGCGGTACGTCGATCGATCGATGGAGATCGCCGTGCCGAGGTATTCGCAGGAGACCCACGCGGGCGAGTTCCCCGAGTACGACGGTGGCGGCGAGGCCTGGTGCAGTCCGACCTCTACGGAGATGGTCGTCGAGTACTGGGGCAAACGCCCGAGCGCGGCCGATCTCGCGTGGGTCGGTCCCTACTCGGATCCGCAGATCGACTATGCGGCGCGCTACACGTACGACGAGGCGTACCGCGGCACCGGCAACTGGCCGTTCAACGCCGCGTATGCCGGACGCTTCGGACTCGAGGGCTACGTGCATCAGCTCCGCTCGCTGAATGAGGCCGAGCGCTACATCGCCGCCGGCGTTCCGCTCGTGGCGTCGATCACGCACGCGCCCGGTGCATTGCCTGGCTTCCTCAATAACGCGGGCACGGACGGGCATCTCCTGGTGATCGCCGGGTTCACGGCATCCGGCGACGTGATTGCGAACGATCCCGCGGCGCTGAGCAATACGACCGTTCGGCGGATCTACCCGCGCGCGGCATTCGAGCGCTCGTGGGTCGGCGGCTCGGGTGGCGTCGTGTACGTCATTGCCCCGGCGAACATCACGATCCCCTAGCGATCGCGCTGCCGCGAACGCGCATCATTTGGGGCCGATGGCCAGATGAGCCAGCAGCTTGCCGCGATCGTCGCCGTTGTCGTGCTGGTGGGGCTGACGTGCTTCCAGCTACTGCTCGCGACCGGTGCGCCGCTGGGAAACTACGCGTGGGGCGGAGCCAATCGGATCCTGCCGCCGCGACTGCGGGTCGCCAGCGTCCTCGCGTCACTCATTTACGTGCTGGCCGCACTCGTCATCCTCGAAGCGGCGGGCGTCACGGACTTCGTCGCATCCCGCGAGCTCCCTCGCACGATCGTGTGGGTCCTGGCAGCACTCTTCGCGGTGGGCGTCGTCATGAACGCCATCTCGAGAAGCAAGAAAGAGCGACTCATGGCTCTTGTGGCCCTCTCGCTCAGCGTCCTCTGCGTGATCGTTGGGTTGGATAGCTGAGGAGCCGGCTGCCGCCGGCTCCTGTCACGCCTTCTTGAGGACTCGCGCCAGCTTGCCGAGCTCGCTTTCCCAGCCCATGACGGCCATCTGCGTCCAGTGCTCGTCGTGCATCGCTTCCTGGGTCAAGACCAATCTCACGCCCTCAGCGTTCGACTGGAGCTCGACGACCGTCTCGGTATCGTATGGCTCGACGCCTGGGATGAAGTCGGCCCGCGTGCTATAGGCGAGCCGCCGTGGTGGCTCGACCGCCGTGTATGTCACCCGGGTCTCGATCGTTAGCGGCATCCCCGCGTTCTTCATGAACTCGATCTGGTCCGAGCCGATCGCCGTCGTCGCATACACGAGCTCGCCACCCGGCCGAAGGTCGAGTTTGAGGACTTTGACCGCGAATCCGTCCGGACCCCACCACGACTCGATGCCTTCCTTCGTCGTCCAGAGATCCCAGACCTCCTCGATGGATGCCTCGAACGATCGCTCGAGGGTCACTCTCCGCCGTGCGCCCGATGTCGTCGCTGCGTTCACTTTTGCTTGTAGGCCTCCTTGAGCGTCGCGATGTCGATCTTCTTCATCTTGAGCAATGCCTCCATGACCTTACCCGAGTTCCCGGATTCGGGATGTCCCATCATCTCCCCGAGCGCGCGCGGAATTACCTGCCAGGACACGCCGAATGGGTCCTTCAGCCAGCCGCACGGTCCTTCCTCTCCTCCGCCTGCTGAGAGCCGCTTCCAGACCTCGTCGAGCTCTTGCTGTGCCTCGCAGGTCGCGACGAGCGAGAACCCCTCGGTGAACGTGAAGCTCGGCCCCCCATCCATCGCGGTGAACTCTCGACCATCGAGTTCGAACGTGGCGTGCAGCACGCTGCCCTTGGGGAGCGGATTCCCGTCACTGCGCATGATGTTCACGATCTTCGAGTTCTTGATGACAGAGGTGTAAAGCTTGATCGCCTCTTCGGCGCGGTCCTTGTACGTCAAGGTCGGTGTGACTGCGTTCATGTCCTAGTCCTCCATGCGTATTTGCCATCTTCGCTGAACCGACCGGTACTCATGCACGTCGCCGCTTGTCCTTCGCACGAACCTTCTTTCGTCGATCCAGCTCCGCGGAAAGCCGGTCGAGGCGGGCCTCCCAGAGGTCACGGTATCGGCGCACCCATTCATCCAGCGCGCGGAACGGCTCCGGGCGGAGCGCGTAGAGCCTGCGACGGCCGTCAGGCCGAACGCGAACGAACCGGGCCTCCTCGAGGATGGCGAGCTGCCGCGAGACGCCGGGTTGCCCGATATCCACGACGTCGACCAGCTCGGTCACGGAGCGTTCGCCCGTCCGGAGCGCCTCGACCAGGCGGCGGCGGGTGGGGTCGCCCAGGATCGCGAAGACATCGGCCACGACGACACATTACTCGCGCGATATATGTCTTGTCAACAATGTGTTGGGGACTCGTGAACGGAGCGGGTGGGGGCCGTGTGGGCTACCGGGAGGACGGCCGCGTGTCGTATTCAGCTTCACGATCACGCGCGGGAAGGTCGTCGAGGTTAACCTGTTCGCCACCCTGAGCGACTCAGCAAGCTCGACCTTGCGATCCTCAACGCCGAAGGAATTCGTCATCAATTGGTTCCGCGGATATCAGTACCCTTCGAGCCTGGAGTGGAGGGAGAACCATGACCACGGCGCTGCTCGAGCTGTATCGACACAAGACCTGGGCGACCCTGCGCCTGATCGAGTTCTGCCAGGGCCTGGCGGACGAACACCTAGACGCGACGATCCCGGGCACGTTTGGCACGATCCGCGAGACGCTGCGTCACCTGGTTGGCGCGGACGAGGGCTACTTCTCGATCCTGACGCGCAAGCGGGTGTCGGAGCCTTTGCCTGACGGGTTGGTCAAGCTGGATGACCTACCTGAGGGGCCCATCCCACTTGGCGAGCTCGCGGATCGCATCGGCCGCCTGGGCCCGAGGTGGGAGCTCCTGGCCCAGGACACCGACCTCCCAGGCCGCGAGGTCACGTCGAGCGACGGCTGGCGCTTTCCGGGATTCGTGGCCATGGCACAGGCGATCCACCACGCCGACGACCACCGCAGCCACGTCCTGTCGATCCTCGGCGCGCGCGGCCTGGAGGTCCCCGAGCCCAACGGTCTGGACGTCTGGGGCTACGCCGAGGCGCTGGGCGTGATGGAGCCCGTAGCCTCGGGCACGTAAGGGCTACGACTACGAGGACGAATTCGAGTACGGGCTCGACCTGATCCTCGACGGCCTCGAGAGGGTCCGCGACAAGGCCTGACCACGTGCGTCTCTGCGCATTGAGAAGCGACCTGCACGCAGATCCGATCGCGTGAACAAGTGAGCGGCGCCTGCGCTGCTCGCGCCACTGCCGCCGCTCAGTCGCGGCCCATCGTGGTGGCGATGTCGGCCTCGTTGCCCGCGGCGTCGGCCAGCGTCCACCATGAGGGCGCGAACTCGTCGCGCACCATCCGGCCGCCCGCGGCGAGCGCCGCCGCGATGCGAGCCTCCGCCTCCTCGTACGGCACCCATATCGCGACATGGATCGCGCCGCCGCCGTCCGGGCGCGGCTCACGCATTTGCTCGAACCAGAACGACGCCCCCCGAGCGCGCGGATCGACGAGGTCCTGGTCGGGGCTGTCGATGCGGGGCTCATACCCGAGCACGGCCCGCCAGAACGGCATCACCACGGCGCGAGCGGTCGCGCCCGGGATGACAAGCAAGCTCTGGACCGCCGCGGGGTCGGCAGAGAGCCCCAACTTTCGAGCAACTGCCGAGATCTGGCGGGCCAGCTCGACGTGGCGCCGGGTCATCCCCGCGTAGTCCTTGGTGAACGCGATCATGCGCACGGTCACGCCGTCGTGCCGCACGTCAACGTCGGGGCGGAGCTCGTCGACGCCCGACAGCTCGCCGATCGCCTGCACGAACCGAGCACCCGCCGCGAACGACCCGGTCCGGAAATAGGCAGTCGCACCGTCGCCGAGCACACGCCAATCCTCGACGCCCTGGGACTCGTGGAACTGCTTGGGACTGATCCCGTCGATCATGCGGTCCTCCTTTTCACCGAACAATCATCCACTGACGATGCGCGCGGTGTGTTTCATGTGGGATTGCTCGTGGTTAGCGAGCCACCGCGCGTAGGCCAGCACCCGTCCGTTCGCGTGGCCTTCCGGCGCCCCGTCACCGTCGCACTACGTGACCAGCCCGCCTTTGGCAACGGTCGCAGGAGCGCCAACAGCTCGGCACGCTGTATCGCCGCCAGAAAAACGGATCAGGAAGACCGCAAGATGGCGTGGAACACCGAACACATCTGTCGAGCAGAACGAAACGTCACAGTGTGAACCGCGTTCTTCGATGATGAGCGTCTCCGCACGGAACAGATCGCTACGCGGGAGTCCCGTCAGTCGTCCCACCGGACGACGACCGGCCCTTGGAGATCCGGTAGCGGCAGGGACGCCGCTTCCGCCGCGACCGCGTCGCGTGTCGTTCGCGTGAGACGGCGCCAGGCCTGCATCGTCACAGTCCCCAGTCCGCGTCGCCAAGTCCCGACGATCTCGCCATCGACGAGGACGCCGCCAGGCCAGACGCGTGGCGTCCAGAGCACGCGGCGACGGGAGGCGTCGGGGACCAGGAGTTCACGATCGCGTCCCTGGAGAAGGAAGTAGGCGTCCCCGCTCGGGAGGAGCCGTGCGGAAGCCGCGGGCCCTGGGGCGGCGCGGAGCGTCGGCTCGTCGCTCGTGAGGATCCACGAGTCGCCGACCGGTGTTCGTACTGGGGTGAGCCACCTTCGGAGCCCATCGAACGCCGCCACGCCTCGCCGCGGGCCAATCCCGGCCCACTGTGCGAACGCGTCCGCCGTGGTGGGACCAAAGACGTGCAGGTATCGACGCGCGAGCTCGAGGCGAGCGTCGCGCGGGTCGACCTCGGGTGGCGGCACGGTCCAGACAGTCGGTTGTCGCGCGCCGTCCCACCGAATCAGGACCGTGCCTGTCGGTGCGGCGTACCTGAGGCGATTGGGGTTTCCGCCAAGCGCTCTGCCAGCCGCGCCATACGCCATCCTCGCGCCACGGAGGAGGCGGTGCAGGCGAGCGGCCTGGTCCTCCGCGACACGCAGGGCGGCGCCAACGTCCGGCAACCTGCCGAGCGAAAAGACTGCGAGGTCCCGTGCGGGGATGACGTACGCGTGATACCGCGGGCCCCAGAGCTGGACGAGTGACGAGTCCTCCCAGGTCGATGGCTTCGTTCCTTCGACGCGCGCATGGATGGAGAGGAGCGCAGCGCGGGGCATGCTGTCCTGTAAGCCCGCCCACGCCGCACGCCGGAGCGAGCGCCGTCCGCGTGGGAGCCGCGCGTCGAGCGCGCCGACGTGCCGCCGGAACGCGAGGATTTGCGCCCGCGTGAGGTCGAGCCTTGTCAGGGATAAGTCGTCGCTCGCGCGAAAGCGACCAAGGCGGATCGCGAGACACCCACGACGCCAACGCTACCTGCCCGAGCCAAGTGCCTCCCGAACGCGGCAACCCCGATCACCGTGCCGACGATGGCGTAGTGGATGAGTGCCACTGCCAGCTTCACGCTTGGCTTCATCGCTCCTCAGACTAGGTTCTTGACATATTCCGATATGGACATATATTTTTTGCCTATGGCACGGGCGGCCACCACATCGGATGCGTTCAACGCCGTCGCGGAGGCGCAGCGCCGGCGGATCCTCGTCCTGCTCAAAGGGCGCGAGCGTCCCGTCAACGAGCTCGCGCGCGCGCTGCGGATCACGCAGCCGCGCACATCGAAACACCTGCGAGTGCTTCGAGAGGTGGGACTCGTGCGCGTCCGGGAGGCCGGACAGCAGCGCCTCTATGGCCTCGATGCGCGCGGCCTCCAGCCCATGCACGCTTGGGTCGTCGGCTTCGAGCAGTACTGGAACGAGAACTTCGACCGGCTCAATGAATACGTAAAAAAACTTCAGCAGAAGGAGCATGCACATGACAGCCGAAGCTAGCAACGAGGCGGGCCGGGAGATCGTCGTCTCGCGGATCATCGAGGGTCCGCGGCGTCTCGTGTTCGACGCGTTCACCAGCGCCGCGCACCTCGGTCAGTGGTGCGCCCCGACGGGCGGCAAGATCACCACGCACTCGTTCGACTTCAAGCCGGGCGGCGTGTGGGACGCGACGATCCAGGGCCCCGACGGGAGCGCCTACCCGAACCGCTGGGTGTGGAAGGAGATCGTGCCGCCCGAGCGCATCGTCTGGCTCTACGGAATGGGCAAGGACGACCCGCACGCCGTTCCGACGACCGTCACGCTCGTCGAGCGCGGCGCGACGACCGAGGTCACCCTGCGCATCCTCTTCGGCAGCAAGGAAGAGCGCGATGAGAAGGTCGCGAAGTACTACGCCGCCCAGGGCGCGCAGCAGTCGCTGGACTCGCTGGCGGAATACGTTGAGGCGCTGGCCGCCAGCTCGCGATCGAGCGTCCCGCGACCTGGCCGCTGAAGACCCCCTTGCGAGTTAGAGTGGCCGCGCTGAAGACGACGCGTGGTTTTGCCCAGACGCCACGTCCTGAGGCACCACGAACAAGAGGGCGGAGGTCATGGCGAAGGTATGCCTGAGAGGAAAGCTGCGAAGAAGGACACGAAGAAGGCCGCTCGTGGCACTAGCGGCAAAGTGTCTACGGGACTCACGGCCGAGGAACGCGCCGCGCTGAGAGAGACCATCGCAGAGCGGAGGGCGGCCGCGGGCAAGGCGGACGGGGAAAGCGCCGTTCTCGCGAAGATCGCCGAGATGCAAGGATCGGAGCGCGCCATGGCCGAGCGGCTCCATGCGATCATCAAAGCCAGCGCGCCAGCCCTCGCGCCGAAAACCTGGTACGGGATGCCGGCGTATGCCAAGGACGACAAGGTCGTCTGTTTCTTCACACCTGCATCGAAGTTCAAGTCCAGGTACTCGACGTTCGGCTTCAACGACGACGCGAACCTCGACGAGGGCGCCATGTGGCCGACTTCCTTCGCGCTGAAGGAGTTGACCCCCGCCGTAGAAGCAAGGATCGGCGCGATGGTGAAGAAAGCGGTGAGCTGAGGACTGAGCTCGCGACGGACACGAGTAGCCCGGAGGGTGTGCAACTGACGGTGTCCTCTGACACCGGAGTCTTTCATCTTCGAGCGTAGCCGCTCGTATGGAGTCTCACCTCCGAGTGCCCCGTGGGGTCGCTCGAAGTTGTAGTAGTCCTCCCACTCCTGGAGCTTGGTTGTGAATAGCTTGCTCTGGTCGACGACCACGCCGTCCAGGAGCCGGTAGAACTCCTCGGCGTCGATCCGATGCGAGCGCTCGACCTTGCCGTTCAGGCGCGGCGTGCGTGCCCGGATGTAGACGTGCTCGATGCCCAGGTCCTGCACGTGCCAGTGGAAGGCGGCCGCGAACTCGCCTCCGTTGTCCGTCTGGATTCGCTCGACCCGGAACAGCAGCTTCTGCAGCACGTAATCGACGAACTGGATCGCCGTCTTCTGGTTCAGGCGCTCGTAGATCCGCAACACGCGTAGCCGCGTACAGTCGTCGATCGCGGTGAACTGGTAGTGCCGGCGCCGTGAGGCCTTGAGCGGCTCGATGAACTTCACGTCGATCTGCACCTGGTGGCCGGGCTCGGGCTTCTCGTAGCGCTGCCAGCGCTTGTGGTGCGGCACGTAGCGCTGGGAGGCCGGCAGCCGACTCAGACCGAGGCGCCGCAGGATGCGCCAGATCCCCGAGGCGCTGACCACGAGCTCGTGGTAGCGGCGCAGGTACATGGCGATCTTGTGCGGCCCGAAGTGGTACGTCTGGCGCAGGTGCACGATCTTGCCGATGACCTCGCTGCTTGTGGCGCGCGGGCTCAGGTGCGGACGACACGAGCGGTCCTCGAGGCCGGCGAGCCCTTTCTCTTCATAGCGCCGGAGCCACACGTAGAAGCTCTGCCGGGTGATGCCGAAGTAGCGGCACGTCTGGCTCACGTTGCCGCTGACTTCCTTCGCGTGGCGGATGATCGCCAGTCGACGGGTTGCCGATCTCGCCCGCTCTCGGTTGGTCACTTGGATCCCCTCCTCCTCGAGAGACCCAAGTGTCAACGACGTCCGTCAGTTTTAGACCGTAGCCCGGAGGGGATTCGAACCCCTGACCTCTTCCTTGAAAGGGAAGCGCCCTGGACCACTAGGCGACCGGGCCGCTCGCTACTTCAAAGGATAACGAGCGCTACTCGCTGACCCACTGGATTCTGAAGAGGAGCTCCCAGGTGTTGAACACGCCCCACAGCAAGCTGACGATCGCGACTCCCGCCGTCACATAGAGCGCCCACACCTCGCCAGCGGCGACGCCGATCGAACCGATCACGCCGACGGCGAAGAGCCCGAACCCAAGGACGAACTGGACGATCGTGACCCGGCGGTCGTAGCCGACGCCGGTCGCGCGAAGTCCGCTCCGCGCCGCAGCCCCGAACGGCACGATCGCGAGCAGGACCAGCACCATGAGCTCGATCCCGAGGGCGAGCAATGACTGGGGAAGCAGAGCGAGAAAGCCGATCGCCATGGCCACCACGTACCCGAGGAATACCGACCGCGCGACGGAACGGAGCTCCGCATTGCGCGGAGACGTGAGCGCGCGGATGTGGATCGACAGCGCGACGAACAAGAGCCCGAGCAGACCGGCGGCCGCCGTCACGAGGGCCACGTTGAAGTCGTGCCAGTGAACAAGATCCTCGGACATCGGGCGATCTCCTCAACTCGCGCGTCGCAGCGCGGGACGAATAGTGATTCAGCGGACCTTAGCGAGTGGCGACGATATGCTGCCTGCGATCCGAGTGAGTCGTCAGGTCCGCGTGCTGATCGGTTATGGGGTCGCCGTCGCGGCTGCCGTGCTCGCCCTCGCCATCAAATACCTCGTCGACGAGCTGGGTAAGGATCATCCGTTCGTCCTCCTCCCCGCCGCGGTGGTCGTTGCCGCGTGGTACGGCGGCCGCGGGCCTGGTCTGGTCGCGGCTGTGATCACCGCCGTCGGTGCCGACGTCCTATTTCTGCCACCAGCCGGTCTCGGGGTCCTCACGGACGATCTGTTCCCCCTCGTGGCCCTGGTGGCCGAGGCGGTCCTCATCGTCGAGATCACCGTCCGCCTTCACAAGACTCGAGAGCTCGCGCGCCGCGAGGCGGAGTCGGCCGAGCAGGCGCGTCGAGAGGCGTCGTTCGCACTGCGGATGCGGGAGGAGCTCCTCACCTTCCTCTCCACGAAGCTCCAGCGGCCGCTTATCGGGATGGTCGACCGCCTTATCGCCGCGCGATCGGCCGTCGAACGTGGCGAGGCCACGACAGCGATCGCCGCGCTGGACAGCCTCGCCACCGAGGTGCGTGTGCTCCAACGGACCACGGAGCACTGGGTCGTCGAGGCAGACACAAAGCGCAGGCCGGCCGAGCCGGACTAGAGGATCCCGAGCACCTTCCGCGCGATCGTACGAAGCGAAGCCGCGGTGTCGGGCGCCAGGTCGCGACGTGAGTGACGCTCGAGGGCGCGGATCGCGCGCTCGAAATGCAGGTCATCGTCGAGCGGACCGACCACATCCCGCGTCGCCGTATCGCGCCCGATGGGGCCGAGGCTGCCGCGGCCTAACGACTCGGCAAGCGCCTCCGCACGGTCACGCGCCCGGGCAAGGCGTGCCTCGTCGTGGTCGAACGCACGCCGGTAATGAATGTCGAGGAGGTAGAGGCGGAGCGCCTGCGGCGATGTTTTCTTCAGGACGTCGCGCACGAAGACCATGTTGCCGTCCGACTTCGACATCTTCTTGCCGCCGAGACGCATCGGTGCGACGTGCACCCAGTGGTCGACAAATCGGGTCCGCAGGCCGTGCGCCGCCTCGCTTTGTGCGATCTCGCACTCGTGATGGGGGTAGATGAGATCGGTCCCGCCGCCGTGAATGTCGATCGGAAACCCAAGGTGCCTGTGGGACATCGCCGAACATTCGAGATGCCAACCTGGCCTGCCGCGGCCGAAGGGACTCGGCCAGGTCGGCCCGTCGGTCACGCGGCGCCACAGCGCGAAATCGATCGGTGAACGCCTGCTGGGATCGTCGAGCCGTGCGTCGTCCTGCGATGCCAGGATCCGCCGCATCTTCGGGCGCGAGTAACGCGACAGCTTGCCGAATCGCGGGAACGTCGACACGTCGTAGTAGAGCCCGCCAGGTGTCTCGTATGCGTGCCCACGGCGGCGCAGGCGCTCCGCGAGCTGGATCATCGCGGGGATCTCTCTCGTGGCGTGCGGGATCGCATCCGGTTTGCGCCAGCCGAGGCTCCGCATGTCCTGGAGAAAAGCGCGCTCCTCCCGCCGTCCCAGCTCGCGCCAGCTGACCCTGTCCCTCGAGGCGCGCTGCAGGATCGACTCGTCGACGTCCGTGATGTTCTGCGCGTAGCGGACACGCTGTCCCCGCGCCTCGAGCAGGCGCGCGAGCACGTCGAAAACGAGGAACGTGCGCGCGTGACCCAGGTGCGTGGTGTCGTAGGGAGTCACGCCGCAGACGTACATCGTCGCAGTGCGGGTTCGCGGATGGAAGGCGAAGGTGCCGCGCCGCCGTGTGTCGTAGAGCCATAGCACCTGTGATGGACGATATCCTCGCGCGGGTTGGCGCGCTCACTCGATCCCGACAAGGTCCTCTCGGTGCTCCGGCGCATCGCGTCGCCGCCGACCGCGCCGTATCACGAGTGGGGCGTGCTCGACGCGATCCGCGGCGAGCTCGAGGAGGGCGGTCTTTCGACGAGGACCGACTCGTTCGGGCAGCTGCACGCGCGGGTGTCGGCCGGCGCGGCAAAGCGCGCGCTCGTCTTTGCCGCGCACACCGACCACCCAGCGTTCGAGGTCATCGAGACATCCGGAAGGGCGGGCAAGGCGCGCGTCTTGGGCGGATTCCGCCAGCGCGTATTCCCCTCCGACGTCGCCGTGACCGTGCACGACGACGCGGGCGGCGCCTCGTTCGCGGCGGTCCTGACCGAGCCCTTCACCGACATCGACCCTCTGCACAACTCCACGACCGTGTGCCGCATCCGCGCGGAGAGCCGGCTCGCGGTCGGGCAATTTGCGGTGCTCGATCTCCCGTCGGCTGACCTCACCGGGGACGAGATCCGCATGCGCGCCGCAGACGACCTCGCTGGATGCGCGCTGATCGTCTCAGTGCTCCTGGCGCTCCGCGACGAGCGAGCGCCGCACGACGTCCAGGCCATCTTCACGAGGGCGGAGGAAACGGGTCTCTACGGCGCGCGCCTCGCCGCCGAGGATGGGCTCTTGCCTCGCGACGCCTACGTTGTCTCGGTCGAAGCCAGCCGCGCGCTTCCCGGCGCCGAGGCCGGCCGAGGCATCGTCGTTCGCGTCGGTGACTTTCACAACACGTTCAGCAACGAGGGGGAGCGCTACCTGCGCGTCGCACGCGAGCGGCTGGCCGAGCGCGGCATCCGGACACAGCGCGCGCTGCTCGACGGCGGTACGTGCGAGGCTTCGTCCTTCGTTCGGCTCGGGTGGACCGCGACGGGTATCGCACTGCCCAACCTCAACTATCACAACGCGGCGCCGGATGGCGGGTTCGCGCCGGAGATCGTCCGTCTCAGCGACCTGCTGAGCGGTATTTCACTCGGGGTCGAGGCCGCGCTCGCCGCGGGCGACGATGCGGACGAGTCATGGTGGCCGGATGTTCGCGAGACGCCCACGGTCATCCGCGACCTGCTCAGGCGCGCCCGGCCGCGCTAGCCGGACACGCGGTCCTCTATCTCCCAGGTGTGATCGAGGACGTGCCAGGCCGCGCGACGCACGAAATAGCGGGGAGTCCAGAGCGTCTTCGCCCGGCTCGGGTCCGCGATCGGCAAGCCTTGTGCGCGCGCACGCAACGCGTCAAGAATCGCCGTTCGGAGCCGGGCGACCCGCGGCGCCACGGGTTGGTCCGTTGGCTTCGGCCGGCTCGCGCCCAGCTGGACGATGTAAGCCTCCTCGGCTTCGAAGACGTGAGCCGCGATCTTCTCGAGATCCCGACCGCCGCCGCGCGGCCCCTTACGGAGCGTGTGGCCTCTCGCCGCACGTGCGGCTTTGTCGAAGGCACCCCAGCTCGCCCGAAGGATCTTTTCGAGCCGGTCAAGCTCGACATCGTCGATGGGCTTCGTGTCGGCGGGGATTCCGAGCGTCGGCACGCCGAAGTCAGTTCCTGAGTTGCCTCTGAGGCGCTTGACCACTTCGAACGCCGACGGGTCCGCGGGGACCGCGCCTGTGAAAACGCGCCCGACGACCCCGGCGTAGCGCGACCCGTACGCGGCAAGCGCCTGGAGGGCTGCGTGTTCGTCCTTCGCTCCTCGGGACCAGCCCGGCCACTCGACGGCACTGGCGAAGACACGCTTCGCGCCTGTCTCCACGTAGACCGCGATCTCGTGCTTCAGCGGCATCTCCAAATCAAGCATGACGAAAGCTTCATGACATCACCGTCCGTCCAGACCAATATCCATTTCTGGGTAGTGGGGCAATTGCCCCAGTGCCCATTTCTGGGTAGTGGGTCAATCTGACCCATTACCCATTTCTGGTCGCACTTGACTTCGCCCTCCATGGCGGGTGTAGAACATGACCAAGCTCCGCACGGGCCCACGGAGCGGACAAGCAAGACCGGCGGACGCCGAATCGGAGGTCGCGTGGTCAGGCTTCACAAACGACTCGGAGTCTTCCAAGTCGATCGATGACGCCCTCGACGGAAGGGGGCACTGTCGAGAGTTCGCTCCCGGCGGATTGAGGATCGGAGATCTTTTTTGATCTCCCGCATCGAGGCCAGATAATGCGGCCTGTAGCCGGAAGCGATGGCGGCCCCCGGAAACGGGGGCCGCTTTTTTAGGTGGAATCCTCGGGGGAGCTCGCCTGGTTCCGCGGCGAGGTAGTTCGCTCGATCGTGCGGCCGCGTTCGTTCGCCATGTCCCTCGCCCGCGAGCATTTTGGCCTGGCCGGCGTGCTCGTCGTCATCGGAGCGGGCACCGCGCTCTCGCTGACGATCGACGCGCTGGTCCTGGCAGTGAATGGCGTATCGCCAGTGAGCTTCGTCTCACGACTGATCTTCGAATCATTCCTGCTTGGCGCACGCCTCGCGGTGAGCGTGGCGGTCGTCGCCTGCGTGGTCTTTCTGGGTATGCGCGCGGCGCGGCAGAGGGATCTAACGCTCGATCAGTCCTTCAACGCGATCGCGTTCGCGTCCGCGCCGGTCATCATCGCGCCGCTGCCGGCTGTGGTCGCGCTCTTCGAACCGAGCCTCCTGCTCGTCGTCGGCGTGATCCTCCTCGTTGTCGGCCTGCGGGCCCTCGCCGGTCTCGCACTCAACCTGCGCGCGATCCTGCCATTGCCGGTCGCGGCCCTCGCGCTTGTTCTGGCCCTCGCGAGCGGGTCGATCGTGCTCGGCGATCAGGTCTCGAGGGTGCGGATGACCGCGTACGCCATCGCGCCGCAGCTCGCCTCCCCCCTCAGCGTGATACCGGCGCATGGAAAGAGCTACGACCTCGCCGGCGCCAGCCTCACCGTCCCCGAGGAATGGGCGTACTCGGTACGGGGCGTGCCGGGAGAGGTCGCGCACTTCGAGACACCGAGGGCAACGCTGAACATCGTGAGATCGCGCACGGACGACTTCGCGACGATGGACGCGTTCGCAGACCAGGTCGCGCGGGGCGAACGCGTGGGCTTCTCGGCGAGGACCAGCGAACGGTCGATCGAGAGTATCAACGGGCTCGTGGCCGTCGACGACCGCGCCGATGGGACGTACGAGGGTCGACACATCGCCCTCCGCCAGTTCGCGATCGTCGTCCGAACGAACGGGACGGCGCTCCAGTTCAGGTTCTTCGACCCGCCCGACGTCGATGCAGCCTTCGCGCAGGCCGCCGCGATCGCCGCGAGCTGGCGCATCACGAGAACGCCTTAGCCCTCGACGATCGGGACGTCCTCCGTCTTGCCATTCGTGATCCGATACGCGAAGACATCCGGCGGCTCGGAGCGGAGAGACGTGAGCACGTAGACCTGCGCCGGCCAGCGCGCGTTGGTGATGTCGGTGTGCGACGGCTTGGGCTCGGTGACGGGATGGCTGTGGTAGATGCCGACGAGGTAGCGATCGGAGTCGTCGCTCGACCTGAGCGCGGCGCGGAGCTGCGCCGGATCGATCTCGTAACGCGTTTGGGGCGTCGGATGGACGTTCCGTCCGCGCACGAGCCGATCCACCACCTCACCATCGCCGAAGAGGAGACCGCAGCACTCGTTGGGTGCGGACTCGCGCGCGTGAGCAACTATCTCATCCCTGAGCCTTCGTGGCAGGACCAGCCGAGTCCGTTCGATCAGCGACCGCCGGCCATCGCCGGGATGACCATGACCTCGCTCCCGTCCGGGACTGTGGCACCGCTCCCGCCGCGAGTGCGAGCGTCATCCTCTCCGATGTAGACGTTGACATATGAGCGGAGCGCACCCGCGTCGTCGAGCACGCGCGAGGCGAACCCGGGGTGACGGCGATCGATATCCGCGATCACATCACGGAGCGTCCCGCCGGACGCGGTGAGCCTGGTCTCGCCGCCGGTCGCTTCGCGTAGAGCGCCGGGCAGGCGCACGGTCACGGGCATTGGCCTACTCCCACAGCGGGGTGCTGAGATATCGCTCGCCCCCATCAGCGATCAACACGACGATACGCCCGGACTCTTCCCGCGCGACCGCGAGCGCGGCGGCCACCGCGGCGCCGCCGGATGGTCCGGTGAAGATGCCTTCCTCTCGGGCCAGGCGCTTCGTCATCGCGATCGCTTCCTCCGTCCCCATGACGCGGTGCACGTCGGCGAGGCGTTCGTCCCAGATCGCCGGGCGAAGCGCGGTCGCCATGTGCTTCCACCCTTCGATGCCATGCATCGCATCGTCCGGTTGCACCGCGACGATGCGGACATGCTTCGGACGAAGCGCGCGCGATACACCGACGATGGTCCCGGACGTCCCGACGCCAGCGACGAAGTGGGTCACGCGCCCACCGGTCTGCTTCCAGACCTCGGCCGCGGTGCCGAGCTCGTGGGAGAGCGGGTTCGCCGGGTTGGAGTACTGGTCCACGTAGACGTAGCGGTCCGGGTCGGCGATGGCGCGCCTCTGCGCCTCGCGGATCGCCCCGTCCGTACCCGCGAGCGGATCGGTGAGGACGACGTGCGCGCCGAACGCCCGCGCTATGCGCTTACGCTCGAGCGACACCTTGTCGGGCATGCAGAGCTCCAGGGCGTAGCCGCGCACGGCGCAGACCATTGCGAGCGCGACACCGGTATTGCCGCTCGTCGCGTCGAGCACGACACGCGGGCGGCGAAGGCGGCCCTCCTCCTCGGCATCCAGAACCATCCAGAGCGCCGGCCGGTCCTTCACGCTGCCGGCGGGATTCGCGCTCTCGACCTTCGCCCAGAGCTCGCCGCGCAGGCCCGCGCCCACGCGATGCAGCCGGATGAGCGGCGTCTCGCCGACACGTTCGAGGATCGTTCCGCGCACGCGCTCGCGTACGAGGTCTGCTGTCAGCCGGGGCACGAGGAGAGGCTAAGCCGGGCCGGGGCTAGACCCGGACGGTATCCAGAGCGCGACGGGCGAGACGGAGCGCCTCATCGGGGTCGCCCGTGGCTTCCGCGGCGTGCGACCAGCGATCGAAGATCACGCGCAGAAGATGAGGAGCGCGCTCCTCAGCAAGCTGCCGCGCTTCCTGGAAAGACCGGCGCGCCGCTGCCCCGTTCGACTTCATGCGCAGCTCGCCGGTGAGGACCAGCATGCGGACCTCCGCGTCGACCTGGCCGACCTTCCTCGCGAACTTCAGCGCGGTCTGCGCTCCTTCCAAGGCCTCCGCCGCGTCTCCCTTGGCGAGGAGCTCGGCCTCCGAGGCCCTGATCGACGCGAGCGTGCCGTCACGCTTCGCCTGTTCGGCGAGCCCGGCGGCGCGCGAAAGACATTCGCGAGCGCGGGTGAGGTTCCCGTAATCGACATACAAGGCCGCGGCGTTATCGAGAGCGCAGGCCATCTGGTCGAGAAGCCCGAGCTGCTCGTAAATGTCGAGGCTCTTCTGGTTGGCCATGATCGCGGCCTCGACGTCACCGGAGTCGTGGTAGGCCTTCGCCATGCCCGCGTAGAGGTTCGCGATCGAGGGGAGGTCGCCGAACTGCTCGGTGAGCGCAAACGCCTGCTCGTAGACCGCGAGCGCCTGTTTCGATTGGCGCTGATTCCCGAGCGCGAGCGCAAGATCCACGAGCCGCCGGTAGTGGAAGGTGACGTCTTTGACGGTCCCGTCCTCGCACGCTTGGACGCACTCGCGAAGAAGACGCACCTGCTCCTCGTAGGCGTAGGTTCGTTCGTACGCGGCCGCCAGAACTGACTTGATGCGGACCTGCTCTTCAGGGTCGTTCAACAGATCGGCCATGCGCTGGGCGCGCTCGATCACCGGGAACGCCTGCTTCGGCTGTGCGGTGGCGTTGTATGCGGCAGCCAAATACCGGAGCCGAACCAGCTGATCCTGCGGGGTCAGGCCCTCTTCCAACCCCTCGAGCATCGGGATCGCACCCTCGGGGTGGCGCTCCTCGAGGAGTCGGCGGGCCTCGAGCAGCGTGAACTGCGGAGTCGCGGGGGAGGGAGAGCCGCCGAGAAGGTCCGCGGGTTGCACACCAAGAACGCCGGCGATGTGCTCGAGGGCCTTCATCGAGGCGCGCGTTCGTCCGGACTCGAGCATCGAGATGTACGCCTTGGTGTACTGCGGCTCGGCTACCTGAGCCTGGGTAAGGCCCTTCGCGGTACGCAGCGAACGGATACGCGCCCCCACATCGGCCACCATCGGTGACCGCACCTCAGCCACGGTGAAGGCACTTTACGTGGGAGAACTAGACACGTCAAATGAGTCTTTACCGTGCTCTTACGGACCGAGACCGGGGCATTGCCGGTCGGGGTCCTGCGGGCCCAGTTGGCCCGTATCTCGGTCGGCCACGCGTTTGCCGCGGGGCCAGGGCTCGGCTAGCAGAAGCCGCCGCCGCCAGTCACGCCGCATGCGTAGGCCGCGGATGCCAGGAAAGCGGAGAACGAAATCGCGAGGCTGCCGACGAAAGTGACGATCTGCGCGACGCGGTGAATCGACATTCGGTGGGTCCTCCCCGACCCCACCGGCGAATTAGCTGGACCCGGTCAGCGCCACTCTGCAACCAAGTGGGCGCGAAGTAAAGGTGGACTTACGTGATCAGCCGCGAGCGAACAGGCGGTGGGTAAGCGGCCGTAGCTGATGAAGCCCGCCATCGATCGCTGCCGCGAACAGCAAGCTCGCCGGACCGACGAGCAGGCCCGGCACCGCGTAGAGCGGAGGCAGCGTCTCGAAGGCCACGCTCGCACCGCCCTTCACCGCGACGAGCACCGCCGCCGCAACGAGGGCACCGCCGGACAGCGCGATCGAGACCGGCGAGAGTGCGAGTGAGAGCGGCCGTCCCGCCACGAGCTGATCTATCCGCGCCTCGGTCACGGACAACGAGCTGACCGGCACGAGCAGGCCGAGCGACACGTCGTCGGCATCGGGTAGGAGCTTGTACAGAGCGCTCGCGAGCGACCGCACATCGCCGGACGCGCGCACGGCCTCCTGGTCAGCCTCGATCTCCTTCTGCAGCGTGTGGAAGGAGAGGAGCTCGTCCACGACGGGGACCACGTAGAGGCCCGCGGCGAAATAACGCGCGACGACCTGGCGGAGCGGATCCCGCTGCCGGAGGTGGTAGCGCTCGTGGTACAGCACCGCGCGGAGCTCGTCGCGGTCGAGTCTTTCAACGAGCGCGGTCGAAAGGCAGATGCGCGGGCGGAGGAACCAGTAGCAGAACGAGAAGGGCCGCGTATCGGCCACGACGTCGATGCGTCCATCCAGGTCGAGACCTCGCGCCGCGACGGCCACCGAGGACGGCGGCACGACTTTTCGGGAGACCAGCCGGCGGATCAGGACGGCTGTCGCGGCGAGCTGCCGCAGCAGCGTCAGCAGGCCGAGCGAAATCCCGCACACGGCGAGCAGCAGGACGAGTGCCGCGACGACATCGGCCGTGTCCTCGGCGCCCCGCGCGAGAAGATGCTCGACGCGAGGAACGAGGGTGAGGAGGAGCGCGAGCAGGATCGCGCCCGACGCGAACGCGAGCCCAAGCAGGATGGTGAAAACGCGATCAGCGCGTTTCACGCGTTTCCTTCTGCGCGAGGCGGCGCAGCGCCGCGCGGTGCGTCGCGTCGACAGTGTCGAGCTCCGCGCTGAACGCGGCGAGGGCGGCGTCGCCGAACTCCGCGACGAGCCCACGGACGAGGTCACGGGAGAGCCGCGCCCGATGCTCGTCGCGCGTGTGCGACGGACGGTAGACGTACGTCTTCCCTTCTCTGGTGCGCTCGAGGAGGCCCTTCTCGTGTAGCCGAACCATGATCGTCATCACCGTCGTGTATGCGAGCTCGCGAGTCCGGGCGAGGTCCTCGACGATGTCGCGCACGGTCGCGGAACGGCGTTTCCAAAGGCGGACCATGACTTCGGTCTCGAGCGGTCCGAGGAACTTCTCCTCAGCCTTCTCGGGTCTGCGGAGGCGACGAAGGTCCGGTCGGCTCACCCTGTGATTATCCAGCGCGCCGGCCGCGGACGGTGACCCGGCGCCGCCGTAGGAGGCGTGGATGGCGCTCGGCCAGACCCTCGCGGCCGTGCGCAAGCGCGACATGGAGCTCGACGACCAGATGACCGTCGCGCGGTTGGTACAGGGGGCCCCGGGGACTCTCGCGTCGCTCGACGATCCCCGACAGGGCTAGTGCCGCGAGCTCGCGCTCGGCGTAGCTCTGCTCGACGCCGGCCCACACGGCCGCACGCTGCGCGGTGTCCTCGCCGAGGGAAAGCGCGTGGAGGAGGCGGAGCCGCCGAGGATCGGCAATCCGCTCGAGCCCGGCCGCGGCACGCTCGTACTCTTCGTCGCTCGCGCGCTCGAGCAGGGTGGGGTCGCTCGTGAAGAGGTTCAGGTCCCAGTCTTCGATGGCCATTTCGAACCGCCCAAACCCGGCTACGACACCGTTGTCGTAGCTCTGCTCTACATACTACGCCAGTGTCGTATGTGTTCGGGCCTGTCATCTGGCTGCCGCCGCCCGCCGAGCAGGCGGGTGGTGACCGGCTCGCCCAACCACCGGGATCGGCCAATATCGTGGCGTCGATGAGATGCGTCGTTCGCTGCGTTTGGGCCGTAGCACTGATTCTCGGCGCGTGCGCGCCGCCGAAGCTCGCGGGGACCGAGCTGGACGGGATAGACGCTCCCGATTTCACGCTGACCGACGGAGTCAGCGGTCGCGCGGTAACCCTGTCAGCGCACCGCGGACAGGTGGTCGTGCTCACGTTTCTCTTCACCACCTGCCCCGACGTGTGCCCGCTCACCGCCTCGCGCTTCCGGGCCGCGCAGGCAGAGCTGCAGGCCGATGCGAGTCGCGTGACCTTTATCGCGGTCTCGGTCGATCCGGATCGCGACACGCCCGAGGCGGTCCGGGTGTTCTCCGCCGCACACGGGCTCGCGTCGCAGTGGTACTACTTGGTGGGCGGCCGGGCGCAGCTTGCGCCGGTCTGGGCCGCCTACGGTATCGGCGTTCAGGCGGGAAGCACCACCGTGACACACAACGACGCCGTGTACCTCATCGACCGCCGCGGACGCGAGCGCGTGCTCCTGCATTCGGAGGATCTCGCCGCCGACCTCGTGAACGATGTCCGCGCACTCTTGAGTGAGCGCTAGACGCGGGCGGCGGAGCGCCTCGACCTGCGCGACCTCCCGGAGCGGTGAGTAGCACAAGAGGCGTCTTCCATAGAACTCGAAGTTCCAGTTCCCCGGCGACGTGAGGAGCCACCCCGGCCCCCCTGTGGCAGCTGGAAGGTCAGCCAACGATGTATATGGTCACGAAGAGGCCGATCCAGACCACGTCGACGAAGTGCCAGTAGATCGACGCGGCCTCGACTGCGAGATGACGTCGCGCGGTGAAGTGACCCTTGAGCGTGCGGTAGAACACGATCGCGTTGAAGAGGACGCCACCGGTGACGTGCGCGCCGTGGAATCCCGTGAGCGTGAAGAACACGCCGGCGAAGATGCCGTCCCGCGGGAGGAAGCCGAGCCGGGTGTACTCGTAGCCCTGGCCGGCCAGGAAGAGCACGCCGAGGACGATGGTCGGGATGAGCCAATTTCGGAGTGCGGTGCGGTCGCCCTTCTTGATCGCGTTGACGGCGAGCTGCATCGTGACGCTCGAGGCCACCAGCAAGACCGTGTTGACGAGAGGTAGCCCTTCCCACGTCGGCTTTTCGCCGAAAACGGGTTCCCACTCAGCCATCCGAGCGCGAAGGAAGAAGTACGTGGTGAAGAGCGCCCCGAAGAAGAAGGCCTCGCTCGATATGAAGAGGATGACGGCCCACATCCCGGCCGAGAACTTCGAGGGCTGCGCCTCGAGGCCGGTCTCGTTCGGCGGAAGCCGGTCGGCCGGGTCCGTGCGGCGGCCGCGCACGACCGTCCGGTCCTCGAGGGTGGTCCTCATCGCCTAGTGGTGTGCTCCGTCGGTGGGTTCGGGAGCGCTTGCGTAGGCGCGAGCGTCGTCGATGAGCCACGTCGCGATGCCGATCACGAAGATCACACCGCCCACGACGAGCAGAACCGGTCCGAGAAGAACTCCGAACGCGATGAGCATCACGGCGAGCCCGAGAAGCGGCGGCGAGAAGCTCGGTTGCGGAAGATGGATGGGGTGCTCGTCGTCGTGATGAGCTGACATCGCGACGCAGACTAGCGCCGCGATTGGCGCGTGTCGAAATCTCGCCCTAGTCTTCCTCGCGATGGGTTCGTGGCCGCTCGACCCGCGCGGGGCTCAGGCCGAATCGATCGCCTTCGTCTACTGGGTCCTCTTCGCGTGCGCGGTCGTCGTGCTCGCGATCGTGATCGGTGCCCTGACCTACTCGGGGATCAAATTCCGGGATCGGCCCGGCCGCGTCGCGCAGCAGTTCCACGGGTCGAACACGCTCGAGCTGATCTGGACGGTCGTCCCGACCCTGATGGTGATTTCGTTCACCGCCCTCTCGTGGGATCGCCTGAACGTCATCAATAACGTCGATGCGGGCAGCACGATGACGGTGAAGGTCCAAGGGGTGCAGTGGGCCTGGAACTTCACATATCCGGACCAGCAGATGTTCAAGCTGAAGGATGGAACGACACTGCAAGCCGGCGAGCAGCTCGACATCCCGGTCGGGCAGAAGATCAAGCTCGAGCTCACGGCGACGGACGTCATCCACTCGTTCTGGGTCCCCAACATCGGCGGCAAGAAGGACGCCGTGCCGGGACACACCACCACGATGTGGATACAGGCCGATCAGCCCGGGACGTACAAAGGCCAGTGCACCGAGTTCTGCGGCGACGGGCACGCGGACATGCTCATCACCGTCGTGGCGCATCCTCCGAGCGACTACGCGGCGTGGGCGGCGACGGCGGTCGCAGATGCGGACCGGCTGAACGCCCCCGAGACCAGAGCCGGCAAGGACGCGTTCGTCAATGGCCCGTGCGCCGGCTGCCACCTCGTCCGGGGAACGGCCGCGGCCGGCAGGGTCGGTCCCGAGCTGACGCATCTGATGAGCAAGCAACCGCCGAACATCGCGGGGGTTCTTTCGCCGATCAACCAGGAGAACCTGACGAAGTGGGTGAGAAACGCGCCCGCGATCAAGCCGGGCGTTCTCATGCCGAAGTTCGAAGGAGTCTTGCCCGACCAAACGATCGATCAGATCGTTCAGTTCCTACTGACCCTGAAATAGCGCGCGCGTGAGCGGCAGCGACCTCCCCGACTACATCCGCGTCAACCGAGAGCACTGGACGAAGAACAACGCCGCCTATACCGATGGCCGCGCCGAGCACGCCTGGAACGAGCAGGAGATCAGCTGGGGTGTGTGGAACACGCCTGAGAGCGAGATCAACGTCCTTCCCGACATCCGCGGCAAGGACGTCGTCGAGCTTGGCTGCGGCACGGCCTACGTCGCGGCCTGGTTGAAACGGCGCGGAGCGCAGCGTGTGGTCGGCGTCGACATCACCCCGGCTCAGCTCGACACCGCGCGCAGGCTGAACGCGAAGTACGGGCTCGGTCTCGAGCTCGTCGAAGCGAACGCCGAGGCTACGGGTCTCCCCGGCGGGTCGTTCGATCTGGCGATCTCCGAGTACGGCGCGTCAATCTGGTGCGATCCCTACAAATGGATCCCCGAGGCCGCCCGGCTGCTGCGACCGAACGGTGAGCTCGTGTTCCTTCGCAACTCGACGCTCTCGATCCTCAGCATGCCCGACCACGGCAAGGTCCAGGAGCAGCTGCAGCGGCCGCAGCTGGGCATGCACCGCCTTGACTGGCCCGGCGATCCCGAGACCGAGTTCCACCTCGGTCACGGCGATCTCATCCGGGTGCTCCGCAAGTCGGGCTTCGAGATCCTCGACATGGTCGAGATCTTCGCGCCCGCCGACGCGACTCTCCACCCGTTTTACGGCGAGTACATGTCGGTCGATTGGGCGCAGAAGTGGCCGTCCGAGGAGATGTGGCGCGCGCGAAAGCGCTAGGGCTCGACGGTAAACCCGGTGTGCATCCCCAGTTGGTAGTGGCCCGCGACGTTGCAGATGAAGACGTACTTCCCGGGTACCAGGTCGACCGTGACAGCGGCGGACTTTCCCGCGGGGATGCTCTTGATCTCACCGACCTTGCCGTCCTCTTTTGCCTTGGCCGATGCGCCGTCGACGGGAATCTTGTCGTGCGGCAGATCCGTCTTCAGAACCTCGAAGCTGTGCTCCATGGTCGCAAGATTGCGGACACCGATCTTGATCTTGCCGGTCTTCACGCTCGGGACGTTCACCGTGATCTTGTAGTCGGTCAGCTCCGCGACGACCTGCGAGCCCGCGGGCGCGCCCTCGGCGGGACCCGCGCACGCCACGACCAGAAAGGCAAAAACCATAAGCGCCGGGACCAATCGCGTGATCAACTTCTAGAGGCTATACGCTCGCGGCGCCTCTGCATTTCCTCCTCTTCGGCGAGCCATAGAAAGAAGGCGATCGAGGCGGCGGCGAGGAAAACGACGTCACCGGCGACCCACATGATCGCGCCCCCGACACGCTGGTCGGTCACTCGATCGAAGCCGAAGAGCGGCGCGTCAACCAGGCTCTCATACGCGGCGTAGAGCGGGCGCGTCGTGAACGAGAGGACCCCGCCCAGCACCGTGTTCTGCGCCGCGCCGAGGACGAGCAGGTAGGGCAGCCGCGCCGCGTACCCGAGGCTCGCGCGAAACGGCTCGGGGTCGATGACGACGCTCCAAAAGAGGAGCGCCGAGAAAAGGAACCAGGCGTGCTCGAGGACATGTATCCGCGCATCCGTAAGGGCGGCGTCGTACAGACCGGGCACGTGCCAGGCGTAGAGGCCGCCCACGTAGAGCGCGGCCGCGACGAGCGGGTGCCGCAGGAGATGGACGATTCGCCGAACCACGGGCGCGCGCGCAAGTGGACGCACGACCGAACTGCGCACCACCGCGGGAAGGCCACGCAGCAGCGGGCGGATTGGAGCACCGAGCATGAGGAGCGGCGCCGCAGCGACCGTGAGCAGCATGTGCTGGACCATGTGAACGGTGAACGAGATCGACGCATAGCCGTCGATCGGCGACGCGAGCGCCGCCAGGAGCGCGGCAAGCCCGAGGAAGAACGTCGCCGTGCGCCAGAGTGGCCAGCGCCGCCGCATCCGCGCCACGCCGACCGCGTAGACGATGGCGGCGAGCGCGGTCGCGATGGAGGCGGCTAGAGCAGACATCGAGCGACGAGCGGTTCGCTTCGCGCCCAGGGGCCCCTGCCCCTGCCCGCGAGGAGCGAGTCCGCCAGCCTTGAGCGTGTCTCCTCGGCGAAGCCGAGAGATTGAGCTAAAGACGCAATGTGCTGTCCACCATGATCGCGACGAAGAGCAGCGCGAGGTACAGCAGCGAGTAGAGGTAGACGGCGCGCGCCATCGCGCGGCGCCGAAGCGCGCCACTCCTCAGAAGACGGAACGCGTAGGCGATGAAAAGGCCGCCGAGGACGACCGCGGCGGCGAGGTAGACGTAGCCGAGGCCGCCAATGATGAAGAGCAGGATCGTGAGCGGCAGGAGACTCGCCGCGTACGCGAGGATGTTCCAGGTCGTCGCTTCGTCACCGCGCACGATCGGCAGCATCGGCACCCCGGCGCGCTCGTAGTCGTCGCGGATGAGAAGCGCAAGCGCCCAGAAATGCGCCGGCGTCCAGAAGAAGATGATCGCGAAGAGGAGCCACGCCGCGAGATCCAGCGAGCCGGTGATCGCGGCCCAGCCGACGAGGGGCGGGATCGCGCCGGCGGCGCCGCCGATGACGATGTTCTGGGCGGTCGTCCGCTTGAGCCACAGCGTGTACACGAGGATGTAAAAGACCGTGCCCGCGAGCGCGAGCCCTGCAGCGAGCAGATTCACGAAGACGGCGAGCACGACGAATGCGATCACGTTTAGCGCGATGCCCCAGACCACGGCAACCCGCGTCGAGACGCGATGCGCGGGGAGCGGGCGATGCCGCGTGCGGCGCATGCGCTCGTCGATGTCGCGGTCGAAGTAGTGGTTGAGGCTCGACGCGCCTCCGCTCGCCGCGGCGCCACCGATGAGCGTCGCCGCGAGAACGCCGAATGGCGGTACCCCGCGCGCGGCTAGGAACATGCCGCCGAGCGCGGTCAGCAGGAGCAGCGACATGATCGCGGGCTTCGTCAGCGAGACCAGATCCCGCACCATGACGCCCTGCCGCGCGGCCGGACGCCACGCGACCGCGGCAAGGGCGACGACGCCGCACCAGAGCAAGCTCGCGGCAGCCGGGTGCGCCCCGAGCGCCCAGGGCGAGAACTGCGTCAGCGGGTTGGCGGCGCCGATCACCACCTGAGCGAGGAACATCACGACCGTCGCGATGGCGAGAGGGCCCAGACCCGGAGCCTCCCGGCGGTGACGCCATGCCTCGATGCAGGCGTAGACGACGACGACGCCAACCGCGGCGGCGACGTAGCGATGCGCCATATGAATTGCGAGCTGATTCGCGTAGAGCAGCTGAGTGGGCCCGGTGCAAAGCGGCCACTGAACACAAGCCGTGGTCGCACCCGCGCCACGCACGAACGCGCCGCTCAGCATGAGCACGAACATCCCGACCGCCGCCGCAAGGGTGAGCCAAGTCCACCCGCCAGCACGTGAGCCGGCGGATGCCGGCCAGCGCACGACCACGGCTAACACCGTGAGCGTCGCAAGGAGAATCTCCGCGTTCGCGAGATGCAGGGTGACCCACTCGTGCGGCAGCTCGAGGAGCACCGTGATCGCGCCGAGCACGGCCTGGAGCGGATAGAGGATCGCGACGACGATGGCGAGCGTGAGGACGCGGCGGTCAGCCCGATACGCGATGAGCGTCCAGAGGACCATCGCCGCGACGGCCAGTCCGGACACGATGGCGAGGAACCGGTGCGTCCACTCGATGCGCGTCGCGGGATCCAACGACGGGAGGAACTGCCCGTGGCAGAGCGGCCAGTCGGGGCAGCCGAGGCCCGATCCGGTCACGCGCACGACCCCGCCCCACA
>JBOGTG010000057.1:0-5290 GCA_050692175.1 Candidatus Limnocylindria bacterium | reverse complement strand
TCGGGATCGTCTCGTCCGCGATGCTCGTGTTTTCCAGAGACCCGAGCTGGACCACGTGGGTGGTCGGCAGCCTGATCATCATCGCGGGCGGGTTCCGTTTCGGGACCGCGGGCGCGTTCGCCGCAGCCGGTGCCATCTCGCTCGGGTACGTGGGGATCGCAGCGTACCGCGCGGAGACGTTCGGCCTCGTGGTCGAGCCACCGCGCCTCGCGTTCCACGTGTGCGTGTTCATCCTCGCCGCGTACCTGATGTCGGGCCTCCTTCGCGAGCTCGAGCACCTGCGGGCACAGCGAGAGAAGTTCGTGCGGCAGGCGGTGGAGGCAGCCGCGCTCAGGCAGGCCGACAGGATCAAGAGCGAGTTCCTCGCGGCCATGTCCCACGACTTCCGCAGCCCGCTCACCGTCGTGCGCGGTGCCGTGGAGCTCCTCCTCGGGGAACGGCCTGGGACGCTCACCTCGGCTCAGCGCGAGCTCGCCGAGAGCGCCGAGCGGAACGTCCGCCGCCTCGAGGACTTCACCGCCCAACTCCTGGAGATGGCGCGCCTCGAAGACGGACAGATAGCGCTCGACAAAGAGGAGATCGACGCCATCGCACTGGTCCGGGACGTCGTCGCTGACCACGCCATCCTCGCCAAGCAGAAGCGGCAGTGGATTTCGCTCGACGTCGATCCCGATCCGCCCCGCGTCGTCGCCGATCGCAGCAAGATGCAGCAGGCCCTCGCGAACCTGATCGTCAACGCGATCCGGTACGCGCCGCAGGGCACGCCGATCCTCGTCGCGGCGCACCGCAGGGGAGATGCCCTCCGCATCGAAGTCCGTGACCATGGTCCTGGGATCGCGACGGAGGATCGCCAGCGCATCTTCGACAAGTTCTTTCGCGGTCATAACGCCGACGGCACCCCGGGCTCGGGTCTAGGGCTCGCGATCGCGCGCTCGCTCGTGACCCTTCACGGCGGGACCCTCGAGTACGAGGAGAATCCCGGCGGCGGCTCCGCATTCGTGACCGTCCTGCCGCTCGTGTCGTGAAGGTCCTCATCGTGGACGACGAGCCCGACGTGCGCGCGCTCGTGCGGAGCGCGCTGTCTTTCGCGCGGCAGGACCTCACAGCGATCGAGGCCGCCGACGGGGACGAGGCGCTCGCGATGATCTACTCGGAGCGGCCCGATCTCGTCGTTCTCGATCTGGCGCTTCCGCGGCGCGATGGTTTCTCCGTGCTGGAGCAGGTCCGCCAGAAGACCGACCTGCCGATCATCGTGTTGACCGCGCGCGGGATGGAAGAGGACAAGGTCAGAGGCCTCCGTCTCGGCGCGGACGACTACCTCACGAAGCCCTTCTCGCCCCGCGAGCTCGTCGCGCGGATCGAAAGCGTGTTGCGGCGCGCCTCGCCGCGCCCGCCGCGGTCGGGGACGATCGACACGCACGAGCTCGCGATCGACCTGGCGGCCCGACGGGTTCGGCGCGCCGGCAAGGACGTCCACTTCACGCCGACCGAGTTCAATCTCCTCGCGGAGCTCGCGACCCACCCCGGCGAAGCGCTCACCCACGACGTGCTGCTCACGCGCGTGTGGGGGGCTGAATACCGGTACGAGACGCAGTACCTCAAGGTGTACGTGGGGCGGCTTCGCGACAAGATCGAGCCCTCACCGGACGAGCCGACGCTCATCCAGACCGTCCGCGGTGTTGGCTACCGATTCGCGCGACCGGACGAGTGAACCCGCCGCTGCTGCGCGATCGACACCATCATTTAAGCCACACGAGGTCGCCGAAGAAGAAGTCCTGACCCTGAGCGAGCGTGCGGATGTTCCCGTTCGCGAGGGTGAGCACGAAGAACGCGCCGGTTCCAACGTACGCCACCTGCGTTCCGTTCGGGGACCATGCGGGCACGACGTCGTCGCCCGTCTGACCGAGGACCTTGAAGCTCGTCCCGCCACAGGGCGCCAGGATGAGGTCTGACGGAATGTTGAGATGAGCGAAGCCTGCCTTCGCGCCCGACCGAGAGACCGTGTGGCCGGCGGCCGAGAACGCGATCTCGCAGCCGGTCGGGGCGAAGCGCGGAGACTGGAGGTACCACCACGTGTCCCTCGTCTTGAAGAAGGGCCGCGCATTCGAGCCATCGATGTTCGCCATCCACAGGCCGTCGGGCTGACTCTGGGTCAGATGGACATAGACGAGGAGCTTCCCGTCGGGCGAGATCGCCGGATCGGCGCCGTTCATGAGCAGTCGCTTACGCTCGCCCGACTTGAGATCGAGGCGCTCGAGCGAGTCTTCGTTGCCGACGTACGAGCCTCCCTGGATAAGCGCGGCGCGGCGGTGGAAGTAGAGGACATCGCCTGTGGAGTCGAAACGCGGCGACGCGTAAAAGACGTTGTCGCCCTCGTGCTGCACAACGGGCTTGTAGCCCGTGCCGTCGAGGTTCACGGAGTACAGGTCTGAGCCGAAGCCGGTCTTCCTGTCCGGCTGCTGCGTCAGAGCGAAGACGATCGACTTCCCGGAGGGGTGGAGCACCGGGGTCGCCGGTGCGCTCTGCGCCGGCAGATCGACGATCCGGCCCATCGAGCGCCCGGCGGCATCGAGGGCGAGGATCCCGGCGGGATTCGCAAGGACGAACGACGCCTGGAGTCCAACACCCGGGCTCGCCGGTGGCGTCGCAGGCGGTGCTGCGCACGCCACGACCGCGGAGGCGATGAGCGCGGCGGCGACGATCCGGGGGATGGCGAGCGCAGGGGCAGGGGCCCCTGGCGCGTAGCGCCCCCAACGCTTCACACGATCACCTCACCCGCGGTTTTCGCCCGATCGCGAAGACGATCCTTGATGCTGCGGGAGCGGCGCGCGTAATGCTGCACCGCGCTGACGAAGGCCGCGTGGGACCAGGTGAGCGGCGAGACCGACAGCGCCTCACCGGTGTAGGGGTGGACCTGTTCGGAAAGGACTCCGGACGGAAGGGCACGGCGGGCGCACCAGTCAAGGTATGCGCGCGGTCGATCGAGGTCCTCGAGGGTCTCGGCGATCGCAATCAGGTGCTCCGCGAGCCAGAGCGTCGCCACGAACCAGGGATTGCCCGGGACGCTCGCGATGTCGGACGAGACCTGGAAGTAGTAATCGTTCTCGTAACGCGCGATCCCGCCCACCTGCGTCTTTACCGACAAGCGGTCCTCGATCGCGCGCATCGTCGACCGGATGCGGTCATCGGTCGCGGGAAGTAGGCCAAAGAGGAAGATCCCGGCGAGCGAGATGTCGATCGTCGCGTCCTTCACGATCGTGCCGTCCGGCAACACGTTGATCGTACGCACGAAGCGTCCGCGGTCGGCATCCCAGAGATGGACGAGGGCCGCGTCGCGGATCTCCTGCGCCGCGACGGCGTAGCGCTTCGCGAGCTCATGCTGGCCGAACGCGACTGCGAAGTTTCGTGCGGCGGTGAGACCCGCCCAGACGGCCGCGGTCGTGAACGCGTGGATGCCACGGCGTTCCTCCCACAGGTCGAACGACGGAGCGGGCAGCTTGGTGCGTGGCTCGCGGTAGGTCGCCATGAAATCGGCGCCGGTCCGCACGAGCTTGCGGTAGAGGGGACGGATGAACTCGATATCGCGGTCGCGGTCGTAGTGCTGCCAGAGCGCCCAGATCGGGAGACCGGTCTCGTCCTCCTGGATCGGCAGCTCGAGACGCCCGTCGGGCGTGGACCAGGCATGCCACGACGAGCCGAGCGACCCGTCCGGGTTGTACTTGTGCAGCAGGTAGCCCTCCCGCGTGATGAGCTCGCCGCATAGGAAGAAGAAGCGGCGCGTCACTTCCCCGTATCCGGCGAGGTCGAGGGCATCGGCGACGAGTGCGCCGTCCCGAGGCCATAAGTAGGAGTACGTGTCCCGGTTGAAGCGGAGGACATCCGAGTCGTTCGCCGCGATGATCGCGCCGCGGTTGTCGACCTGAGTACGGATTACGAGGGTCGACCGCTTGTACAGACCGTTGATTCCGTCAGGCAAATGCTCCGTGATGGACTCGTCCTTGTTCGCCCACAGCCGCCAGTAGTCCTTCGTGCGGGCGAGGAACGATGCGGGCGTCCGTTCGCGCACGAGCTTGTCGAGCTCGCGGACGTCCTCATACGCCTGGCCCGCCGCGATCCAGAACGCCGCAGTGGCGTTGCCACGGGGCGGGACCGTGACGGCGACCATACCCACGCTATCGATCGACCCTTGCGCGACCGGGTTGCGCGAGAGCTCGCCGTCCTCCGCGTCGCGCCACGTGCCTTCCTTGCCGGGCGCGTCTTTTTGACCGATCGCGAACGATGACAGGCCGTACGCGCTCCCGCCGCTCGACCCGGAGATGAGGAAATACCGGCGTCCCTTGTAGTGGACGACCGCCTGGCTGCGCGGGTCGTAGTAGGCGGAATCGCCGGTGTCGTTGCCATAGAGGTGCGCGTCGAAGTGCTGAAACAGGCGGACGACCCGCTCGCGCCCCAGCGTGTCCTCGACGGTGACCTCTTTGAAGTAGATGTTGCGGTCGAAATCGACCGCGTCGCGGAAGCGAAGGCTCAGGCCGAGCTTCGGATGGACGAGCGTCGTGTCACCGACGAGGGTCTCGTGCTCGTACGTGATGTGGCGATCCCAGCCATCGTCGCCGGTCCATGCGAAGTGTCCATCGACCCAGACCCCGAACCGCGACGTTTCGCCGACGGTGTGGTTCTCCTGGCCGACGTTCGGGTAATAGATGTCACGCAGCTGGTAGCGCGAATCGAAATTCACGAGGTAGTCGCCGTTGCCGAGCGGAAGATCGCGCGGCATGGACGGTTAGTTCGTCGCGGGGCGCCTGGTCGCGGTGAGGTAGCGCTCCGCGTTCGCGATCACGCTGCCGACGTCGCCTCGCTCCAGAAGATCAGTGCGAATGAGCGGGCCACCGACGCCAAATCCGACCACGCCCGCGCGGAAATAGTCCGGGATGTCTTCGAGGTCGATGTTGCCCGTCGCGACGAGCGGCAGGTGCACGAGCGCACGGCGCACGTTCGCGATGAAATCCGGACCGCCGATCGCCGAGACGGGGAACACTTTGATGAAGTCGGCGCCGAGCTCGGCTGCCTTGACCATCTCGGTGGGAGTCATGGTGCCGGGCATGCTCATCGCGTCCCGCGCACGAGCGGCCTCGATCATCTCGGGCACCAGCACAGCGCTGACCAGGAAACGTGCTCCGGCGGAGAGCGCCTGCTCCGCCTGGGCGCCGGAGAGCACGGTTCCCGCGCCCACGATCGACCCGCGCGCCGCGAACGTGTCGTCGAGCGCGAGCTCCTCGATGATCTCGAACGC
>JBOGTG010000056.1:0-18832 GCA_050692175.1 Candidatus Limnocylindria bacterium | reverse complement strand
GTGCCGGCGCGGGCTGGGCACACCCGCGGCGCGCAGGATGCGCTGCACGCTCTTGCGCGAGAGCCGAATGCCCTCGCGTTCGGCGAGGAGCTCGGCGAGGTGGCTGTCGTTGATGTCGGCGTACCGCTGGCCGGCCAGCGCGATGATGCGCCGCGCGAGCGCGGGAGCGACGCGGTTCGCGGGCGCGCGTCCGCGGTTGCCGTGCGCCAAGCCCGCGCCTCCCGCCGCGACGAAGCGCGCGCGCAGTCGCCAGACCTGGCGCTCCGAGAGCCCAGCAGCAGCGCTGCGTCATCGGCCGCCAGCTGACCCGCGAGCATCCGGCGGATCACCGCCTCGCGCCTGACTTCGTCCACCGACTCTGTCCTTTTCCTCCCCCGGGGCACTGACAGAATCGCTGACCAATTTCACTGACGAAGTCGCTGACCAACGAGAGATCACACACTTGTCGGTTGACGCCGGGACTAGCCTGCCCCGAAGCGGAGGGGTCGCGGTGGAAGCTAGGGGCCAAGATGTCACGAGCGCTCCCGCAAGCTACGTGCGGCGGGCGATTGCGGTTCTGGTAGACGGAGGCGTCACGCTAGGGGCAGCGATCTCCGTGTACGCCACTGGACTTGAGCCTCAATACTTCCTGGCGGCACCTGGCTACGTCGTTTTCGTTCCATTGAATTGGGCGCTCATTGGCGCCGCCTACTCGACGATGCTCCATGGAAGGGGACGCGGCCAGACGCTCGGCAAGATGATCGTCGGTGTTCGTGTCAGTGACGCGACGACGGGCGGAACGATCGGGCTGGGCAGAGCCTTTCGACGCTGGGCTGTGACTGCGGTCCTCTGGGGGTTCTTTCTGGTGTCCGCTGGCTTTCCGGTGCTCGGAGTGCTCGACTCCATTTGGCCGCTGTTCGATTCGCGGAGACGGGCTCTTCACGACAAGGTTGCTGGGAGCGTCGTCTGCCAGGCAGAACCCGCGCGGCTACCCCGTTTGAGCACTCGCATCGTCACGGATGCCTTGGGCCGCCCTGTCTCCATGCGCTTAGCCACGGCGGCCGCCTTCGTGGGTCTGATATTCGCGCTCGCCGCTGAGGGTCCCAACCCAGTTTGGAGGCTCCTCCTCTTTCTCGGAGTCGCGCTAGCCTGTATCGATATTGCAAGCGGCCGTTCGCTGAGGACTCCGAGTCCTAGCGATCGCCTCCCGCTACTCGCGCGCTTTCGCGAACAGTTTGTCACCGATGTCGTAGCGGAGATCGGTCGGACAGATCGCATCGGGCTCGCAGACGTCCGCACGCGACTTCTGAGCGCGGCCGCCGACGGCCGACTTGCGTTGTTCGCTTTGTTCGCCGGCATTCTGGCGTTGTACGGACGCTCACCACTGCTGTCAGCGGAGAAAGTGGAGGGGTACAGGCTCATGCTGGCATTTCTCGGAGCCTCGCTCCTCGCTCCGCTGCCGAGCTCAATGCTGGCCGTTGCAGTCCGCCTGCGCGAGCGTGCCGGTGCGATCGCCATCGCAGCATGCGTTGGGTCGGTCCTTGTCTTGGCGCTCAGTGCGCATCTCGTCTCGCTTCCGCTGCTGACGATCGGACTCGCGCTCACTGCGATCGCCGCGAGAGCGACGCGGAATGCGCTACCGCCGCAGTCCGCAACGTCGACGCCAACGGACGCGCCCGCACTTCAGGTCTGATCCCAGGCAAGGGGGATGGATGCTCACCCCGCACCCTTGACACATCCGTCGCACCTTTGGTAGACAAGTCGCAGAATGAGGATTACACGACTGCCAGAAGAGCCCGAGGCCCCGAATGGCCTTGTTTCGGCCTCCTACGTCGATCCGCGGGATCTCGGGCCGAATAGCCCCGTACGCGACCTCGCACGGGCTTACCTGCAGGAGCTTCGCGACAAGGGACGCAGCGAAACGACGCTCCCGCGGTACGAGCGCTTCCTCGTGGAGTTCCTGGACTTCATTGAGCGCGACGGCGCCGAGCCGCGGGCGAAGGACATCGACGTCCGCATCCTGAAGGCCTACGGCAGTCACCTGACGAGGCGCCGGCTCCTCGCGGGTCGGGACGCCGGCAAGCGCCCAATTTCGGCCGCTTCGAAGAATCTCCACCTTATCGCGCTCCGCGGGCTGCTCAAGTTCGGCGTGCTGCTCGATCTGCCGGTCCCGGGACCAGAGAAGGTCGAGCTCGCGAAGGCGCCGGATCCGAGCCCCGACGCAAGGCACCTGGACCAGCAGAAGCTCGAGCGGCTTCTCGAAAGCTTCGACACCGCGTCCGACGAGGGTCTGCGCAACCGCGCGCTCCTGGAGTTCCTGGCGGCCACCGGATGCCGCGTCTCTGAGCTGGTCGGCCTCGATCGCGACAAACTCGAGCTCGATGCGCGCGCGGTGAACCCCAAGGACGGCGTCCGCATCGCCGACGAGGTGACCGTGTTCGGCAAAGGGAGCCGCTACCGTCGCGTCTTCTTACGGATGCGCGCGCGCGAGTGGCTCGAGCGCTACCTGCGAAGCCGAAAGGACAAGGATCCGGCTCTTTTCATCACAAGGCGCAAGAAGGAAGGCGGCTCCTACCGCATGGGCGTGAAGATGGCTCAAACGATCGTCACAGAGGCGGCGAAGCGCGCCGGTCTTTCCGAGAGCGTGTCGCCGCACTGGCTGCGGCACGCCGCAATCACCGCGTGGGCCACACAGATGAACGTCCCGGCCGCGCAACGACTCGCCGGACACCGCAACGTCGCGACCACGAGCCGCTATCTCGGTAGCACCGATGCCGAGCTGAAGGAGCTCTACAAAAAGCGCTTCGGTTGACGCTCAGGCGCTGAACAAGGGCTCGATCTCGTCGAGATGCTCCTTGCGGTGGATCGCGCGCGACAGGTTGAACGGCGGGCCTCCGGTCGCCCCGATCTTCCGCAGCATCGCATCGCTCAGCGCCCTCACCTTTCCGTCGGCCTCCTCGGCAAGACGGAGCGCGAGCTCCGCAGCATCACGGGGTCGAAGCGCCAGACAGAGGGGTTTGGCCGAATCGTTGATCGCGTCGGTGTCTTCGGGCTCGTAGGGCGTCGGCGGCGCGCCGGCAGCCCACTTGTCGAGGTAGTAGATCGCTCGCGCGTCCCAGAAGCCGACATGCGCGAGGACCGCGGCGACGGTCCAACCACCGGGCATGGGCCGACTTAAATCCTTATCGCTCAACCGCGCGATGAGTGCGCGCAGACGCTCGCGCTCGGCGTCGGTCTCTACGTCGTGGCTCCGGTCGAGCGACACGGGCTTCGCCATACGCAGGATTACATCACTGCGGCGCCAGAGCCGTTACGGTGGGCGCGTGCCCGTCTCACAAGAAGACCGGTCGGCTCGTTTGAGGGATGTGGCGTTGCAGCTGACCACCGCGGCCTTGGCCCAGGGTGTGGCCGAGCTTGCGCGTCGTGACCCGCATCTGGCAGCCGTCGTCGAGCGTCACGGCGCGCCACCACTGTGGGATCGTCCGCCTGGGTTCCAGACCCTCGTGCAGATCATCCTCGAGCAACAGATATCGCTGTCGGCCGGCCGCGCCGCGTACGGACGGCTGGAGCGACTTGCCGGCGCCGTGACGCCCGAGCGGGTCGCAGTCCTGGCCGAGGCCGACCTGCGAGGCGCGGGACTCACGCGGCAGAAGAGCGCCTACATTCGCGAGCTCGCGCAAGCGATCGTCGCGGGCGACTTCGACCCCGACGCACTCGTGGCGCTCGACGACGACGAGGCACGGGCCGCACTCATCAAGCTCCGAGGCGTCGGCGCGTGGACCGCGGACATCTACCTTCTGATGGCCCTCGGCAGGGCCGACATCTGGCCGTCGGGCGACCTCGCGCTCGTCGCCGCGATCCGCGAGGTGAAGCGGATGCGTTCACTCCCGAGCTCCGATCGCATCGGCCGCCTCGCGCGGGCGTGGCGCCCGTGGCGAGCGGTGGCTGCGCGGGTCCTCTGGCACCACTACCTCAGCACGCCGCGCTCGCGACCGAAGGTCAGCGCCGCGAAGCCGTCTTCGCGTCGAACGGCTGGCCCGTCTCGACGTCGGGCCCCGAAAGATCGGCGGTCGGCAGCCCGGTCATCAAAGCCCGTGCGAGCCAGAGCTGCAGCCGCTTCGTCCACGTCAGCGGCTCGTACGCCTCGAGGTGGTCGTACACGCGGTTGAGCTTGCGGCGATCCTCTTCGGTGAACATGTCGTCCTCCTCCAGTGCTGCGCGAACGATGCGATCGAGATCCAGCGTCCCGGGGCATTCCGTCGGCAGGATCGCGTGGTGCCGAAGGACGGTCGCGCCAGTCTTGAGCGTGAGTGCGTACCGGCTTGCGATATCGGCATGCAATCGCGCGGATGCCGCGTAGAGCGCGTCGCTCGGCGGCATCGCGGGACCGGCCTCGTGCTCGATGCCGATCGACCGCTCATTCACCGAGAACAGGCCGGCGTGGTACGCGGTGTCGTCCTCGCTCACCAGCTGCGCGATGCGGCCGTCGGACCCGATGACGTAGTGCGCGGACAGGATGCTTGCGGGATTCTTGAACCGCCTGATCGCGCTTTCGAACATCACGACGGTCCAGTGGTCGACGATGAGGTCGATCGAGCTGCCGCCGCGGCCTACGGTGTAGTTGCTCGCTGGCACCGGACCTCGCCACTGAATGGCCATTTCATAGACCAAACGGCGTGAGACCCTAGAGCGTGATGGCTCGCGCCTTGCTCGTTGCGCTTGCGTTACTCGCCGCGTGCGGACGGCCCGCGGTGAGCTCGCCGTCTCCGAGCGCTACCGCAACCCTTGCGGTCGCCTCACCATCGCCAGGCCCGACGGCGTCGTCGACGCCCTCCCCCACTCCCGGTGTGCTGCCGATCTTCGACGCCCATCTGCACTACAGCCGTGAGTCCTGGACCGCATATCCGCCTGAGAAGATCAAGACGCTCCTCGATTCGCTCGGCGTTCGCTCGGCGCTCGTCTCGAGCGCGCCGGACGAAGGCACGTTCCGCCTCAAGGCGGTGCTCGGCGACCGGATCGTTCCGATCCTCGGCCCGTACCGCAACGGCGCCGACGTCTTCGCGTGGACGAGAGACGGAACGATCGTGGCCTACGTCGAGTCCGCATACCGCGCTGGGATACACCGCGGGTTCGGTGAGTTTCACTTGAACGCCGGTCAGATAACGCTACCCGTGGTGAAGAACGTGATCGCCTTCGCGCGGCAGCACGATCTGTTCCTTCAGGCACACGCCGACGCTCGCGCGGTCGCAGAGCTGCTGAATTACGTAGGGGCCGATGAGACAGTCGTCTGGGAGCACGCTGGCGTGAACGCGACGACCGAGCAGATCGACACCCTTCTCGCCAGCTGGCCGAAGCTCTCGGTCGAGCTCTCTCTGCGCGACGACGTCGCGCCGCAGGGTCAGCTCGATCCGAAGTGGCGCGCGCTCCTTCTCAAGTACAGCGATCGCTTCATGGTCGGCTCGGACACGTGGACGGTGGGCGGCACGTTCACGGGGAACGAACGGTGGGATGCATACGCGGACATCGTGAATCGGATCCGCGGATGGCTCATCCAGCTGCCGGATGAGGCTCGCGATGCCATCGCGTACAAGAACGCGGAGCGGTTCCTGGCCCAGCTCCCGCGCTAGGGCTCGAGCGGCGTAAACGGTCCCGGCGTTTCGGCCACGACCGGTCGCGCTCGGCGGGATCGCAGGACGATCGTGCCGACGACGATCAGCCCGATGAGCACCAGCAGCAAGACGAGCCGCGGCACGTCGGGATAGATGCTTTCGGCGGTGAGAATGCGCTCGGACGCCGAGGTTGGATCGAGATGCCACACGAGCCGCGACTGATCCCCGGGCGCGCCGTTGGTCGCGGTGACGATGCCCGGTAGACTGACGTAGTAGTCGTAGGTGATCCCGGCGAGCATGGCCGCCGCGAGCTGCTGCGAGGCGGCGTCGGTTCCGGTCGGGGTTCCGGTCGGCGACGTGGGAGCGCGCGAAGAAACAACGACGCGCACCGCATACCGTCGCGCAACGAGCCAATCGTCGGCGCGAACGGTGACCGTCCCGATGTCGAATCCGCCCGTCGTGGCCTCCGGGACTTCGGCCTGCGCTTCGTTCAGGCTCACGGTCCGGAACATACGAAGGTGGACCGCCGACCCTTCCGAGTTATCCCGGACCTGCCACTGGGTCCCTGACTGCGGGAGCGCCTGTTTCACGGCGGCCTCGCTCATCGCCTGCTTCACCGCGGTACCGAGCAGGCCGTCGGCCTCGATGTTGAGCTCCTGCTTCACGCTCGCGCCAGGCAGGATGGGAGTCGGCTCGATCGTCTGCGTGACGCCGAGCGCGAACTTGCCGAAGCACGCGGTCGCAAGTAGGCCCGCGAGCGCCAGCATCGGGAGTCGACGGTTCATGCGGACGCATTGTGGCCTGTCCAGCAAGCGCCTAGCCTCCCGCCGATGGTGCGAAAGAGTCTCAGTCCCGAGGAGGAGTGGCGGGGTCTTCTCCTCGGAACGAACCCCGGTCTTCGTGCGTTCCGGCGTGTCTTCCTAGCGATACCAAGCCCGCCTCGGTGCGAGTTTTGCGCGGTGCCGTTCGCGGGACCAATCGCGCCACTTCTGAAGGTCGTGGGTAAAGGACCCTGGGCTCGCAACCCGCGCTACTGCTTCGCATGCTGCTCGAAGCTCATCCGAAATAAGGGCGGCGTGGAGCTGGAGCTGTCGTTTCTCTTCGCCGACGTGCGCGGATCCACGCCGCTCGGAGAACAGCTTGGGCCGAAGGGCTTGCACGACCTCATGGATCGCTTCTATGGAGTCGGGATCGACGCGCTCATCGCGCACGGGGCGCTCATCGATCGCTTCATGGGCGACCAGGTCGTCGGGTATTTCGCCCCGGCTTCGCAGGGCCGCAGCACGCTCGCGAAGCCGTGCTGAGCGGCCTCGACATCCTGCGGGCCACCGGCCACGGTGACCAGACCCCGTGGGTGCCGGTGGGGGCAGGCGTTCACACCGGCGTCGCTTTCGTGGGGTCCGTCGGCAAGGGAGATGACATGGCCGAGCTCACGGCGCTCGGCGACGCGGTCACGATCGCAGCGCGATTTGCATCGGTCGCTGCCACGGGGGAGGTCATCGTGAGCGAGGACGCGTTCGTCGCGTCCGGCCTCGCCGGCGACCCCGAGCGGCGCGAGCTCACACTGAAGGGCGTCGCCGCTCCGGTGAAGGTCCGCGTGCTGCACAGTGGCGAGCGGGCCTCGGGTTAGTGATCAACCCGTGGAGGCGGATGGTCTCCACCTTCACGTGAAGTTGCCGTTCGCCCCTGGGAAGTCGAAAGCGGTAGAGGCGAAACCGCCTGGCACCGCGAAACCCCAAGCGTCAACCGGCACTCCGATGCTCGGGAGCCACATCCAGTTGCCGTTGTGTCCGTGCCCGGCGGGGGCGCCGGTCGGCTCGCGGTTCGCACGCGGCGCCTTCCTGGCACCGTCAGTCCCCGCCGGGTGCTGGCATCTCCGGTGCAGGGGCTCGCTTGGAGGTGCGAGCGATGGCCAACGAAGAGTGCGCCCACTGCGGTGTGCTGATAACGGAGTGGTCCACGGTCGCCAAGCGCGACGACAAGATCTTCTGCTGCCCGAACTGCGCGAACGCGCACACGAGCTCGCAACGCGCGCCGTCCGAGACGTCCATTCCGATGCCGCCTGGGACAGGCTAGGCCGCTTCGCCCTCCGGGGCGATCTCCTCGAGCGATCGGCCGCGGGTCTCCTCACCGAGCACCGCGACGGCCGCGGCGGTCAGTACAAGCAGGGCCATGAAGACTGCGAACGTGCCGTTCACAGCGATCGCGGTCACGAGCACCGGCGTGAGATACGGTCCGATGATCCCGCCGATGCGTCCGACGGCGGCCGCAATGCCCGCCCCGGTCGCCCGTATTGATGTCGGGTACAGCTCCGGCGTGTACGTATAGACCACTCCCCATGCGCCAAGGTTGAAGAACGACAGAAGGGCGGCCCAGATGAACGCGTCTGTACCGGTGCCCGCGTTGCCGAACATGAACGCAGACGCTGCGGTCCCGAGCAGGTACGCCACGAGCGTCGGCTTCCGTCCAAGTCGCTCGACGAGCCATGCCGCGCTGAAGTAGCCCGGCACCTGTGCGAGCGTCGAGAGGAAGAAGAACTCGTTGCTTCGGACCTCCGACAAACCTCGCGTGGCGAGGATCGACGGGATCCACAGAAAGATGCCGTAGTACGTCAGCACCACGCCGAACCAGAGGATCCAAAGCATCGCGGTGCGTCGCGCGTAGCGACCGCTCCAGAGCTCTGCCACTCGGGTCCGCCCGGCCCGCGTCGGAGCGACGGCCGGCGCGAGCGTGAGGAGAGCTCCCCCACCGGCGCGTTCGACACGCCGAACGACCGCGTCGGCTTCCGGCGCGCGCCCCTTCTCGGCCAGAAAGCGCGGCGACTCAGGCAGTGCGCGGCGGAGATAAGCGACGTAGAGCGCCGGCAGCGCGCCGACCGCGAACCCCCACCGCCACCCGTAATTGGCCACGACCGTGATCGCGACGATGCCCGCCAGGATCGTCCCGTACGCCCAGAACGACTCGAGCAGCACGATCATCCGCCCGCGCTGCGCGCGCGGCGAGAGCTCGCTCACCAATGTCGCCACGACCGGGAGCTCCCCGCCGAGGCCGAGCCCCGCGACGACCCGGGCCGCGAGAAGCGTCTCGAACGTCGGCGCGAGCGCGGAGAGCGCGCTTCCGAGTGAGAAGACGACGAGCGTGGCCGTGAAGACAGTGCGCCGCCCGTAACGGTCCGCCAGGCGGCCCGCGACCGCGGCCCCGACGAACATCCCGACGAAAGTCGCGCTCGCCACCAGGCCGGCCCCCGTCGCGTCCAGCTTGAACTCGCCGCGGATCGGCGCCAGGAGGAAGCTCAGCATCAGGACGTCCATCGCGTCGAACATCCACCCGAGCCCCGACAGGATGAGCAGACGTAGGTGAAAGCGGTTGAGCGGCACGCGATCGAGCCGCGCGACGAACGTCTCGGCCGCCGCGCTCAACTCCCGAGGCACCCCTCCGCGGCGAGCAGCTCCGCGTTCAGGACGGACGCGCCTGCCGCGCCGCGGATCGTGTTGTGGGTCAGCACCACGTACTTGATGCCCATGGCCGGGTCCTCGCGCACGCGGCCGACCACGGCGGCCATGCCGCGCTCGGTGTCGCGATCGAGGATCGGCTGGGGGCGATTGCGGTCGTCCCGCACATGGATGGGCCTTTCGGGCGCGGTAGGGAGCTTGAGCTCCTGCGGTCGCCCGCGAAACTCGCGCATGGCCTCCTTCACGGCGTCGGGCGAGGGCGAGCCGCGGAGTGTGACGCTCACCGTCTCGGTGTGGCCGTCGCGCACGGAGACGCGGTTGCAGTGCGCCGAGAACGCGAAGTCGGCGTCGACGAAGCGCTTTCCGTCCCATGTGCCGAGGAACTTCTTCGTCTCCTGCTGCATCTTCTCTTCTTCCTCAGCGATGAACGGGACCACGTTGTCGAGCGCATCAAGCGACGCGACGCCGGGATAGCCCGCGCCAGAGAGCGCCTGCATCGTGGTGACGACCGCGCGCTCAATCCCGAACCTCTTCTGCAGCGGCGCGGCCGCCAGCGCAAAGCCGATCGCCGAGCAGTTCCCGTTCGTGACGATCGAGCCGGACCAGCCGCGCTTGCGGCGCTGCACGTCGAGCGCGTGCATGTGCTCGGCGTTGACCTCCGCGATCAGGAGTGGAACGTCCTCGTCCATGCGGTGTGTCTTCACGTTCGAGAACACGTGGTGCCCGGTCTTCGCGAGAGCGGCCTCCCACTGCTCGGCCGCGTCGGGCGGCAAGGCGGAGAAGCAGATCTCGGCGTCGAGGTCGGCGGTCGTCCCCTGCAGCTTCATGCCGGCGACGGCGGCCGGCATCTCGCCGGCGAAGTGCCATGGGGTGACGTCGCCGTAGCGCCTGCCGGCCTTGGTGTCGCTCGTGGTGAGCGCGCTGATCTCGAACCACGGATGGCCTTGCAGGAGACCGATGAACCGCTGCCCGACCGTCCCTGTGGCGCCGAGGACCGCGACCTTGCGCTTTCGCATCGCGGTCAAGTTTGACGTATCAGAGGAGCGCCGCGGCGAGCCACCGGTGCCGTTCGTCGATCCATCGCAGCAGACGGAGCCCGGCCGCTGCTAGGTCGGCAAGTGTCTCGTCGTCGGTCAGGATGCGGGCGCCCTGCAGATCCACCATCCAGCGGCCGCGCGCTCCGGCGTCGTACTCGATCTTTTGATACAGGAGTTTTCCCTCTCGCCGGATGTCGAAGGCCCGAACGGTGATGCCGTAGCGTTCACGCTCCGTCGGGGTTGGATCCTCGCCGCTCTCCGGGTCGTAGCGCTCGATGAGCGCGATGCCGTGCGGCGCGAGGTGCCGCTGGATCGCCCGCAGGAGAGCGAGGCGCTCGTCCGGGTCGGGATGGTTGATGAGGTTGCTCATGAGCAGCACGCCACCGAAAAGGCGGCCCAGATCGAGGTCCTGGATGCGCCCTTCGATCGTCTCGGCGCCCTCGATGAGCGCGAGCATCTCGGGATTGAAATCGACCGCGACGACGCGCCGCCCGAGCGCGATCAGTGGATGCGTGATGCGGCCGGACCCTGCGCCCAGCTCCAGGATCTCCGCGTCTTCCGGCATCTCGCGGTCGATGAGCTCGGGCTCGTCGGTTGCCTCGAGCAGGCGGTAGAGGTCCACGGGCGCGCCAGGGTCGCGCATGCCGTCGAGTTTGGCAGACGGCCGGATAGCGAGCGAGCGGTTAGCCGGTGAAGCGAACGAGGTCGACGAGGAGCGCTGGTGTCACGCGGGGGGCTCGGCTCACGACCGCGCCCGTCTCGTCGAGGATGCGGTAGCCGTTCGCCATCGGGGTGACGTTGTCGGGAAGGATCGTCCGCACCAGATCCCCATGCTCGTCGAAGACCAGATAGCTCGGGGTGTAACGGCACCCGTACGCGTCGCCGATCACCGCGCCGGCCTTAGTCGGAAGCTCCACCCGAACAAAACGGCACTGACCGCGGAGGCTCGTCGCCGCGATCTTGATGTTCTGCCGGTTCGCCATGCAGATCATGCAGAAGTTCGAGTAGAGTTCCACCACCACTGGCTTGCCGCCCTTCACCACGCGCGCGAGCTGCTCCGGAGAGCTGATATCGGGCTGTCCTGGTCGCATTGCGAGCCAGATCGCGCCGAAGATGACGAGGTCGATGGCGAGGGTGGCGGCGAACGCGGGAAGGGCCAGCGAGCCGGCCGGTGACATCACGATCGCGAGACCGACGATGGTCGGGATCGTGACGACGGCGACGAGCAGCAGGAAGCTGAAGTGATTGAGCGTCCTCAGCGGTGAAACTCTTCGTGGATGAGCCGGACGGCCTTCTCGCGGTCCTTCTCCAGTACCACTAAGGAGATGTTCAGCTCGCTCGAGCCCTGAGCGATCGCCACGACGTTCACGCCCGACTTCCCGAGCGCCGTGAAGACGCGCGCGGCGACCCCCGGCGTACCGCGCATCCCCTCCCCCACCGCGGCGACGATCGCGACGGGCCGCTCGACCGAGATCTTTTCGACGTCGTGCCGCCGGAGCTCGGCGTTGAACATCTTCTCGAGCGCGCCTTTGAGACGGTCGGTCGCGTCGTCCGGTACGACGAGGCAGATCGAGTTCTCGCTCGACGACTGGCTGATCATCATGACGGAGACGCGCTCGGCCGCCGCCGTGTCGAAGACGCGCGCCGCGAACCCGGGCACTCCGCTCATGCCCGCGCCCTGCACCGTTATGAGGCCGAGCCCTCCGAGCGACGTCGTCGCCTTCACGACGCTGCCGTCCTTGTCGGAGTTGTTCGTGATCGTGGTTCCGCGATCCGACGGCGCGAACGTATTGAGGATCCGAACGGGGATGCCGGCCTCAACCGCGGGGAGGACGGTGCGCGGGTGGATCACCTTCGCGCCGAAGTAGCTCAGCTCCGCAGCTTCCGCGTAGGACATCGACTCGAGTGGCTTCGCACCCTTCACGACGCGGGGATCGGCGCTCATCACGCCGCTCACGTCGGTGTAGATCCGTAGCTCGTCGGCCTTCGTCGCCGCGGCGAGCACAGCGGCCGAATAGTCCGATCCTCCCCGACCGAGCGTGGTCGTCACGCCGTCCGTCGTCGACCCGATGAAGCCGGTGACGACGGGTACGACCCCGTAGCCGAGCCGCGACTCGAGCTCCTTCGATACGCGCGTGCGGGTTTCGTCGACGATCGGATTGGCGTGCCCGAAGGCGTCGTCGGTGATGAGTAGCCCTTCGGCCGAGAGCGCCTCCGCCTTCGTTCCGGTGTGGTTCAGGACCGCCGCGACGATCGGCGCCGAGATTCGCTCCCCATACGAGACGATCGCATCCAGCGTTCGCGCGGTGCACTCCCGGAGGATCGCGACACTCTGCAGGAGTGCGGTCGTGCGCTCGGTGAGGTCGGCGATCTCCTTCAGGACGTCCGCAGATTCGAAGCCGAGCGCGTCCGCGATGAGGTTGCGGTGCTCCTCCGAGAGTCGGAGGATCGTGTCCTGCGCCGTTTGCGCATCGCCCTTCTCGGCGCCGCGGGCGGCGCCAATGAGAGCATCCGTGGTGCCCGCGGTGGCGGAGATGACGACGATGCGCTCGCCCTTCGTCCCCTTCACGATCTCGGCGACGCGCCGCAGGGCGGCGGGCGACGCCACCGACGTTCCGCCGAACTTCAGGACGGTGCGGGTCACGCGCTGTGCCGCGCTATCTGGATCACGTCCCCGAGTATCGCGGACGCGGTCGCGTCGCCGCCCGCGCCTGGGCCGCTCCAAACCAAACGTGGAACGAGATCGCTCTCGAGCGTGATCACGTTCGTCGGTCCCGTCGCCTGCCCCTCGAGCGAATCCGCGGTCACCTCTTCGGGTCCCACGCGGGCCTTGGTCGCCTTCTCGCCGAAGTCAGCCACCGCGAGATACCGAACGCGCGCCCCGCGCGCGGCGGCGCCGGTCATGTCCGACGCGGCTACGCCCCGGAGGCTCGTGCGGCGCACGTTGTCGGGGTGGAAGTGCCGGCCCTCCAGGAGGGAGACGAGGATCGAGAGCTTGTACGCGGCATCGTGCCCGTCGACGTCATTCGTCGGATCCGCCTCGGCATAGCCCGCCGCCATCGCTTCGGCGAGCGCCTCGTCGAACGACTTGCCCGTTTCCATGCGGGCGCAGATGTACGTCGTCGTGCCGTTGAGGAGGCCGCGCAGCACCCGCGGCCGCACCGCGCCGAGCCCGCGCATGCCCGCGATCACGGGTACGGCGGCCGCAACGGCGGCCTCGAAGCGAAGCTCGCGCTTCGCGAGCCGGGCGGCCTCGTGGAGTGCCTTCCAGTCCTTGGCGACGAGCTCCTTGTTCGCCGTGACCACGTGCTTGCCCCGCTCGAACGCGCCCAGCTCCAGCTCGCGCGCCGGGTCGGTGCCGCCGATGACCTCGACGACGATCGAGACCTCGGGGTCGTCGAGGATCGCGTGAGGGTCCGTGGTGACCGGAACGTCGCCCGCGTTCCGCGCCCTCTGTGGATCGCGTACTGCCGCCGCGATCAGCCGGAGGGGCCGTCCCGCGGCCGCGTCGATGCGACGCGAGCGATCCGCGAACGCCCGCGCCACAGCCGAGCCGACGGTGCCGAGGCCGAGAAGGCCAACGCCGAGCACCCGCGCGCTCATCGTTGGCGTCCCCAGCCGACGTTGCCTGCGACCGCGAAACGGACGCGGCGGGGCTCGACGGTCATTCGATCGCCTTCTCGAGGAGGTCGAGCGCGGCGCCGACCGACGCGAGGCGATTGCCCTCGCGGTCGTAGGGCCACTCGTACCTCTTCACCGCCGAGTGATCGTCGCTGTCCACGGCGACGTAGGTCAGTCCGATCTTCTTCCCCGGCGTCGCGCCGCCCGGACCGGCGATGCCGGTGATGCCGAGACCGATCTTCGCGCCAAGCCGCGCTCGGGCGCCGCGCGCGAGGGCGCCGGCCACGACCGACGAGACCGCGCCGTGTCCGTGGATGAGGTCGGGCGCCACGTCGGCGAGGATGGTCTTCGCCTCGTTCGAGTAGACGACGGCCCCGCCCCTGAAGTACTCGCTCGAACCGCCGTGAGCGGTGAGGACCGCGGCGAGGAGGCCGCCGGTGCAGGACTCGGCCGCCGCGACGGTCAGCTTGCGGCGGCGCAGTCGCGAGTGGAGCGCACCCATGCGCTCCTCGAGCTCAGGCAGGGTCGGCGGTCGTTTGTTTGGCACGCAGCACGAGTCTGACGCCAGAGAGCACGGTGAGTGCGGCTGCAGCCACGAGCAGTGCGTTCGCAGCGGTTGCGAGGCTGGCGGCCGGCCAGGCCGCCGTCGCCATGAGCAGCGCGATCGCCGCCACCTGAAGGACCATCTTGGCCTTGCCGTCCGCGCCAGCGTCCACCGCGTGAGGCGAGCGGGCGCGGAGCTCGATGGCGACGAGCTCACGGACGAAGATGAGGACGACGGCCCAGCCCGGTGCGAGGCCGCGCAAGGCGAGGGCGGCGAGGGCGCCGACGACGAGGATCTTGTCCGCAAGGGGATCCAGCGCGGCCCCGAGCGCCGTCGTGCCACGCCGTCGCGCGAGAGGTCCGTCTAAGGCATCGGTCGCGGCGGCGCCGAGAAAGACGACAAGAGCGGAAGAAACGTCACCGATCGCGATGAGCGCGATCACGGGAATGACGAGAAGGGCGCGTGCCGCGCTGAGCGCGTTCGGGAGAGTCACCGCGCAACGAAGACGCGCTCGACGACCTCCCCGGGACGGCCGAGAGACGCCGTGACCTGCCCGTTGTAATTCACCTGCACCGCGGCCGCGTTGCCGGTGCGAATGCGCACTTCCCTGCCCTGGAACGTCGCGGTCTCGCCGTCCTTGAAGACGCGCCCCTGGCATGGGTCGCACTTGCCGTCGACCGTGGCGAGGATCCAGGACTCGCCGCCCGTCACCCGCACGATTACAACGGCGGCGGTGTACGCGATGACCACGGTGCGCGTCTCTTCGACCGTGCCGCCCGCGCTGTTGCGCGCCACGATGCGGAAGGGCTGCGGTCCGGCGGGAAGGTAGTAGCGCGCTTGGAAGGTGCCGTCGGAGCTCACGGCCACGGGCACGTTGTTGATCTGTACCGTCACGCCCCGGTCGACGCGACCGTTCACCTGCACGTAGGTGTTGGTGAACGTCGCACCGTTCGCCGGCTGCTCGACGGCGAGGACCGGCGGGGCGCTCACGCCCACCGCAGGCGCCTGGTATTGGATCGTGCGGCTGATCCGGTTTGTCCTGCCCGCAGCGTCGAGGACCTCCACGACGACGTGATTCGATCCGGGCTTCAGCGACACCGTCGTGGTGAAGCTACCGTCGCTCGCGGCCTGAATGTCGCCGAACACGTCGGGGCCTGGGAATACGTTCACCGTGATGCGACCGTCCGGCACGGTCACGCCGTTCACGACGAGCTCCGAGCTCGCGGCGAGCCCATCGGTCGCGGGGCTGGTGATCTCGAGCCTTGGCAGCGTCGCGAAGGTCGTGAACTGGTAGTACATGTACCCGAGGAACGAGCCGACAAACGCAATGATGAGGACCGGAACGAAGATGACCGGCCGGAAGATGAGGCCGTGGTGCACCACCGGTCGATAGGGCTTGAAGGTGCGTTTCGCGGTGGGCTCGGGTGGGCCGCCGCCGCGTTCCTGCTGATAGAGCACAACCAGCTCGTCGGTCTCGAGATCGAGATAGTCCGAGTAATTCCGCAGGAAGCCGCGCGTGTACACCGCGCCCGGGAGGGACGGATAGTCCCCATCCTCGAGCGCCTTCAGGAACTTCTCGCGGATGCGCGTGTCGGCCGCGGCTTGCTCGAGGGTGATGCTCTTTCGCTCGCGCTGCGCACGCAGCTGCTCGCCGAGGCTAGGCATCTGCCCAATCTCGCGGCTCAGGGGCAGGGGCCCCTGGGCGCGAAGCGACCGCGGAGACGCGCTCATGGCTGGTTGACTCGCTCCTCACGGCGAAGCCGCTCGTCGCTCGCTTAAGCGTCATCCTTCGCCATCCCGTAGACCTCGCGCATCTTGCCGGGCCCCTGCGATGGCCCGATGACGCCGTTCTGTTCCATGATGTCGATGAGCCGACCGGCGCGCGCGAACCCGATCGTCATCTTCCGCTGAAGCATCGACACGGACGCCTGCCCGGCGCGCTGCACGATCTCTACGGCCTCCTCGTAGCGGTCATCGTCGATCTCGTCCCCGCCGCCCTCCTCGCGGATGCGCGGACGATCCTTGTCCTCGAGGATGGATAGGTCGTAGCGGGCCTCACGCTGCTGTCGCCAGTGGCGAATGATCTGCTCGATCTCCGCGTCGGAGACGAACGCCCCCTGCGCGCGGACCGGCTTCGCCGCGTCGGGCGCAAGCCAAAGCATGTCGCCGCGACCGAGGAGCTTTTCCGCGCCCGTCATATCAATGATCGTGCGGGAATCGACCGACGAAGCGGTAGCAAATGCGATACGAGCCGGCACGTTTGCCTTGATGAGCCCCGTGATCACGTCGACTGAAGGGCGCTGCGTGCCAAGCACCAGATGGATGCCCGTCGCGCGGGCCAGCTGAGCGACCCGCGTGATCTGCTTTTCGACCTGTATCGGTGCCTGAAGCATCAGGTCGGCGAGCTCGTCGATGATGAAGACGACATACGGAACCCGGTCGCTACCGGTGTGCTTTTCGTTGTACGAGGCGATGTTGCGGGCGTTCGCGCGAGCAAAGAGCCGATACCGTCGGTCCATCTCGCTCGTCGTCCAGTACAGAGCGTTGAGGATCTGGGGGGAGTCGTGCATGACAGGGACGACGAGGTGCGGCACGCCGTTGAATCCAGGAAAGTCCACCCGCTTGAGGTCGCCAATGAGGATCCGCACGTCATCGGGAGTCGATTGAAGAAGCAGGCTCGTCAGGATCGCTCCGACGCACACACTCTTGCCCGACCCGGTCTGGCCGGCGATCAGGAGGTGCGGAAGCTTCGCGAGATCCGTCACGATCGCGCCGCCCGCGACATCCTTGCCGAGGGCCACGGTGAGCTTCGAGGACGACGCCTTGAACTCCGCGCTCTCCGCGACGTCGCGTACCGAGACGAGCCCGATCGCGAGGTTTGGTATCTCGATCCCGACAACGCTTTTCCCGGGGATCGGCGCCTCGATCCGCAGCGTCCGCGCGGCGAGCGCGAGCGAAAGGTCGTCGGAGAGCGCTTCGATCCGCGACAGCTTCACTCCGGCGGCGGGCTTCAGCTCGTACCGCGTGACGACCGGCCCGACGAACACGTCGACGACCGAGGCCGCGATGCCGAAGTGCGAAAGCGTCTCCTCGATGACGCGCTTGTTGCGGATGAGCTCGTCCTTGCCCGAACGCGCCGCGGATCCCTGATCGAGCTCGTCGATGGCGGGCAAGACCCACGGCTTCTCCGGAGGATCGGCATGCAGGACGCCTTCGGCGATGACGGCGGCGGAGGCGAGTCCGGCCGTAGACACAGCGAAAGGCTGCCGCGCCCTATCTGTCGTGCCCGGCGATGGAGCCTGAGCCGTGCCGACGGCGCGAGTCGGCTTGCTTTCGGGGATGTGGATCCGCATGGGCTCGGCTGGCTCGTCGCCGTCTTCGTCAAGGAAGCGCTCGAAGCGCGAGGCCGTTCCTCCGGGGATGAGCGTGCCGGGCTTGAGCCCGCCGATCGACGGGCGCTGCCTCCACACCGGCCTCCACAGGTCGGCGATGGTGCGGTTCGCCGCGATGACCACGCCGACCAGAAGCAACGCTCCGATGGCGATTGGCGCGCCGATCTGACCAAAGAGGCTCGCCGCGGCCTTCGCGACCGCGCCGCCGACGAAACCGCCGGCAATGTCGTCGCGCACGTAGTGGCGCGTGAGGCCGAGCAATGCCACCGCGATCACGATCCCCCCAAGAATCGGGAGCACGGTCTCGCGGCGGATGAAGCCGAACCAGAGCTCGAGCGCGATCGCCCCGAGCGCGAGCGGGACGAGCCATGCGGCCCACCCGAGCAGCGCGAAGAGCGTCGAGCGCCACCACTGCAACACCGCGCCCTGATCCGTGGCGAGGGCGACGGTCGACAGGAGCGCGAACGCGAGCACCGCGATCGCGCCGATCTCGTCGCGAATGCGCGGGTCGATAGCGGGGGTCGCGCCTCTGCGTCGGGAGCTCGCGGCTCGCCTCGCCACCGACCTAAACCTGCATGATGACGGGCAGCACCATCGGTCTCCGCTTGGTGCGCTCGTACAGGAAGTTCACGACGCTGTTGTGAATCGCGTCTTTGAGCGCGGACGGCTCGGCGAGGTGTTCGCCAGTCTGCGCTTCGGCGAGGCCGTCCAGGATCCGCTGCCTCGCGGTCTCGACGAGCTCGGCAGCGTCGTGCTCGGGGACGAAACCCTTCGTCACGATGTCGGGTCCGGCCACGACCGCGCCGGTGCGCTGCTCGATCGTCACGACGACGAGGAAGATGCCATCGCTGCCGATCGACCAGCGGTCGCGCATGACCGACTGACTCACATCCCCGACGCCGAGGCCGTCGACGTACACGACGCCGGATTGCACCTTCTCCCCCACCCGCGCGCCTTTCGAGTCGATCTCGAGGACATCGCCGTTGGTCAGGACGAAGGCGTTCTTCGGTTCAACGCCGAGATCCATCGCCAGACGCGCGTGCCGGACGAGCATCCGGTACTCGCCATGAATCGGGAGGAAGTTCTTGGGTCTCAGGATGTTGAGAAGGAGCTTCAGCTCCTCCTGGCTCGCGTGGCCGGACACATGTGGGCGGCTCTGCGGGTCGTAAATCACCTCCGCGCCGAGCTTGAAGAGGTT
>JBOGTG010000055.1:0-14913 GCA_050692175.1 Candidatus Limnocylindria bacterium | reverse complement strand
CGCCAAGATCCTCACCGAATCCGGTGACCGCCGGCTTGTAGCGCCCGAAGTACACGTACGCGCCGTCCGGCGACCACACCGGGTTCGATGTCGCCGTGATGCCGCCGTCGTTCGGAACGATCCAACGGACGACCCCGCTTAGCTCCCAGACGGCGACGCCACCGCCGAGGGCCGCGGCGACCGCGCCGCCATCGGAGCGGACCGCCGGCGTGCCCCCACTGCCGCTGACCGTAACGAGGCGCGCCGGCGCGCTGCCGTCCACCGGTACTGCGACGATCGTCGTGCCGCTGGCGGTGTGTCCCGTCGTGAGGAATTCGGCCACGACGACGGTCTTCGTCGACGGGCGCCAGCCGGTCGTAAGAGTCATGAAGTACGCCGCCGCGCTGGGGTCCGAGCTCTGCGATGGGCTCGGCGACGCCGTGGGCGTGGCCGTGGCGACTGGTGGTGAGGATGCGGTGGATGTCGGCGAGGGGGACCTCACGCCCGAGCCTGGCAGGGAGCACGCGGCGATGAACGCCGCCAGAAGGAGCGAGCGCGGCATGACGTGGGTCACGCTCCGCGCTGGCCGCCGCCTCGACGGCGTCCGCGCCGGCGGCGCCTCTTCCGACCGCCTTCGCCCGGAGCGGTCACGGGGGTGGGCCGCTCCTGGCGCGGCACCTCGTCGCTTCCATAGGTGCCGACACCTCTGGTATGCGCCGGGATCGCGTCGAACGAGACCCCGAGCTCGGCCGCGGTCAACACCTTGCGCGATCCGTCGACCATTCCCACGACGATCGACTCCTTGACCACGTTGACGCCCTGCGTCGTGGCGCAACCGGACGTGCCGCAGGAGCCGCTCACGCAGGACGGGATATGGAACGTGTCGCCGAGTTTCGGCAGCTTGCCCTTCACCTCTTGATACGTCTCGAGCTCGTAGATGAGGCAGCACTTGAGCCGGCCGCATACACCCGTGAGCTTCGCCTGATTCAGCGGAAGGTCCTGCTCTTTTGCCATTCGGATGGAGATGTTCGAGAACTTGTCGAGCCACGAGGAGCAACAGAGCTCGCGGCCGCACGTGCCAACCCCGGTCATCACCTTGGTCTCGTCGCGTGCGCCCATCCTCCGGAACTCGATGCGCGTGCCGAAGTGCGCGGCGAGCGCGGCATTCAGCTCGCTGAGATCGGGACGCTCGTCGCTCGAGAAGAAGAAGACGACGCTCGAGCCGTCAAATTGCCAGTCGGCGCCCAGTATTTTGACCGGCAGGTTGCGTGCACGGACCATCTCGGCGGCAGCCCTCGTCGCGTCCTCCTCCATGCGCTTGTGCTTGTTCATCGCGAAGAGGTCGGTGGCGCTGGCCTTGCGGACGACCGTCCCGAGGGGTGGGTCGACCATCACGAGCGGCGAGTCCGTCGGCAGTATCGCGACGCGGGCAGCATCCTCCCCGAGCTCGGTGCGAACGATCACGAACTCGTTCAGGTCGACATCGTCCACGCCGCCGGTCTCGAAGAAATACATCCGGCCGGCCTTCATGAACCGTGCGCCGATGACCGTGCGGGGCCTGATCATGCGGCCGCTCCGGCGAACGCCGCCGCATAGGGAAGGCGCAGCACCAGGAGCTCGAGCAACATCCGCGCATTCACGTTCGACTCGACGATGTCGCGCCGCCAGCGATCGAGCGAAAGCGCCAGGTCGACGAGCTCACGCTGTCCGACCGCATTCGCAAGGGCAGCCGATTCGCGCGCACGATCCGGCCGGAGCGTCCGCTCCGTGCCGTGTGCGACGACGGCGGCGTCCCGCGCCAGCTCACTCCACCCGCCGAGGCGTGACTGGATGGCGTCGTTTCGTTTCTGGGGGTCACGCTCGGACTCGGCGAGGTCGACGGCCCACGCGAAGCGGTCGGTCAGACCGCTGCCGACCAGTTTGTAGAACTCGGCCTCGAGCGTCCGGCGCGCTTTTCGCGCGGCCTCATCACTCGCGAGCGCGATCGCGAGGCCGGGGCGGCCCGCACCCGCCGGAGCGTGACGGCGCGCATCTGCGCCGAAGCGCTTGGCCAGGCCCTCCGCGATCTCGGCCGTCGGCACAAGGCGCAGCGGGAGCGGCACCAGGCGGGAGCGGATCGTCTCGAGCAGCCGCGCGGGGGTGGGTGTGAGCAGAAGCAGGATTGCGTGGACGGGCGGCTCCTCGAGTGTCTTCAGGAGCGCGACCTCCGCATGCTCGGACAGGTCCGCCGCGTCGTCGATGATGACGACCCGCCAGCTGCCCTCGAGCGGCCGGAGCGCCAGGTCCTGCTGCATCTCGCGGATCTGCTCGATGGCGATGAACTTCTTGTCGGGGTCCTTGTCGAGATCCATGAGCCGGGTGACGAGTCGGATGTCCGGATGCGTGAAGTGCTCGACCTTGCGGCAGGCAAGGCACGTCCCGCAGCCGCCGGCGATGCGTGGCTCGCCGGTGCAGAGGAGGGTCTGCGCCAGCCGGATCGCCACCGTTCGTTTGCCGATCGACCGCGGGCCGCTGAGCTCGTAGGCACGGGCCACGTCGCCCTCGAGCGCTTTCTCGCCCAGACGAGCGAGGAGGCGACGCTGCCCGATCACATCTCGCACTCGGGTGCGATGGATTCTAGTTGGCTAGCAGCAAGGCTCCTGGTCAGACGGACAGCACTCGGGTGCGGGGCAGCAGGGGGCGGGGCAGCAGGGCTCGTTCATGCGTGGACCTCCTTTTGAGCGCGGATGTATGCGCTTGCGATCCCGCCGTCGACGCCCTCGAGGCGCGTCTCGCGGGTTATCTCGAAGTCCACGTCCTTGAACCCCGCGTCGCGGAGCGCCGTCGTGTATTCGTCGATAGATATCGTGCCCGCGACGCATCCGGCCCACTGGTCGAGCGAGCGCTTCACCTCGGCCGGGAGCTCCGCGAGAGCGACCATGTCCGAGACGGCGAAGCGGCCGCCGGGCCGGAGCACGCGGTGCGCCTCCCGCAGGACCACGCGCTTGTCCGCCGCGAGGTTGATCACACAGTTCGATATGACCACGTCGACGCTGGCGTCGGGCAGCGGGATCTCCTCGATGGTTCCCTTGAGGAATGTCGCGTTGGTGACCGCGGCCTTTGCTTGGTTCGTCCGCGCGACGGCGAGCATCTCGTCGGTCATGTCCACGCCGTAGGCATGCCCGCCCGGGGCGACCCGCCGTGCCGACAGCAGCACGTCGAGGCCGGCACCGCTGCCGAGGTCGAGGACCCGCTCTCCTGGGCGAAGGTCGGCGAGGAGCGTTGGATTCCCGCAGCCGAGGCTGGCGGTCGGATCGATGCCGACCGCTGCGAGCTCGTCTGCGGAGTAAGGGTCCCCGCAGCTCGCGCCATCGCTGCAGCAGCTCGTGTCGCAACAGCTCGATTTGTCGCCCATCTGAAGCGCCTTGGCCGCATACCGCTCCCGTACGGCTTCCTGAATGTCACTCACACCGGCACCTCCGACGCATAGACGAGCGTCGATGCGACGCTAGCGAATCCATTGACGTTCGTCAATACGTCTGCGAGACTCATTCGCGTGGAAAAGCTTACCGTGCTTCCGGAGCGCGAGCGGGGCGTCTGCTGCCCGCCGACACTGAGAGCACGCCCCCAGCAGATCGAACAGACGACCGAGGTTTTGAAAACGCTCGCCGACCCCACCCGCTTGCAGATCGTGCTCTGCCTGCGTGAGGCCAAGGAACCGGTCTGCATCTGCGATTTCACGGCGACCTTCGACATCTCCCAGCCGACCGTGTCGCACCACATGGCCAAGCTTCGCGAGGCCGGCCTCGTCCACGTCACGAAGCAAGGGATCTGGTCCTTCTACCGGCTCGCGCCGAACCTCCCAGCTCCGACCCGCCGCATCCTCGACGCTCTCGGCTAGCGGCCGGGGAACCTGTTGTAGATGGGGGCCGCGCCGCTCGGATAGACATCACGAAGGACCCAGCCTCGCGGCGGCAGCCCGTCGTAGACATGCTCTCTCTCGACGGCGAAGACATCGAAGACGTAGCGCGCGTCATCGGTCCCGACGGTCACTCTGGCGCCTGTCGCGAGGCGCCCGGACGCGATGATGTGGGGCTCGCAGCACATGCTCCACCATTCGATGCCCTCGATCCGGTAGGAGTGAGGAGGCTGCGAAGCGAGAGCCCGCGTGACCTCACTGCGCCGCGCTTCGAGTTCCTGCCTGTACCCGCCGGCGTCGACGCCCCATCTCGAAATTGCAGCAGCTTCATCACCACGCGCGATTGCCGCGAGATAGTGGTCGACGCGCGCCTCTGCGGTATCACCTTGAGCCACCGCGATCGCGCGTCTGACGTCGTAGTTGAAGTAGCCGAGCACCGCGAGCGCGGTAACTCCCGCGATGCCGACGAGGGCGACCAGAAGCCAGCGGCGCGAGGTTCGGACGATCACGGGGTGGCGCTCGACTTCGCCCGCTCCCGCGCCGCCTCGTATGCGCGCTCGGTCCGCTCGGCGACGAGATCCCAGGTCCACCTCTCCTGCAGCCGGAAACGACCTGACTCGCCCATGCGGCGCGCGCGGATCGTATCGCCAAGCAGCGTGAGGATCGCTCGCGCGATCGCGTCGGGCTCCTGCGCGACCACGAGCCCGTCGACCCCGTCGCGCACGACCTCGCGGAGCGGCGGGATATCTCCCGCGATGACCGGGCGCCACGCGTACCAGGCCTCGAGATAGGCGTGCCCGAACGTCTCGTGGACCGACGGCATCGCGAAGATGGTCGCGCGGGCGTAGGCCTCGGCCTTGTCAGCCTCGCTCACGACCCCGCGCTCGACCCAGCGATCGTCTTTCCAGCGTCGCTCGAAGCGCGCCGTCCACGCGTTCTGCCCGATCGCGACGAACCGCGCCTCGGGACGAGAACGCCACACGATCTTCGCCGCGTCGCGCAGCGCGTGGTAGCCCTTGTATCGCTCCTTTCGTCCGACGAAGAGCACCGTCGCGGGGTCCATCGGCACTTCGGGGAGCCAGTCGATGATTGGTCCGACACCTGTGACGTGAACGTGGCGCACCCGACGCGACGCGTACCACTCCGACTCCCACTTCGTGAGCGCGATGACCGCGTCGTCGCGCCGGTAGCGCGCGACGTCGGCCGCGGACGTACCGGAGAAGCGTTGCCCGGGATGCACGAGGGGGGTCTCGACGAATGCGGCTCCGGCGGAGCGGGCCGCACGCTCGAGCGGCCCGGACCACTCGCGCGCGATGGAATGCACGAGGTCCGCGCCCTCGATCGCGTGCTCGAGGTCGGCGGCGGCCACGAGCGATGTGGGCAGGATCCCTTCCAGTGCCGCGCCGACGCGTCCACCACGAACGGGAAGGAACAGAAAGCGCACACCCTCGTGTCGCAGCTCCACAGGCCCCGGCGGAGCCGCGTAGACGTCGAGCGGTATCCCCGGCCGCCGCCATGCGGGTCGAAGACCGACGAGGGTCACCTCGTGATGGCGTTTCGCCAGGCTCCGGGCAAGCGCGCGCGCCTGCGCCTCCGAGCCTCCGACGGTGGACAGCAGCTTCTTCGCGATAACGACGCGCATCGCGTCGCGAATCTAGGCGAGCGCCTCGCCGACGTCAGTGTGGGGGTGAGCGAGCGCTTGGGCGTACGCCACCTCGACGCGGTCGATCACGCGGTCCCAGTCCCACTTCTCGCGCAGCTTCGCTGAACCAGCCCGCCCCATCGTGGAGCGGAGCGCGGGGTCGTCCAGCAGCCGTCGGATCGCGTTCGCTACCTCGTCCGCGCGCTGCCGTACGCAGAAGCCATCGACACCGTCCGCGATGACCTCGCGAAGCGGCGGGATGTCGCCGCCGACGACCGGACGCTCGTGCAGCCACGCCTCGAGGTAGCCGATGCCGAAGGTCTCGTGCAACGACGGCATCGCGAAGACATCGCAAGCGTCGAGGGCCGCGGATTTCTCGGTCCCGCTCGCGCGTTCGATGTCGACGATGCGCTCGTCGGCGTAGCGCGCGAACTCATCGAAGAAGCTCGAGTAGAACCCGGGTATACCGATGAACACGAAACGCGTGTCCGGATGCTTGCGCCAGACCAGCTCGGCTGCATCAAGCACGTGGATGTAGCCCTTGTAGCGTTCCTTGCGTCCGATGTAGAGGACGAGCGGAACGTCCGCCGGTATGCCGTGCGCCGCTCGGAACGCGAGCCCGTCGCGCGAGCGCACCGCATTCGGCCCCATGCCGGTCGTGACAATCCGAGCGGCGTCGACACCCTCCTCCGCGAACCAGCCCTTCTCCCAGTCCGTCATCGTCGTGATCGCATCGGCGCGGCGATAGCGCGCGAAGTCGCTAGGCGTGTCGCCGCCGTGGAACTGCCCCCGATGCGCGAGCGGCGTGAGAATGATCGGCGTACCGAGCATCTCGGCCACTTCGAGAGAGCTGTCGAGGTACTCCCGGCCGATGTTGTGTATGAGGTCGCGATCCTCGGCGTACCACTCGAGGACATCCGTGCGCATCAGGTCGACAAGCGTGGACGCGTCGGCGAAGCTACCGAGGAACCCGCCGCGCGGCTTGACCTGTACGACCTCGACGCCTTCGTTCGTGAACACACGCCGATCGTCGAACGCTTGCGCGCAGACCACGCGGACGTCGTGACCGCGGGCCGCGAGCCGAGTCGCGAACTGGTACGCGAGGCTTTCGGATCCGCCCACGCGCGCGTACGCGCGCTTTGTGAAGAGGAGCTTCATCCGAAAACGGTCAGGGCAAGCTGCGTGCTAGGACGCGACGGCGCTTTCGCTCAGACCGACGAACTTCGACCATGTGCGCTCGCCCGCTCGGACGTACGAGGCGTAGAGGTACTGGGGTGTGGCCGGTGGCCGCACCGGCGGGCGCAGGAGCCTCATTCGCGCCTCGGAGATCGTGCGCCCGCCCTTTCGGTGGTTGCACGACTTGCAGGCGGCCACGACGTTCTCCCATACATGCTGCCCGCCGCGATGGCGAGGTATCACATGATCGAGCGTCAGATCGTGGCCGCGCCGCCCGCAGTACTGGCACGTGTGATCGTCCCGGACGAGGACTTCCTTGCGCGTCATCTTCACGACAGGGCGGGGACGCTTCACGTGGTAGGCGAGACGGATGACCGACGGAGACGGGAACGAGAGACGCTCGCTCGTGACAAGGTGACCGTTCTGCTCGATCACGCTCGCCTTCTCCTTGGCAAGCAGGACGACCGCTCGCCGGACGTTGCACACGTTGAGCGGCTGAAAGTCGAGGTTTAGGACCAGCACATTTGCGTCGACTACGCCCATGTTCAGATTCTAGGGTCAGCGCGGTACGATTGACGTTCTCTTATGGCTCAGCAGAACGGTGACAACGTCCGCGCAGGCCCGGCTTCGCCGACCCTGCGCGAGACCCCGAAGACAGGCACCTGGACCCTGAAAACAGGGCTCGCGCAGATGCTCAAGGGCGGCGTGATCATGGACGTCGTCACCGCCGAGCACGCCAAGATCGCCGAGGACGCGGGAGCCGTCGCGGTCATGGCCCTTGAGCGCGTTCCGGCTGACATCCGCGCAGCCGGTGGTGTCGCCCGCATGAGCGACCCCGAGATGATCCACGCGATCATGGACGCGGTCACGATCCCGGTGATGGCCAAGGCCCGGATCGGTCACTTCGTTGAAGCGCAGGTCCTGGAAGCGATCGGCGTCGATTACGTCGACGAGAGCGAGGTCCTGACTCCGGCCGACGAGAAATACCACATCGACAAGCACGCCTTCAAAGTTCCGTTCGTCTGCGGCGCGCGTGAGCTCGGCGAGGCGCTCCGCCGGATCAACGAAGGCGCGGCGATGATCCGCAGCAAGGGCGAGGCGGGCACGGGGAACATCGTCGAGGCGGTCCGCCACATCCGTGCGATCACCGAGGCGCTGAAGGAGCTCCACGAACTCCACGAGAAGGCAGCGACGGCGCTGGAGGCGAAGGCCGAGGAGTACCGCGTGCCGCTCGATCTCGTCAGGGCGGTTGCCAGAGATGGGAAGCTGCCGGTCGTGCTCTTCTGCGCCGGAGGAATCGCGACGCCGGCTGATGCGGCGCTGATGATGCAGCTCGGCGCGGAGGGAAACTTCGTCGGCTCGGGAATCTTCAAATCGGCCGACCCGGCGCGCCGCGCGAAGGCGATAGTCGAGGCGACCACGCACTTCCGCGACGCCAAGCTCGTCGCCGAAGTTTCGCGCGGACTCGGCGAGGCGATGCGCGGTCTCTCCCTCGAGTCGATCCCGGCGCAAGAACGACTTGCAGTCCGCGGTTGGTGAGCGCCGCCGGCTGACCGCGCGCGCCGGCGTTCTCGGTCTTCAGGGCGACTTCGCAGAACACCTCACCACGCTCGATCGGCTCGGTATCGAGGGAATCGACGTCCGCCGACCCGAGCAGCTCGACGAGATCGACGCGCTGATCATCCCCGGTGGCGAGAGCACGACGATCGGGAAGCTCGCGAGCCAGTACGGGATCATCGACAAGCTCAAGGATCGGGTTGCCGAGGGCATGCCCGTGTGGGGCACGTGCGCCGGCGCCATCTTCATCGCGAAGGACGTTCCGGGCCATCCGCACCCGCTTGCATCGCTGATGGACATGACAGTGGAACGCAACGCGTTCGGCCGTCAGCTCGATTCGTTCGAAGCGGACCTCGACGTGCAGCCGCTCGGACCGGAGCCGTTCCATGCCGTGTTCATCCGCGCGCCGCGGATCAGCCGCGTCGGTCCAGGCGTCGAGGTCCTCGCTCGTCTTGGCGACGGAACCGTCGTCGCGGCACGTCAGGGGCGGCTCCTCGCGACGAGCTTTCACCCCGAGCTCACCCACGACGACCGTTTCCATCGGTACTTTCTCTCGCTCGGAAAGAGCTAGTGCCGGCGAGAGCGGCGACACCGCTCGACCTGCGTCGCGTCTCCGCCCTGCTCGCGGCTTCGCTCCGCGAGCCCAGCGGGATCATGGCGTCGGCGCTCCCCGTACCGCTCGCCGCGGGTGCGGTGTCGAGTTGGATGCGCCTGCTGCCTGGACTCGTCGGCATTCACGGGCGGCTTCGCGTGTACCTCGAGGAGTACCGGGGACAGCTGCGATCGAGTGCGCTTGTCTACTACGGGACTCGGCCCGAGTGGGTCGTCCTGATCCTTGCGGCGCTGCAACAACCGGGCGGAGCCGACAGCGCGTTCCGTCTTCTGTCGGGCATCAGCGGCGCCGCGGCCCGTGCGGGGATGCATCGGATCTTCGCCGCGGTGCCAGACGAAGCCCTCGCGCGCGAGACGTTCTTCCAAGCGGGGTTCTACTCCTACACGCGGGAGACCTGGTTCGTGGCCGCGCGGACGAATGTGATGCCGCCCGTGTCGCAGGTCGCGGCGCGCGAGGCGACAGGCCGTGACGCGCACGACCTCTTTCGCTTCTACGCGGTGACGACACCCCACGCCGTGCAGCGCGCCGAGCAGCTGTCGTTCTCCGACTTCGACGTAAGCCGTCGTGGCGGCGCGTACGACCCTCCCCACCTCGTGGGAGGGAATCCGCTCGCGATGCGCCGGCACTCCGCACTCATCGAGGGCGAGGAGTCGCGCCTTCGTGCGTTCGCCCTCGCGTTCAGTGGACTCGAGCGCCATCCGCACGTGTGCAAGGTGCGGACGGCGGACGGCGACGTCGATCTCGCGCGCGACCTGCTCCGTGCGACAGCGCGGGCTCTTCCCGCAGGAAAGCCTGTGACCTCGCCGGTGCGCTCGTACGAGGAGCACGTCGCCCGTGCCCTCCTCGCGGAGGGCTTTCGCGAGATCGCCACATCGATGCTCTTCGCAAAGGAGCTCGCCGAGCGTGTTGAGGAGCGCGCCTTCGCGCCGGCGGTGGTCCGATGAATGATCCGAAGGTGCTCCCGACGCATGAGGGTTATGAGCGCTGGGCAGCGACATACGACACGATGGGCAACTGGCTGCTCGAGCTGGAGGAGCCCGAGGTTGACAATGCGCTCGGCGACGTCGCGGGCCTCGATGTGCTCGATGTCGGCGCAGGCACAGGCCGTCACGCGATCCGCATGGCCGTGCGCGGCGCGCGGGTCACGGCGCTCGATTTCTCCGAGCAGATGCTGGCGATGGCGCGTCAGAAGCCCGGTGCGGACCGGGTGCGGTGGCTCGTGCACGATGTAGCGCGGCCGCTGCCGTTTGAGGCGAGTACGTTCGATCGCGTGATCTGCGCTCTCGTGCTCGAACACATCCCCGTCGCGCAACTTGTGTCGTTCTTTGGCGAACTGGGGCGCGTCGCGCGCGGTGCCGGCGTGATTCTCGTCACCGCTATGCATCCGGCGATGTTCCTCAAGGGCGTAAGCGCGAACTTCCGGGACGAAGGCGGCGAGGTGCGCCCGCGCTCCCATGTGGCCGCCCTCTCCGATTACGTGATGGGCGCGATCGACGCCGGGCTTGTCATCGTCGCCCTGACCGAACGGTCCGTCGACGACGGGCTTGTCACGCGGAACGAGCGCGCGCGCAAGTGGCTGGGCTGGCCCGCGCTCTTCGTCATGACTTTGCGGCGCGCGTAGCATCGACATCCGTGGGGGACGAAATCACGAGATATGGTGCAACGGCCCTTGCGATGGTGGCCGTGTCTCTCCTCATTGCGAAATATCCGGGCTATCTGGGCCTCTCGAGGGAACGCGTTCGGTCGTTGCTCCTGATGTTCAACGCCGCCTTCGTCCTGTACGTGGCCCTGGATCTCGTGTCGGATCGAGCCCTCACGTCGATGACAGATCTGCCGAGGGCTGCGTCCGTCCTTCTCATTGCGGTCGCGGCGCTGCTTATCGCAAATCTGATCTATCTGTTCGTTCGGCGCCGCGCCCCTCGCTAGACACAATCGGACCGGGGCCCGCGGGTATGCTCTGTCGAGTCACGAGTTTCAGGCGTGGCCGTCCGCTTCGACGGCCGATGACATGACCAGAGAGCAGTTGCTCGCGACCGACGAACTCGACGCCATCCTCCACGCCCTCCCCCCGGAGCTGGTCCAGCGCGTTCGCGGCCTCGAGGGGCTGGATGGTCTTCTCGAGATCGTCATGGACCTCGGACGCTTACCCGAGGCGCGCTTCGCCGGCCGCGAGGAGATCCTCTCGCAGCGGGAAGTGACCGCCGAGGACATCGCCTTGGTGATTTCCCGCATCGGCCAGTTCGGCGGTGATAACCGCGCGGGCATCGAACGCACCCTTCACCGGATCAGCGCGCTCCGGAACCGCGCGGGCAAGGTGGTCGGTCTCACGCTTCGCGTCGGGCGCGCCGTGTACGGCACGATGGAGATCATCCGCGATGTCGTCGAGGCGGGCCGCTCGATCCTCCTCCTCGGAAAACCCGGCGTCGGCAAGACCACGCTCCTGCGTGAGGTCGCGCGCGTGCTCGCAGACGAGATGGGGAAGCGCGTCGTCATCGTCGACACCTCCAACGAGATCGCCGGCGACGGCGACATTCCACATCCCGGTATCGGCCGTGCGAGGCGGATGCAGGTCGCGACCCCGTCCCTTCAGCACGCGGTGATGATCGAAGCGGTGGAGAACCACATGCCCGAGGTCGTCGTCATCGACGAAATCGGGACCGAGCAGGAAGCCGCCGCCGCGCGCACCATCGCAGAGCGCGGCGTGCAGCTCATCGCGACCGCGCACGGCCAAACGCTCGAGAACCTCATGCTGAACCCGACCCTTTCAGATCTTGTCGGAGGGGTCCAGACGGTGACACTCGGCGACGAGGAGGCGCGACGGCGCGGGACACAGAAGAGCGTCCTCGAGCGCAAGGCGCCTCCGACGTTCCAGACGCTCGTCGAGATCCAGGCCTACCAGCGCGTCGCGCTCTACCAGGACGTCGCGCAGACGGTCGACGCGATCCTCCTCGGGACCCCTGTCACGCCTGAGACCCGCTCGCGCGACGCGTCGGGCGAGCTCTCGGTCTCGTCGTCGGTGCCGACGCGCTCGGCCTCGGAGGCCATGGAGCGGCGCAGCACGCCGCGCATCGCCGCCAACGGCGGGCGCGAGACGGTGAAGATCCACCCGTTCGGACTTTCTTGGACTCGGGTCGAGGAGGCGGCGCGCGGGCTCGGTCTTCCGGTGGCGATCGTGCGCGAGCCCGAGGACGCGGACGTGGTCATCACGCTGAAGAACTACTACCGCCGGAAGACGCCACGCCTTCGCAACGCCGAGTCGCAGGGCATCCCTATCTATATCGCGCGTTCCAACTCGGCGACGCAGATCGCCAGCGCGCTCGCATCGGTGATCGAGCTCCGTCGTGGACCGGAGGACCAGGCCCTCGAGGAGGCGCGCGACGGTATCGAGCAAGTCGTCGGCGGCCAATCCGACGAGGTCGAGCTCACGCCGCAGAACGCGTACGTCCGAAAGCTCCAGCATGAGCTCGTCGAGCGCGCGAATCTGAGTTCGCGCAGCGCCGGGCACGAGCCGTTCCGCCGCGTCCAGATATATCGGTGAGCGGTCTCCTCCTCTCGTTCGAGGGCGGAGAGGCCGCGGGCAAATCCGTTCAGGCCGCTCGGCTCGCAGAGAGCCTCGGCGCCCGACGAGACGTCCTCCTCACGCGGGAGCCCGGAGGAACCCCGTTCGCCGAGCTCATCCGTGACGTACTGCTCCACGCGCGTGAGGTGGAACTCACCCCCGAGACGCAGGCCCTGCTCTTCTCGGCGGCCCGGGCACAGCACACGCGCGACGTGATCCGCCCAGCGCTTGCCGCAGGAACGGTCGTTATCGCCGACCGCTATTTCGACTCGACCCTCGCGTACCAGGGGTACGGGCTAGGCGCTGACCTCGAGGGCCTCCGCGCGATGACGCGCTTCGCAGTCGGTGCGCTTGTGCCGCATCGCACTTTTCTCATCGACGTACCGGTCGCGGTGACGCTCTCGCGTCTCGCCGCGCGGTCGGGGACGGCGCGCTGGGACCGCTTCCACGGGGACGACCGGGCCTTCTACGAGCGCGTGCGCAATGGCTACCTGCGCCTCGCCGCCGCCGAGTCCGGGCGCTTCGTGGTGGTCGACGGCGACCGCGCAACGGAGACGGTGGCCGCGGACATCCGCCGCCAGGTCGATCAGCTCCTGGGCCTTCCGGCCTAGCGACGGATGCCGCGTGGCGAAGGGTGAGCCGAACGTTGTCCGATGTCCGCCCGCCCCGCATCGCGAGAAATGACCAATCTCGGTTGACCATCAGATGGCCTCCGAGGAGCCGCGGGGTATAGTCGCCGCCCGATGAAGCTGGTCGTAGCCATCGTCCATCCGGAGGACGCGGGAGCGCTCGTTGACGCGCTTACCGACAAGGAGTTCCGCGTGACCCGGCTGCACTCGCAAGGCGGCTTCCTGAAGCAATCCCACGCCACCATCCTGGCGGGGGTGGAGGAGGAGAAGGTCGACGACGTGATCTCGACGATCCGCGAGACCTGCCACGCCCGGAGCCAGTTCATCAACCCGATGCCCCCGATCATGGAGCCCGGCGAGTTCTACATGCCGTACCCGGTGGAAGTGACCTTCGGTGGAGCGACCGTCTTCGTGGTGGACGTCGCGAGGTATGAGCGCATCTAGACGCTGACCACCACCACGGTCGATAAGCGGGCGACGGAATGGCGCGCAGCGATTGGCGGATTTCGGGGATGTCCCGGACGGGGTCAGTCGCGATCGTCGCTCGCCGTGCGCTGCTTCGTCGTTGCCGGGGTCATCAGCTCAGTCTCGGGCTAGACCGTCGAGCTCCTCCAGCTTCACCGCGGCTTCCGTGCGATTGGCCGCGCCAAGCTTTCCGCGGGCGTTCGCCAGGTGGCGTGCGACGGTGTGCTGACTGAGGCTGAGCCGCTCCGCGATGTCCCGGTTCGTGCCACCTGCCGCGGCGAGCTGTACGACCTCGACCTCGCGCTCGCTGAGGCCCGTACGCCGGCGACGTTGCGACACAAGACGAGCGCGCCGAAAGATCCACGGCGGGTGGGCAGCGTTCCGGCGCTCGGCACCGCCTGATATAGGTCCTAATTAGGTCCCAGACTCCAGGGGACCCGCGCGGGGAGACCGGGAAGTCCGCTATTCGGCGCGACGACCTCGCGACCGTTCGGTCTAGTCTCCGGCCCTCGCCCTCCGTGCGGAACGGTGATCGGGACTCCTTCGGCGATCGGCGAGATCGACCGGTGATCGAACGTCAGCGCTCGTGGGCCGGATCAAGCGAGCTCCCCTGGTCAGATGGACCAAGGAGGGTGCTCGCATTCACAACATCGGCATCGACGTCGGCGCATCGCAGCACAGCGTGGCCATCTGCCGCGATGGCCAGATCGAGGCGGAGCGGGCGGTCCTGCGGATCTCCTCGTCACGCTCGGGTTTGGCGAGCTGGACCGCTGGATCGCGCGCCAGGGTGCGGTCGAGCGGATCGTCCTCGAATCGAGCGGTCACTATTGGCAGCCGCTCTGCTCGACGGCGAGCTCGCGCGACGTCCTCAGACCATCCCGGGGGTCGGGACGGCCGCCGCGCTCATCGCCGAGATCGGCGACATCACCCGCTTCTCGAGCTTCGACAGGCTCGTGGCTTTCGCGGGTGTGCATGCCGCGGAACGAAGCAGCGGGAAGAAGGGTGCCGACCCAGAGACGAGCTGGCACATGGCCAAGACCGGAAGCCCCTATCTGCGCGCGGCGCTCTATCGCATCGCCGTCGTCGGACTGCAGCACAACCCGAGCATCAGGGCTCACTACGCGCGAAAGCGGGCCAGGGCAAAGCGAAGATGAAATGCGCTGGGCCAATGCATGAAGAAAGCACTGGCGATCGTGTGGGGCGTCTGGCGCAGCGGTCGGGACGTCGACCCAGCCGCTCACTCAGACGGTTGACAAGACGCTATGGGACTAGACCTTCATCTCCTCGAGCTTGGCGGCAGCCTCCGCGCGATTCGAGGCACCGAGCTTCGCCCGGGCGTTGGACAGGTGGCGGGCGATGGTGTGAGGACTCAGGCTGAGACTCTCGGCGATATCC
>JBOGTG010000054.1:0-11373 GCA_050692175.1 Candidatus Limnocylindria bacterium | reverse complement strand
GAGCCTGATCGCAGCGCGCGCGGAGCGGACCGGTAGGTGAGCGCGCGACCCCGACCCCGTGACAGGACCCGCGGCGGCGGGCCGTTGCTAGCTGCCCTGCTCCCTCGTCGGTGGCCTGCGGACGCGTCGGCGGCGCCGCGGCCGTGAGGGCGCTCCTTCGGGGTGATCGCGCCAGACGATGTGGCCGTCGTCATCTGCTGAGGCGATCTGGACGAGGCGGTCCCAGAACTCGGCGCGGCGGATGTCCTGCTCTGCCTGGTCGCGGCTGACGTCGCGTTCGAGCATCACGTCGCAGTCGTACGGCGAGCCGACGACCTTCCAGCCGTTCTCGGTTAGCTGGTCGAGGAGATACGCGATCTCGGTCAGCCGCTTCGGGGTCTCAGCGACGTACTGGCGCAACCATCCGGAGTACGTGCGCTTGCCGCGATCGGCTCGATCGAGCTCGTCGCGGACCGTTCCGAACACGTGGATAAGGATGTATGTCGGCGACGACGCCACGCCCGGGAGTTTAGCCGCGCTCCTCTACGAAGCGGTAGCCGCCGTCGGAATCCTTGGCGATCACGACGAGAGCACCGTTCTTGAAGCCTGTCTGCCCTTTCAGTGCTTGGCAGATCAGGTGGTAGTGCTCGTGCTCGGGCGGCACGCACTCGCAGCGCTCGCTCTTGATCTCCGCGTCGAAGCGGCGCGCGCCGATGCGCAGCGCCACGCGTTCGCCGGGGCCTGGGAAAAGCTTCCAAGCGTCCTTGGTGATCAGGATGCGGGTCTTTCGAACGTCCTCGCCACTAAGCCGGTGTCGATAGGTCGATCTTGAAACACTCATCTCTGCACATATTTTCGCATGAAACTCGGCCGGCTGCTCGCACCAAAACCGGCTTGGCCGCTTGACGCGCGTGCTAGGGGTCGCCCGCCACAGCCACGTCGGGATCGTCCAGGAAACGGGCCAGATGCACGACGCGTGTGCTCGAGCCGGCGGCACGCAGGCCGGCCGCGATCTGCAGCATGCAGCCCGGATTCGCGCTCACGATCACGTCCGGCGACGCATCGAGGATCTTCCGCACCTTGTCCTGCTGGAGCTCGCGGGAAATCTCGGGGTGCGTCAGGTTGTAGATACCGGCGCTGCCACAACAGCGCTCCGCATCTTCGATGTCGACGAGGTTCACACCCTCGATCGCCCGCAGCAGCGCGCGGGGCTGAGCCCGGATCCGCTGGCCGTGGGCGAGGTGACACGCGTCCTGGTACACAACGCGGACCGCGCGGCGGACGCGAGCTGGGACGGGCTTCACGACCTCGCTCACGTCGCGCACCCGCGCCGCGAAGGACTTGGCGCGGTCCGCCCACAGCGGATCGTCGGCGAGGACGTGACCGTAGTCCTTGAGGTGCGCCCCGCAGCCCGCCGCGTTGACGACGACCTTGGTGTCGTCTCCGGCGAAGGCGTCGATGTTGTAGCGGGCGAGTTGGCGCGCGCGTTCGCCGTCGCCGGCGTGCGCGTGCAGGGCACCGCAGCAGGTCTGCTCCTGGGGGACGCTCACGACATGTCCGTCCCGTTCGAGAAGGCGCACTGTTGCGCGCTCGGTCTCTCCGAAAGCCTCGCGCATGATGCAGCCGGCGAAAACGCTCACATCGGCGCCTTCACGGTCGACGCCGCGGAAAGAAGGACCCTCGGATGGCGCCGCGAGGGACGCCGCCCAGCCGAGACGGCCGGGCAGCCGCGCCGCGAGACGCGCGAGGCCGAGCCGCGCTCCGAGATCGGCGAGGCGGGCAGCGATCGCGAGCCGCCGCGGGCGCGCGACGGTGTCGAGCGCCGCCCGGGCGAAGGCTCCACTCCCTTCGCGCTCCCGCAAGACTTCGCGCGCGCCCTCCATGATCCGACCGAAGGGCACGCCGGACGGGCACGCGGTCTCGCACGCGCGGCATACGAGACACGCCTCGAGGTGCTCGACGGTTGTCTCGCTCGGCGCGGCCGGGCTCACGACGACGGTGCGGATCAGCTGGATGCGCCCGCGCGGAGAGTCCGCCTCGTCCCCCAGAACGCGATAGGTGGGGCAATCGTTGAGGCAGAGCCCGCACGAGATGCATGTCGCGAGATCCTCGGAACGAACGTGGGTGGAAGAGAGAGCGATGTCCCTAGCATACGGACGATGGCCATCGGCACCGCAAGCGTCGCGACGCGACTGCGCGAGGTCATTCCGAGCGAGCGGGTCATCGACGATCCCGCGACCCTGCTCCCCTACTCGTACGACGCGTCGTTCTGGTCCTTGCGCCAGCAGCGCACGCCCAGCGCCGTCGTCGTTCCCGAATTCACGGCGGAGGTCGTCGCCGCGATCCGCGTCGCGAACGAGACCGGCACGCCGATCGTGCCCCGCGGCGCGGGGACCGGACAGACCGGCGGCGCGATCGCGCCCGAGGGCGGCATTGTCATTTCGTTCGCGCGGATGCGAAGGATCGTCGAGATCGACCGCCGCAACCTGCAAGCGGTGGTCGAGCCGGGCCTTGTGTACTTCGACTTCCAGAACGCCCTGGCCGATCACGGCCTCTTCTTCCCGCCGGATCCCGGAAGCGGTCGGGCGTGCACGCTCGGCGGCATGGCCGCGAACAACGCCAGCGGACCGCATGCGGTGCGCTGGGGCACAACGTCGGCCTATGTGCTCGGCGCGGAGGTCGTGCTCGCCGACGGCTCGGTCATCACCACGGGGGGCGTTCGGTCGAAAGCGCTCAAGTCGTCGAGCGGGATCGACCTCACCAAGCTCTTCGTCGGCTCGGAGGGGACGCTCGGCATTTTCACGCGCCTCCGTCTTCGCGTGCAGCCGCGACCGCCGGCGCGCGCAGTGATCCTCGCGGGCTACCAGGCGCTCGAGGACACCGTCGCGTCGCTCGACGATCTCTTCGAAGCGGGGATCCTTCCATCGACCGCGGAGCTACTGGATAGGAGCGCGGTCGACGCGATCCAGCTCTGGCGACCCGAGCTCGATCTACCCGCGGGCGAGGCGGTCCTCTTCATCGAAGTGGAGGGCACGCCCGAGCAGGTAGCCGCGAACGTGCGTTACACCGACGGCATCGTCCGGAAACGCGCCACGGTCACGCGTTTCGCGGAAGACGAGAAGGAGATCGCGCGCCTGTGGGCCGCGCGCAGCGGGCTCGCTGCGGCCACGGCGCTCGCGCATCCGGGGAAGCACCGCATATTCGCAGGCGAGGATCTCGCGGTGCCGCTCTCGGAGATCCCGCAGACGGTGCGCCGCGCGCGCGAGATGGGCGCCGAGTTGGGGATCGCGGTCGTCTTCTACGGCCACTTCGGGGACGGCAACGTTCACTCAGCGATCCTCGTCGACCCCGACGATCCGGATGAGGTTGCTCGCGCGGACGAGCTGGCGGATCGGCTGCATAAGCTTGCCATCGAGGTCGGCGGGACCGTGACCGGGGAGCACGGCACCGGCGCGGTGCGCGCGCGCTACATGCGTGCGGAGCACGGCGACGCGCTCGATGTGATGAAGAGGATCAAGAACGTGATGGACCCGAAGGGACTGCTGAACCCCGGGAAGCTGTACGGACCCTAGAAGTAACCGTAGTCGCCGAAAACGAGCCGCAGGAACGCGATCCCGCATAGCGCGACCAGCAGGATGCGATGCGACAGGATCGCGCGGGGACTCTCCTTCCCAACGATCGCGACCTGACCCCAGAAGAAGAGGACAAGGCCGATCTCGGCCCACATGAACGCGGCGTGCTCGTAGCCGATCCCGGTCCAGAGGTACGGCTGCATCATGGTCCAATTGAGGAGCGCGTTCGCCGCCTGATAGAGGTGGAGGAACACAGTGACAAGCGCGCTCGCGAGAAATGCGCCGGCGACCTCCACCGTGCGGGGACGGCGCCGCCACTCCAGGAGCTGGCCGACGATGAAGACGTTGAGGAGCGGGATGAGGATCGCGTCCCCAATGAGCGCGGAGGTATACGAGAGCGTCGTGCGATAGGTCGTGGCGATCGGATCGTCTTGCCACCACAGCCACGCGCTCCCCCCGGCCGGGACGAGAAAACCGAACAAGAAGGTCACGAAGAAGACAAGACCAAGAACGACCCAGGGCCGTTCCTCGACGCGCGCGACCGTTCGCAGCATCGCTCCCCCCTCCACTCCTGCCTATTTCGGTTGCGGCGAGCCTACACCCCGCCTCCCTAGTATGGCCGCCCGATGCACGACGTCGTCCTCCGCGGCGGCACGATTTACGACGGAGAAGGCGGTCCTCCGTACGCGGCCGATGTCGCGATCGATAGCGATCTGATCGCCGCGGTCATGCCCGCCATCCCCGATCGCGGTCAGCGCGTGATCGACGTGTCTGGGCTCGCCGTGGCGCCCGGCTTCATCAACATGCTCTCGTGGGCGATCCCGTCGCTCATCGCGGACGGCCGAGCACAGAGCGACGTGCGACAGGGAGTCACGCTCGAGGTGTTCGGTGAGGGATCGTCGATGGGCCCGCTCACCGACGCGATGCGTCGCGACCAGATCGAACGTCAGGCTGACATCAAGTACGACATTCCCTGGACCACCCTTCGCGAGGGTCTCGAGCACGTGGTTCGGCTCGGCGTCTCGGTCAACGTGGCGTCGTTCGTCGGCGCGACCACTCTGCGCGTGCACGAGGTCGGCTACGACGACCGGCCGCCCACACGCGATGAGCTCGAGCGCATGCGCCGCCTCGCGCGGGAGGCGGCAACCGACGGAGCGCTCGGCCTCGGGTCGGCGCTCATCTACACGCCCGGAACATTCGCGTCCACGGATGAGCTGGTCGCACTGGCTGAGGCCGCGGGCGGAACATACATATCGCATCTGCGCAACGAGGGCGAGCGTCTCCTCGAGGCCGTCGACGAGCTCATCGACATCGCGCGACGGGCCCGAGTCAGAGGCGAGATCTACCACCTGAAGCAGGCCGGGAAGACGAACTGGTCGAAGCTTCCGGCGGTCGTCGCGCGCGTCGAGACGGCACGGGCCGAGGGACTCGACATCACCGCGGACATGTACCCGTACACCGCGGGCGCCACCGGCCTCAACGCGTCTATGCCGCCGTGGGTCCAGGAGGGCGGCTTCCGCGCGTGGCTCACGCGACTACGCGACGGCTCCGTGCGCGAGCGCGTCATGCGCGAGATGCGCGCGCCCGGAAAGGACTGGGAGAACCTCTACCTCGCCGCCGGCGGACCGGAGGGCGTTCTCCTCGTCTCTTTCAAGAACGACGCGCTCAAGCCGCTCACGGGTAGGACGCTGGCGGAGGTGGCGAAGGCCCGCGGCACATCGCCGGAGGAGACGGCGATGGACCTCGTCGTCGAGGACGAGAGCCGCGTGGGCGCGTGCTACTTCATCGCGTCCGAGGACAACCTGCGTCGCGAAGTAGCGATCGAGTGGATGAGCTTCGGCTCGGATGAGGCCGCGCCCGCGCCCGAAGGCGTGTTCCTCAAATCCAACCCGCACCCGCGCGCCTACGGCACGTTCGCGCGACTACTTGGGCACTACGTCCGCGACGAGGGCCTCGTGCCGCTCGAGGAAGCGATTCGCCGTCTCACGAGCTTTCCGGCGAAGAACCTGCGTCTCGACCGGCGCGGCCGCATCGCGCGCGGCTACTTCGCGGACGTCGTCGTGTTCGACGCGAGCAGGGTCGCCGATCATGCGACGTACGCCGAGCCACACCGATACGCGAGTGGCATGGTCGACGTGTTCGTGAACGGCGAGCAGGTGCTGCGTCGGGGCGAGCACACCGGCGCACGGCCCGGGCGGGTGCTGGGTCGGGCTTAGCCGATCTTGTCGGCGATGCGCTCGTTGGCGCGGTGATCCCACGGCACCGCGACAAGCGCGGGCTCTCCGAGATCGAGCGCACGGCGGAGTGTCGGGAAGAGCTCGCGCGCTGTCGGGACGGCGAACCCGGCGACCCCAAACGCCCGCGCGAGCTCGACGAAGCCCGGATTGCCGAACTCCGTCGAAAACGTGCGGCCGAAGATCCGCTGCTCGTTCGCCTCGATCACGCCGAGACGGTTGTCGACGAGGACCATGCACACGATCGCCGTTCCTATGCGCTTCGCCGTCTCGAGCTCCTGAACGTTCATGAGGAATCCGCCGTCACCGGCGAAGGCGATGACCTTGCGCTCGGGGAAGACGAGCTTCGCCGCGATCGCGCCGGGGAGCGCGATGCCCATCGACGCGAGGCCATTCGAGACGACGACCGTGTTCGGCACGGGGGTCGGGTACAGGCGCGACAGCCAAACCTTGTGCGCGCCGACATCGCTCACCACGATGTCCTCGGGCGCGAGCGCCTCGCGGACCGCGGCGACCACCTGCTGCGGTGGGAAGGGCGCGGGCCCATCCTTCGTCGACGTCCCAAGCGGCTTGTTGACGACCCGGATCTGCCGGTCCCTTCGCTCGTCGCTGCGCTCCGCAAGCTCCGTGAGCGACTCGTCGAGCTCGCCCACCACTTCGACCGAGGGCTGGTAGTGGCCGTCGAGCTCGGCGGCGGTGCTGTCGATGTGGACGACGACCTTGTCGCGCTTCGGATTCCAGAGCGACGGCGACCATTCCACGAGGTCGTAACCGACTGCGATCACCAGATCGGCGTTCGCGAGCTGCGAGATGTTCGCTAGCTCCGCACCCGGGCGCTGGAGACCGGCCGGCGGAAGCGACTGCTGGCTGAACGGGTCGAGCACGCCCTTCGCCATGTACGTGTGCGTCGCGGGGATACCGCTCCGTCTGACGAAACGCCGGAGTGCTTCGACGCTCGCATGCCCCGCCGCCTGGCGGCGCGCGACGCCGTTGCCCGCCAGAATGATCGGCGCCTTCGAGTGCTTGATCAGCTCGAGCGCGCGACGGATGACCGCCTCCTGCGCCCTCGGATACGACGTCCGGCGGACCTCGAGCGGCAACATGTTGGTGTCCTCGTTCGCGATGTCCTCGGGGACCTCGATGTGGGTCGCACCCGGCTTCTCAAGACGCGCGAGGCGGAAAGCCTTTCGGACGATCTCGGGCGTCGACTCGGCGACGCTGATCCGCGTGCTCCATTTCGTGACCGGTCCGAACATGCGCACGATGTCGATGTACTGGTGCGATTCCTTGTGCGAGCGTTCGAGGCCGACCTGCCCGGTGATGGCGACGAGCGGGGCGCGGTCGATTTGCGCGTCGGCCACGCCGGTGATGAGGTTGGTCGCGCCAGGCCCCAGGGTCGCGAGGCACACGCCGGGGTAGGACGAGAGCCGCCCGTACACGTCAGCCATGAAGGCGGCGCCCTGTTCGTGCCGGGTGAGGACGAAGCGGATCTTGTCGCTTTCCGCGAGCGCGGCGTTGAGCGCGAGCGTCTCCTCGCCGGGAATGCCGAAGACATGCCGGACGCCCTCGTTCTCGAGGCAGCGCACGAGAAGCTGCGCGACGTTCAATGTGGGGACCTGCCTATTGTCACCGAAGAGCCGCTCGGTGAGAAGACTGTTCTCTGCGCCCGGGCGGCCACATCATGCATGACCCGTGGACGATATCCGTGACCAGTTGGCGCACGTGCTCTGGATCGGAGGCGCGCCAAACGCAGGGAAGACGACGCTCGCGAGGCTCCTCGCCGGCAAGTACGACCTCAAGATCTATAACGCGGATTGGCATCACGTGCGCGAACATCGCGGCCACCAGGGCGGCGTCCCCACTCGGTGGAACGAGCAGTCGATGGACGAGCGCTGGGTCGAGCCATCGCCGGGCGAGATGGCCGACCGCGATGTCGCGAACTGGACAGCCCGCTTTCGATTGGTCGTGGAGGACATCCGTGCGTTACCGGATGTCCGGCCGATCGTGGCCGAGGGACCCTCGCTCTTTCCGTGGTGCGTTCGTCCGCTCCTGCGATCCGCCCAACAGGCCATCTTTCTGCTTCCGACACCTGAATACCGCGTGCGCGTCCTCGCGCGGCGCAACCGCGACACACCTGCCGGCCAGCGAACCGACGGTATGACGAGCGATCCCGAGCGCGCCCGACGGAACATAGCCGCCCGGGATGCGCTCTTGAAGGAACGAATCGCCGCGTCGTGCGACGAGCTCGGCCTGCGGTGGGTACGGATCGATGGATCCCTCGATCTCGACGATTCGGTCGCGCTGCTCGAGGAGCACTTCGGGCCGTATCTGCCATCGCAGCCGAACGTCTAGCGCGTCGTGCCTCCGATGAGGCGTGCCCGCGTCACTCGGCCGGCTGGGACCTCGGCTGTGGCTCCTCCGGGGGGCCGATCCAGATCGTCTGCACGTTCGTGAACTCTCGCGCGCCGAATGCGGAGAGCTCGCGCCCGTAGCCCGAACGCTTGATGCCGCCAAAGGGCAGACGCGGGTCCGACGCGACCATTCCGTTCACGAAGACGCTCCCGGACTCGATCCGGCGCGCGATGCGCTCGCCCTGCGCCGCGTCGCGCGTCCAGATAGACGCGCCGAGGCCGTAGGCCGAGTCATTCGCGACGCGCACGGCTTCGTCGGCATCGCGCACGCGTATCACCGCGGCGACCGGGCCGAACGTCTCCTCCCTGAACGCGCGCATCTCGCGGGTGACATTTGCGAGAACGGTCGGCCTGAAGAAGTAGCCCTTGCCGCCTAGACGCTCGCCGCCGGTGAGGACCCGCGCGCCCGCTTGTACCGAAGCGTCAACCTGACGCTCGAGCGCATCCAGGAGGTCGCGCCGCGCGAGCGGACCGATCTGGGTCTTCGGATCCATTGGGTCGCCGACGGCGAGGTCCTCCACGCCCTTCGCGAAGCGTCGCTCGAAGTCGCTGGCGACGGACTCGACCACGATGAATCGCTTGGCGGCGATACAGGACTGTCCAGCGTTCTGATTGCGGGCGCGGACGGCCGTCGCAGCCGCGGCTTCGATATCGGCCTCCGCGAGGATGATGTACGGATCCGAGCCACCGAGCTCGAGTACCGTCTTCTTCAGCGCGCGGCCGGCGAGCTCGGCAATGCGGGAGCCGGTGTCGGAGCTCCCCGTGAGCGTCACCGCGCGGATGCGATCGTCCGCGATGATCGGCTCGATCCCACCGCCGGACACGAGCACCGCGCGCAGCAGGCCCTGCGGGAACCCAGCGTCGCGGAATGCCTCTTCGATCGCGAGCGCGCACTGCGGCACGTTCGAGGCGTGCTTGAGAAGCCCCGCATTTCCGGCCATGAACGCGGGAGCCGCGAAGCGGACGACCTGCCAGAACGGAAAGTTCCAGGGCATGACCGCGAGGACGACACCGAGGGGCTGGAACGCGACGATGCTCCGTCGCGCGTTCGCGCGGATCTCCTCATCGGCGAGGTAGCGCGCCGCGCTCTCAGCGAAGTGCTCGCAGCCGAACGCGCACTTTTCGATCTCGGCCCTCGCCTCGGTTATGGGCTTGCCCATCTCGAGAGTGATCAGACGCGCGTAACGGTCGGCACGCTCCCGGAGGAGCGAGGCAAGCGCGCGCATGGCGACGGCCCGCTGGGCGATCGGACGTTCGCGCCATCCGAGGAACGCGTCGTGGGCCTCGGCAAGAGCCATCTCGACCTCGTCGGGCCCGAACGCGTCGAAGGACGCGATCACTTCCTCGGTCGCAGGATTGACCGCTGTTATCTGTCCGACGGTGGTCGCCATATGAGTCGAGGATAGTCCCCTATTTGTTCGCGAACGGATGGACCGGCGTGAACACCTTGACCTCGATGGGCGCAGCCGCTTTCTTGAACCGCTCGCCGTCCGCGGGCACGCCGACGCCTGGGTAGAAGCCGAAGTGCATGGGCACGGCGATCTTCGGCTTGAGCGCCTTGGCCATGCCTGCCGCTTCGTCGACCGTCATGACGTAGCCGCCATCGCCGATCGGCAGGAAGGCGACATCGCTTCGGATCTTGTCGAGCTCGGGCAGGTGATCGGTATCGCCCGCGTGGTAGTAGGTATGTCCGCCGAGCTGCAGGACGTAGCCGACCCAGTTGTTCGCCTTCGGGTGAGCCTCGAGACGGGCGGGGTCGATGTTGTAGGCGGGCACGGCCTCGATCTTCACCCCGGCGACGTCGAGTCGATCCCCAGGCTTGACCGGCTTTACGTTCCCGGACAGCTGCTTTGCGACGTCGGCCGGGGCGACGATGACAGTCTTGTCGTTCTTCACGCGGGCGATGTCGTCCGGCGCGAAGTGGTCGCCGTGCGCGTGCGTGATCAGGAGGAGGTCCGCGGGCGGAAGGCCGTCCGTCAGACCCCAGGAATCGATGTACACGACGAGCTTCTCGCCCCTCCAACGAAACGTCGACTGCTTGTACCACGTGAACTTGTCGAGCACCTAGCTCCTCCCTTCGATCGTGTTGCGCAGCACGCCGATGCCCTCGATCTCGACCTCGACCACGTCCCCCACCTTCAGGTACTCAGGCGGAGTCCGCGCGAAGCCCACACCAGCCGGCGTCCCCGTGATGATCAGATCGCCGGGCCACAGCGTGCACCCCGCAGAGATCTCGGCGATGAGGCGCGGGATCTTGAAGACCATGAACTTCGTCCGCGAATCCTGCTTGCCGACGCCGTTCACGCGGGATCGGATCGCGAGATCCGATGGGTCGAGCTCATCGGCGGTCACGATCCACGGGCCCATGGGCAGGTGCGTGTCGAAGTTCTTTCCTTTGAACCATTGCCCGCCGTGCCGGCGCTGCGCGTCGCGGACCGAGACATCGTTCGCGCAGGTGTAGCCGAAGACATGGCCCATCGCGTCCGCCTCCGCGATGTCGCGCCCACCCTTCCCGATCACGACGGCCAGCTCGGCCTCCCAGTCGAGCTGCTCCGAATGGGGCGCGGGGAACCACACCGGCGCATCGGGCCCGACGACGGTCGCCGGGTTCTTCGAGAAGAGCGACGGGAACGCCGGTATCTCCTGCGGCGCCAGCTGCGGACCGGAGTGCTCGCGCGCCTGTTTTCCTTCTTCGAAGTGCTCGCTGTAGTTCCAGCCGACGCAAAAGACGTTGCGCGGCGGCCGCGGGATCGGGGCATGGAGCTTCGCGGCCCGGAGCGGGATGCCGCCCCGCGCGTCGCGCGCCGCGAAGCGAAGCTCGGCCCAGAACCGCTCACCTGACAGCAGCAGGTCGAGCACTTCGTCCTCGTCGGTCGCTCCACCCACGAGGTCTACGGTCGAGACGATGGTGTCGTCGGCGGCCACGACACCGGCGGACGGCGTCCCGCGCTGCTCGAACGTACAGAGCCGCATGTCTAGACGGCGCCTTCGACCGGAGGGGCCGGACGCTCCTCCGGCCAGGCAAGGTAGGTGCGCTTGAAGTACATGAGCGGCGTTCCGCCGAGCGCCTCCCCGGCCTCGACGCTGGCGACGAAGAGGATGTGGTCTCCGGCCTCGTGGATCTCGAGCACTCGGCAGGCCGCATACGCGAGCGAGAGCTCGCGCAGGATGGGCGCG
>JBOGTG010000053.1:0-22139 GCA_050692175.1 Candidatus Limnocylindria bacterium | reverse complement strand
CCTCGGACCAGCTCGAGTTCCTCGAGACGTTCATCAAGGCGCGCGGCAACTTCAAGGATGTGGAACGCGAGCTCGGGATCAGCTACCCGACGGTGCGCTCGCGGCTCGACGCCGTGATCCGTGCGCTCGGATTTCCGTCACAGGCCGAGCCCGACCGCGAGGCGGAGCGTCGCAAAGAAATCCTCCGCGAGCTCGCGGACGGGCGCATCGCGCCTGACGACGCCGCACAGCTCCTCGAGAAGGAGCCGGTTACATGACATTCGATCCGATGGACGATCAGCGGCGTCGCGACGCCGAGCAGCGCGCGCGCGAGGCTGAACAGCGCGGCCGCGAAACGGAGCAGCGCGCGCGGGAGGCCGAGCAGCGGGAACGCGATCGCGCTCACCGTGAGGTCGACCGCGAGCGCGAGCGAGCCGATCGCGAGCGCGAACGTGAGCACCGTCGTGAGGAGCGCCGCGCGCGTCACGAGGCCAGGCACGAGTTCCGGTTCGGGGCCCGCGGGTTCGACATCAACGTCGACGTCGATCCCGACGAGATCGCGCGCTCCGTCACCGCCGCGTTCGTCGGAATGGACGACGATGAGAGCGAGACCCACGACCAGACCGTCGAGAAGACCTTCACCGTCGACGGAATGCCGCGCCTGCGTGTCCAGAACGTCTCCGGCGAAACGGCTATCCGCGTCGGCGATCCAGGGCATGTGCGGGTCGTCGCGCGGAAGCGCGTGAAGGGCGGAAGCTCTGATCGTGCAAAGAGGCTTCTCGAGAACGTCGAGGTCCGCATCGAGCAGAAGGGCAACGACATCTTCGTCGAGCCGCACCTGTACGAGCAAGAGCGCAGCTGGCTTGATCTCTTCCGCGGAAAGAAGTTCCGCGTCGACTTCGAGATCACCGTCCCACGCGAAACGGCGGTCAACGCGCACACGGTCAGCGGCGACCTTGACCTGAACGGAACGCGAGGGCCCGCGCGGCTGGAAAGCGTGTCTGGCGACGTGAACATCGAAGACGTGCAGGGACCTATACGCATCAAGAGCGTGAGCGGCGACGTGCAGTGCACGGACTACCTCGGCGCCGTCGAAGGTAGCTCAGTGAGCGGCGACGTCGACATCCGCGGCCGCGTCCGCGCCTGCGAACTGCACACTGTCAGCGGCGATATCTCGGTCGATCTCGAGCCCGACGTCGGCGGCCGCGAGAACCGGCTCAAGACGATCAGCGGCGATGTCGAGGTGGGCCTACTGACTTCGTCCTGCGTGTGCGAGTACCACACCGCGAGCGGTGACCTCGAGTGCGAACTTCCGGCTCGGATCATGCGCGAGGGCCGCAAGGATCGGACTGTCGTCGTTGGCGACGGGCGCAGTCGGCTGTCCGTGAAGACGGTGAGCGGCGATCTCACGATCAGGACGGCCTCTTCGTCCGTGCGCGAGGAGCCGGCCGCCGGGCAAGAGTCGGCTGAGGTGCACGCGGAAGCAGGATCCGAAGACGATCGCGATCCCGAGCGCACCGCCCCGATGGCTCCGCTCGACACGGCGAGGGTACGCGATCTCCTCGAGCGTCTCGCGCGCGGCGAGGTGAGCGTGGACGACGTGGCCGCAAAGCTCGACGAGACCCGAACGGACACCTAAATGCCGAGCGAAGAGGGCAAGCAGGTCCTCCGGCTTCTCGCTGAGGGAAAGATCGATGTCGAGCAGGCTTACCGCTTGCTCCGCGCGCTCGGCGACGTCGAAGAAAGGGCCCCGCGCCCGCCGCGTGCTCCCTTCCTGCCGACGCCGCCGATTCCACCTAGTGGACCGGGAGCGCAGAGCGCGCGGGGACGCATCCTCCGTATTCGAGTCACCGAGGATGGCGAGCAGAAGGTGAACGTCGCCATCCCCCTCGCGATCGCGCGTATCGGGAAGATGAAGCTCGCATCGAGCGGTCTCATCCGCGGCCATCTTGGGAAGTTCGGCATCGATCTCGACGAGCTGCTCCGGAGCGTCGATTTTCCCGGCAAGATCGTCGACGTCGCAGACGACGAGGACCGGGTCGAGATCTTTGTGGAGTGAGCGACGAGCGGCGCGCTCCGCGCTCAGGGGTCCCTGCCCCTGCCGACGAGGAGCGAAACCACCAGCCTGAGCGTGTCTCGCGGCGACAGCCGCGAGGTCACCATGCGCCGCCGCGGGATGCTCGCCCAGTATTGATTTAGTCTTTGCGCCGATGAAGATCATCTGGCGGGCGCTCATCAACGCGGTCGCCATCGTCGTCGCCGCTTACTTCGTCCCGGGCATCACCTGGGGCAACGCGAGCTACGGTTTCGGCGAGGCCGACAGATACGTCTCGCTTCTTCTTACCGGCCTCGTTCTTGGCGTCGTGAACGCGTTCATCCGTCCGATCATCGAGCTGATCTCGATGCCGATCACGTGCCTCACGCTCGGACTCTTCCACTTCGTGATCGGCGCGTTGATGCTTCTGCTCGTCTCGGCGATCCCCGGACTCGGTTTCCAGGTGAACGGGATCATCGCGGCGTTCCTCGGCGCGATCATCATCGCGATCGTCGGTCTCGTCCTGTCGTGGATCCTGCCCGACTGACCTCCACGGGTCAGCCGGACTTCGTCGTCGTCACAGGGCTCTCCGGCTCGGGCAAGTCGCAGGCGGTGAAGGTCCTGGAGGACCTCGGCTACTACACGCTCGACAACCTCCCGCCCGCGCTCATGGCGTCGGCCATTGATGTCTCCCGCAAGGGCGGCAAGGCGAAGGTCGCGTTCGTGATCGACGCGCGAAGCGGCCTGCTCTTCGCCGACGCGAAGAAGGAGCTCGATGCGCTGGATCGCGCGGGCCCGCGCGCGCACCTCCTCTTCTTTGACGCCTCTGATGAGGTGCTCCTTCGCCGTTACAGCGAGACCCGCCACCGCCATCCGGTCGATGCTCCCGGCGGCGTGCAGCCGTCGATCGACGAGGAGCGCCGGCTGCTCGTGGATCTTCGAGCGCGCGCCGACAAAGTCATCGATACGACGCACCTCTCGGTGAAGGACCTTCGCGACACGCTGCACTCGCTCTACGGATCGGGGATGACGGGGATGCTCGTCCACGTCGCGAGCTTCGGTTACAAGTACGGACTGCCGCCAGCCGCGGACCTCGTGTTCGACGTGCGCTTCATGGAGAACCCCTTCTACATACCCGAGATGCGCGACCTCACCGGGCGCGACGAAGCCGTGCGCGAGTACGTCCTGGGACATCCCGCGACGAAGGAGTTTCTCGGGCACGTCGTCCCGTTTCTCCAGTTCGCTCTCCCGCGCTACGAGGGCGAGAAGAAAGCGCGGCTCGGCATTGCGTTCGGCTGCACAGGCGGGCGCCATCGTTCCGTTGTGATCGCGGACGAGATCGCGCGCGTCGTGCGCGAGTTCTGGCCAGGTGGTATCGAGGTGGAGCACCGCGACGTCGATCGGCCGGAGGTCCGCACCTGATGCGTGAGCGGATCGTCATCGGCAACTGGAAGATGAATCCGCCGACCGTCGCCGACGCGGTCGAGCTCGCCCGCAACGTCGCCGAGCGGATGCCTGCCGGTGTGTCCGTGGGCGTGGCGCCCGCAGCGATCGCGCTGCCCGCGGTCGCGGACGCGCTACGCGAGGCGAACGTCGATGTCTATACGCAGGACGTGCACTGGGAAGACCGCGGAGCGTTCACCGGGCAGATCTCCGTGTCGATGGTCCGTGGGCTGGCGGTGGGAACGATCGTCGGGCACTCGGAGGTCCGACGCGACCTCGGCGACACGGACGCGCGTGTCGCGAAGAAGCTCGCACGCGCCGTCTCGGCCGGCTTGCGTCCGGTCCTCTGCGTGGGCGAGAGCGCGGCGGAGCACGCCGCCGGCGAGGCGACCGCCGTCGTGGCTCGCCAGATCTCGGCCGACGTCGCGCTCGCCGAGCGCAAGGGCCTTGGACGGATCGTCATCGCGTACGAGCCGGTCTGGGCGATCGGCACCGGCAATCCAGCGACCGGCGAGCACGCCACCGCGGCGGCGCGCGCCATTCGAACCGCCCTCAAACGCGCGGGCCTCGACGCGGACGCTATCCCCGTCCTGTACGGTGGGAGCGTCAGCGCCCGCTCCGTCGGCGAATTCGCAGGAGCCGACGGGATCGACGGCGCGCTTGTGGGTGGGGCGTCGCTCGACCCGGACGAGTTTTCCGCGATCGTCCGAGCCTTCGTTCACTCGTGAGCTGGGGGCCGGGGGGCAAGGCCCCCCGACTGTATCGACCGGTCGTCCTCTGCGTGCTCGACGGATGGGGGCTCGCTCCGGACTCGCCGTCGAATGCGGTGACACGCGCGAACACGCCGCGGCTGCGCGCGCTGGCCGAGAGGTACCCGCACGCGACCCTGCGGGCGAGTGGCCGCGACGTGGGTCTCCCCGACGGTGTCATGGGAAACAGTGAGGTCGGGCATCTCACGATGGGCGCCGGCTACATCCAGTACCAGGAGCTTGTCCGGATCAACGCCTCCATCGAGAACGGGTCGTTCTTCGCGAATCCTGCCCTACGCGCGGCGTGCGCAGCGGCGCGCGATCGACGCGGGACCCTTCACCTCATGGGCCTCATCTCGACCGGCGGCGTGCACGCGGACATGAAGCACCTCGCGGCGCTCGCCGAGCTCGCGGGACGGGAGAAGGTCGAGAACGTCGTCGTGCACGCGTTCCTCGACGGCCGCGACATGCCACCGCGAAGCGCGCTCGAGCTCATACCGCGCGTTGCCGCTCGCATCGCGACGGTGCACGGCCGCTACTACGCCATGGATCGCGACAAGCGATGGGATCGTGTCGAGCGGTCGTACCGTGCGATCGTCGATGCCGAAGGTCCACGCGTCGCGACGGCGGAGGACGCGCTCCGCTCGTGCTATTTGGATCCCGAGTGCCGCGACGAGCTCCTCGAACCGCATATCGTCGGCGACGGCGCGCCGATGCGTGACGGCGACGCCGTGATCTTCTTCAACTTTCGTCCCGACCGTGCGCGAGAGCTGACCTGGGCCCTCGCGAAGCTGGACTTCGACGGGTTCAAGCGGGCGCGCCTTGTACGCGACCTCACATTCGTGACGATGACTGACTACAAGGTCGGCCTGCCGAACGTGCTCGTCGCATTCACGACGCAGGACGTGACCCCGATGGCCCAGATCCTCGCCGACGAGGGCATGAAGCAGTTCCACACGGCCGAGACCGAGAAGTACGCGCACGTGACCTATTTCTTCAACGGCGGCCGAGAGCAGCCGTTCGAGGGCGAGGACCGGGAACTGGTCCCATCGGCGAAGGTCGCGACGTACGACCAGAAGCCGGAGATGAGCGCGGCGGGAGTGGCTGCCGGGGTTGCCAGGGCGATCCGTCGCGGCACCTACGACTTCGCGATCGTCAACCTCGCGAATCCCGACATGGTCGGTCACACCGGGGACTTCGATGCCACGCTGAAGGCGATGGAGGCGACCGACGACGCTGTCGGTGCGATCGTCGACGCAACGCTCGCGCCCGGAGGCTGCGTGCTCCTCACCGCCGACCACGGCAACGCGGAGGAGATGGCGTTTCCGAGCGGCGAGACGAACACGCAGCACAGCACGAACCGCGTGCCCGTCATCTTCATCGCAAACGACACCGGCCGCTTCGCGATACGCGACGGTGGACTCGTCGACGTTGCCCCGACGCTCCTTGGTCTCCTCGGGATCCCGGTCCCCGCCCGCATGACCGGCCGGACCCTTCTGGATCCGCTGGTCGAGACCTGATGCGCTCGCGCGCGACGGTCGCGTGGGCGGCATATCTCATCGCCGCGGCCGGGCTCGCGCTCTACGCGATCGTTCAGTGGCTCGTCGCGCTCGCGAACCGGACTCCGGTGCTGTACGGAGAAGGGGCGGTAGCGAACGCGGCGCGCCTCGCGCGCGACGGTGTCGCCTACCTCGACGCGGACCCCGAGCGGTTCGTCGCTGCCAACTACCCGCCGCTGTACTTCCACCTGGCCTCCGTAGGGGATCCCTTCGTGTCGGGCCGCCTCGCGAGCATCGCAGCGACCCTGGGAGTCGCAGCGCTCGTATTCGTCACCGCCCGGCCGGCCGGCCGCCTGGCCGCAGCCGCCCTCGCCGCGGGATGGCTCGCGCTCGCCCCGGTGATGATCTGGGGAGCCGCGCTGAAGCCGGATCTCGTGGCGCTCGGATTGACTGCCGTGGCCGTCGTCCTGCTCGATCGTCGCCGCGAGCTCGCGCCGATCGCCGGGTTCGCGTTGGTGTTCGCCGCACTCGCGAAACCGACCGCGCTTCTGCCGGGAGTGGCGCTCGTCGGCTGGCTGGCGTGGTCGGATCGCGCGACGCTCGTCCGCTGCGGGTTCGGTGTGGCGGTCGCTGTCTTCGCCGCGGCCGTGACCGTCTATCTCGACTCGGTCCCCGATGTCTGGCGGCACGTCGTGACCTGGAACGCGCTGTCGTGGTCGCTCGATCAAGCCGTGCCCGTTGCCATCATCGGTCTCGTCGTCATCGGCGTGCCGCTCGCGGTCGCCCCGCTCACCCGCGCGTTCAGCGGAGCGCGCGCAGCCTATCTCGCAGGTGCGCTTGCGATCGTCGTTCTCAGTGGGCGCGAGGGAGCGACCATCAACTACGTGCTCGATCTCACGGTGGCGACGGCGCTGTCGCTCGCCGCCATCGCGCGACGACTCCGGGCCGGTGCACTCTTTCCGACGCTGGCGCTCGCTCAGCTTCTGCTCGCGACGGCGATCATCGATCCGCTTCGCGTCGTGCCGGGGCGCGTGCCGTTGACGGGCGCCTGGGGTGACCCATCGCGCGCTGCGATCATCGCGGCCGAGGTCGCGAGCGGCGATCCGCTTCTCGTCGAGGATTCGGGACTCCTCGTCGCACGAGGTGCCGCGCCGACGGTCGACGATCTATTTCTCTGGTCGAGACTCGTCGAGCGCGGAACGATCGATGCCGGTCCGATCCTCAGGCAAATCGCGAACGCTCGTTTTCGTGCTGTCGTGAGCGAAGCCGACCTCGAGCATCTTGACGCGGCTCCCGCCTTCGAGAGGCAGCGATGGACCGCGACCCTCGTGCAGGCGGTCCTTGAGCATTACCGGCTGGAGCGGCACGAGGGCCCACTCTGGATCTACGTGCGGCGCTGACCACTTACACTGGGCTCATCCATGGACGCCCTCCAGGTAAGTCAAATCGTCATCGCCGTCGCGGTCGCGACCTCGATCCTGCTGCAGGCCCGCGGCACGGGGCTCTCGTCCACTTTCGGTGGCGAGTCGACCGCCTATCGCAGCCGCCGAGGGCTCGAGCGAACTCTCTTCCGGTTGACGGTCGTCCTCATCCTGGTCTTCGTCGCCATATCACTCTGGGGCGCGCGGCAGGCGACCACCGGCTAGGTGACCGGGCGCGACAAGTTCATCGTTGTCGCCCTCATCGGGCTCATGGTCGCTGCCAGCGTCGCCGCGATCGCCGCGGACCAGAACGCAGCGGGCGGCGAGCCTGCCTACGGCGGGACGTACGTCGAAGGAGTCGCCGGGGTTCCGCAATTCCTGAACCCGGTCATCGCCGCGACCGACGTCGATGAGGACGTCGCGCGCCTCGCGTTCAGCGGGCTGACGCGAGCCGACCAGACGGGGGCGATCGTCGCCGACCTCGCCGCGACGTTCCGCACTGAGAGCGATGGACGGATCTGGACATTCGACATCCGCGAGGACGCCACGTGGCACGACGGCCAACCGGTCACAGCTGACGACGTCGTCTACACCGTGAAGCTCCTTCAGGACCGAGGGTATGTTGGCCCGTACAGCGACGCGTTCCGCGGGGTCAGCGTCGAGCGCATCGCGCTCCGCACCGTGCGCTTCACGCTGCCCGATGTGTACGGCCCTTTCGCCGCCAGCACCACGGTCCCTCTGCTTCCGTCGCACATTCTCGGGGATGTGCCGTACGCCGAGCTCTCGCGACAGACGTTCAATTTCAATCCCGTCGGCACCGGACCCTTCCGCGTCGCCGAGGTCGACGCGCGTCAGGTCATGCTTCTGCGGAACGACGACTTCTATCGCACGCGACCCGAGCGCGACAGGCCGTTCCTCGACAAAGTCATCCTTCGCTTCTATCCGGATGCGACGGCGGCGCTGCTCGCGCTGTCCCGAGGCGAGGTAGACGGGGTCGGCGGCCTTTCCAGCGAGGATGCCGAGCGCGCCCGCTCCCTCAAGAAGGCCGTCCTCTACAGCCTGCCGACGGACAACTTTGTGTCCCTGTTCCTGAATGTCCGTCCCGAGAAGGTCGTCTTCCGCGAGCGGGCGGTCCGGCAGGCGATCGCGACTGCGATCGACCGGGGTCGGGTCCTGCGGCTCGCCGCGGACGGACGCGGGACGGTGGCCGACGAGTTCGTGCCGTCCAGCTCGTGGGCCTACGTGAAGGAGATCACGCGCTTTCCTTATTCCACCGAAGACGCGACCGCCTTACTGGACGGCGCCGACTGGAAGGACCACGACGGGGATGGTATCCGCGACAAGGGCGGGCAAAAGCTCGCGTTCACGATCTCGACGTCGGACGAGCCGGCGCGCACCGCGGCTGCGACGGAGATCCAGCGCGGTCTGAACGCGGTGGGGATGAGCGTCACCGTTAGGACCATGCCCTTCGGTCAGCTCGTCGACGGCGTGGCGCGCCAACGGGCCTTTGACGCGCTGCTTGTCGAGATAGCCGTGTCCGGGGACCCGGATCCGTATACGTTCTTCCACTCGACCGAGGTGAACGACCCCGGCCACAACTTCTCAGGCTTCTCGACCCTGCCGATCGATCGGAATCTCGAGGCTGCGCGCCGGACGTTCGACGAACGCGCTCGCCGCGACCTCTACGAGCCGGTGTTCCAGGCGATCTCGAGAGAGGTCCCGATCGTGTTCCTGTATTTCAGCGACTACCTCTACGCGCAGAGCCGGCAGACGCAGGGACTGCGCATCGCACCGCTGACGGATCCGCGCGAGCGTTTTTGGAACGTCGAAGACTGGTATGTGAGGACGCAGCCCAAGCGGTGATGCGCTGTCGCACACATTGACGACAGCCGTGTGGGGCTTGTCGTCATTTTTGACGACAGCTTTGGTGCGATTTCATGGCTACCACGACGCTCGACTTGTGCGTAGATGTGCATGTGGGAAAGGACTGGGCAAAGGGCCTCACCGCAGCCACGGACCCGCGTGTTGCGAGAGCTGCTGCGGCGCACCGCGGGAAGGTCTATCAGCGGCGAAAACCGTTCGAGGAGTGCCGCTGGCCGATCGCAGGCCAAACGACGCTTCCGCTCACCTGGTCCGACGAGATGGCGTACATCGTCGGGTTGACCGCGACGGACGGTTGTCTGTTCAGCGGAAGGCGGAAGATCAACTTCAAGTCGGGCGACCGGCAACTCGTCGAGACATACCTATCTGTTCTGGGCAGGACGAATCGCGTGAAACAAGCGCGTACGCGAACAGACGGCGTCGTGTACCTCACCGAGTTTCACGACTCGAAGTTGTACGAGTGGTTTCGTTCGGTTGGGCTCACGCCGCGCAAGAGCTTGACATTAGGAGCCATCGACGTCCCGGATGCGCACGTCGCCTCGCTCGCTCGTGGGCTGATGGATGGCGATGGCAGCATCCAGAATTTCGTGCACCTGCCGACGCGCCAGAAATACCCCGACTACCGCTATGAGCGGCTTTGGGTCTCTTTCAATTCAGCGAGCAAAACGCATATCGAATGGCTCCGCGACAGGCTTCGTCCTATCTCCAAAGGAAACGGCTATCTACACATCGCGAGGCGCGACGGGCGACATGACTACTACACCCTGAGGTACGGAAAAGCGTGCGCGATCGAACTACTTCGTGAGTTCTACCGTGACGCGGGTGCACCTCGCCTCGCACGGAAGTGGCGAATTTGGGATGAGTACGTCGCCCGGAATCTCAGTGCGGAAGGGGGGATTTGAACCCCCAAGCCCTTGCGGGCAATAGGCCCTGAACCTATCGCGTCTGCCGGTTCCGCCACTTCCGCGTGACCAACCAATTCTAGCGGCGAGCGACCGTCGCAGCGACTGCATACCATCCCCACGATGCGTCGTACAGCCGATGTGGTCATCGTCGGTGGCGGGATCATCGGCGCCTCCATCGCATACCACCTGACAAAGAGAGGTGTGCGCGACGTCCTCGTCCTCGAACGCGATCGACTCGGCTCCGGATCGACGGGCAAGAACGCGGGCGGCATCCGTCTGCAGTTCTCGAGCGAGATGAACGTGAAACTCTCGCAGCGTTCGCTTCCGCACATCGAGCGATTCGAAGATGAGATCGGGGCCGACCCGCACTTCCACCAGGTCGGGTACATGTTTCTCATCACTGAGGACCGCGACGTCACTGCCTTCGAGCGTTCGCTCGCAATGTGGTCCCGCCTCGGCGTCCCTGCCCGTCGCGTGAGCGCCGCCGAGGCGAAGGCGCTCTTCAAACACGCGCGGACCGACGACGTGCGGTTCGGCACTTTCTGCGCCAAGGACGGGTACGCGGATCCGTCGAGCATGCTGAACGGCTACGTCGCGCGCGCGCGGGAGGCTGGTGTGACGTTCCAGGAGGACGCCAGCGTCTCGGCGATCTCGTGCAGCAACGGCCACGTCGCCGCCGTGCGCACGAACGACGAAGAAATAGGAGCGCGAACCGTCGTCAATGCGGCCGGGCCGTGGGCGGCCCAGGTTGCGAAGCTCGCGGGAGTCGATCTACCCATCCAGCCGCTCCGCCGGCACATCTTCGTGACCGAGCCGGTGCCCGGGCTCGACGAGGATTTCCCGCTGACGATCGAGTTCGCGACCGGTCTCTACGCGCACCGCGAGTCCGGAGGCGTGCTGTTGGGCATGGCCGACCCGGATGAGAAGCCTGGGTTCGACGACGGCGTCAACGCCGACTTCATGCCTGCGGTCGTCGAGCGCGCGCTCGCGCGCTTTCCCATCCTCGAACACACGTCGATCAAGACGGGTTGGGCGGGGCTGTACGAGGACACGCCCGACAAGCACCCCATCCTCGGGAAGGTGGACGGCATCGAAGGCTTCATCAACGCCGGAGGATTCTCCGGGCACGGCATCATGCACGCGCCGGCGACGGGGGAGCTCATTGCCGAGCTCATCGTGGACGGCCGGACTTCGCTCGACATCAGCGCGCTCAGCGCGTCTCGCTTTCGCACCGGTCAGCTCGTGCGCGAGCACAACGTCATATGACCGCCGCGTTACTGCTGCTCGTCCTCGACCTGGCGTTGGTTGCGGGTGCGGTGCTTTTCCTGTTTCTCGTGATCCTCCGGCGCGGACGCATCGCGACGAATCTCGGTCTGGCGCTGCTTCTGATCGTCCTCGCCGCGACGGTCTGGTACACCTCGATCCGAACGCCGCTTCCGCTTCCCTGAGTACCATCGGCCTGGTGTTTACACGCGATGAGATCCGGCTGACGACGCTCTCCACCTGCGCCGGCTGAGGGGCGAAGCTGGGCCCAGGCCCGCTGGCGCAGGTGCTGCGTCCGATGCGCGATCAAAAGACTCCTGCCGAGCTGCTCGTCGGTCTGGATGTGGCCGACGACGCCGCCGTATATCTCGTCGCGCGCGACGTGGCGATCGTCGAGACGCTCGACTTCTTCCCGCCCATCGTCGACGACGCGTATGCCTCGGGCGCCATCGGCGCGGCGAACGCGATGTCGGACGTGTACGCAATGGGCGGCGAGGTGCTGTTCGCTCTCAACATCGCGGCGTGGCCCGAGGACGCACCGCTTGCCCAGCTGGAGCGGGTCTTTCAGGGCGCGATCGACAAGGTCGCGGAGGCCGGCGCCGTCATCGCCGGGGGCCACACGGTCATCGATCGCGAGCCGAAATACGGCCTCGCCGTCACCGGTCGGCTGCACCCGGAGCGGATGCTTCTCAAGTCGCGGCTTCGCGCGGGCGATGCCGTGTGGCTGACGAAACCGATTGGCACAGGGGTCCTGACGACCGCCCACAAGAACGGCAAGCTCGATGCGGCCGACCTCGCCTCCGCGGTCGCCTCGATGGTCGCGCTCAACCGCCCCGCGGCTCAGGCCGCCGTCGATGCCGAGCTGCACGCCGCGACTGACGTCACGGGCTTCGGCCTCGCCGGCCACGCTCACGAAATGGCGGAGCAGTCGAAGGTCGGCGTGCGAATTCGCGCGAGCCTCGTGCCGCTCCTTCCCGGCGCGCGTCGACACGCGGAGACCGGGATCAGCTTCGGCGGCCTCGAGCGGAATCGCTCGTACTTCGACGACGGGGCGAAGGCGCGTTTCGAAGGCGTCGACGACGCCCTCCGTACGCTCCTCCTCGATCCGCAGACCTCGGGCGGCCTCCTCGTCGGGGTGCCGTCCGCGCACGCTGACGCGTGGCAGCGAGCCTGTGCCGCGAGAGGCGTCCGTCCCGTCCAGATCGGCGAGGTCTTTGCCGGCAATGCCGGCGTGATCGTCGTTCCTTGAGCTCGACGGCCGAGGCCGCCGAGGAGCCAGCACCCGCACCGAGCCGGCGCGCCGCGGAGCTCGCGGCGCTCCACCCGCAGCGCGCGACCCTCGAGCTCGCGTGGCCCGGGATCATCGAGAACGTCATCGCCTTCAGCGGCCAGGCGGCGATCTTTGCCTTCGTGGGACAGCTTGGGGCGGTCGCGACCGCGGCAGTGGGCGCCGCGTTTCAGTTCTCGTTCCTCCTGTTCCCGATATGGCGTTCGCTCGCCATCGGGACGATCGCGCATGTCAGCCGCCGGATGGGCGAAGGTCGACCGCAGCTCGCGGCAGACGTCACGCGCCAGTCGCTGATCGTGGGCGCCATCGCCGGGCTCGTCGTCGGGTCGATGTTCGTCGTCTTCGCGGCGCCGCTGCTGCGTTTGCTCGGGGCCTCGGAGGAGGTCGTCGCGACCGGAGTCCCGATCCTGGCGCTGATCGGAGCGGGAAGCGCGTTCCAGACCGTCTGGTTCATCGGCGTGTCGGCGATACGGGCGGCCGGCGACAGCCGAACGCCGATGTGGATCGCGGTGCTCTCGGCGGTGCTCACCGTGCCGCTCGCATATCTCTTCATCGACGTGCTTCGCGTGGGGCCCATCGGTGCCGCCTATGCCGTCGTGCTCGACAGTGCGGTCATCGGCACGCTTGTGGTCTGGGTCTTGTGGCTGGGGCGCGCCGACCTCAGGCTCGCGGGCGGCGCGTGGCGGCTCAACAGCGCGACGGTCCGGTCGATCTTCGCGATCAGCCTCCCGTCCGCCGCGGAGAGCGCGATGTTCACCTTCGGGATCCTTGCTCTCTCCGGATTCGCGTTCCGCCTCGGGACCGCGCCCGGCGCCGCGCATCAGATCGTCAACCAGGTCGAGAGCTTGTCCTTCCTTCCGTGCATCGCGTTCTCCGGCGCGGCGAGCGCGCTGGTTGGCCAGGCGCTCGGGATGGGCGACCCTCAGCGTGCGACGCGCTCCGGGTGGGTCGCGGTCCGCATGGCCGTGCTCTGGGCAACGGCCGCGGGCATCGTCTTCATGGTCGTGCCCCAGGTGCTGCTCGGGGTGTTCACGAACGATGAGCGTGTCGTCCAGGCCGGCATCGGCGCGCTGGCGATCGTCGGCATCGCGCAACCGGCCCAGGCCGTGATCTTCACGCTCGGCGGCGCGCTGCGCGGGGCGGGGGACACGCGCTTCCCGCTTATTGCGACGATCGTGAACTGGTTCGTCATCCGACTTCCGCTCGCGTACCTGCTTGCATTCCCGCTCGGACTTGGACTCGCCGGGGTGTGGGCCGGGATCGCGGCGGACTATTTCGTGCGCGCGGGATTGCTCGCGTGGCGGTTCAACTCGGGAGGGTGGCAGAGGGTGCGCGTGTAACTTGCTTGCTTACGGTGCCCAGGGCGGGACTTGAACCCGCACGGGGAATGGATACCCCACAAGCCCCTCAAGCTTGCATGTCTGCCAAATTTCATCACCTGGGCGGTGTCTTCCCATTTTAGCTCGTGACAAGGCCGCCCTCACGCAGAAACCGCAGCCAGACCTCCCTTTTGCGTGCAATGCACGGGACCGCTATATCGGGGTACATAAGCGGAAGCAGCCGCAAGGAGGCGCGCTTGCCGTAGGTCAGCTGGTACAAGCCGTCCTCGCACCATACGCCGCCGGCGAGACCGTACAGGGCTCTAATCCTCTGGCGAACCCAATCTATGTGGTCGAGACTCGCGGAGGTGAAGCGAACCACGAGGGTGCGATATCTGCGACCTCGCGCTTTTCCGGTTCCGTCGTAGGTGACGTCGAGGATCGAACCGTCGCCGTCGACCAGACCTCGGAGAAGGTGGGCTAACAGAATGTCGGGTACCGCGATTGCGCCGAGCGTGAGCGATTTCCGCGGGGTGAGACCGATCGATTGGAGCCATCGGTATAGGCCGACGTCGCCGATCTGGACCCTAAGGCCCTCCGTACCGTAGCCGCCCTTGACCTTGCTGACCTTGGCGCGCCGGTCGACGCACCGGAGGAACGTCTCCAGGACACCGCGCTCGGCCGACGTAACCGAGATATGTCTTCCGCTCGGGGACAGGTTGCCATCAGTGGCGATCAGCCCGACGGCGTAGGCGATCTGAGGCGTCCACTCCCAGGCTTGTGTTCGCCGCACCCGGTAGGGCCCGCGAGGTTTGCCGCGGCGGTTCTCCGCCATCCGCGCGACTCGCGGATCCGTCGCAGCGGTCAGTCCTTTCGCCCAACCCTTTCCCACCGGGGAAACGTCTCATGTCAGGGCCTGTCGCCACAAGATGCGCAACGCACCAAACCTGTCGTCAGAATGTGCGGATCCCGTAGCACAAATTGACGACGAAGCAACGCGTTATCGTCCCGACGTGCGCATCACGCGCTGCCCGCGGTGCCTCGCTGAAGACATCACCGCCGACGCACACCCCTCGCGGCGGCTACTGGACGGGGTCCCCGCCGCCTTCTTCGTCTGCCGCGAATGCTTTCGCGCCGCCGAGCTCGAGTTCCAGATCTCCTGCGAGGGCGCGAACATCCCGTACGCGCGGCTCCCGATCCGTGAATCGCTTCGGCTTCTCCGCGGCTTCTATCAGGACCGCCAGCGGGAGTCGCCCGACGATGGACGGGTGACCGCCGCGTTGCAGGAGGTCGAGCGTCGACTCCTGATCGGCCCGGTCGAGCGCGCTTCTAAACTCGACGCGTGAGCCCGGTCCGTCCGAATCTCGCGCTTCTCTGGCCGTCGTACACGTTGTTTCCGCTCGCGGGGCTCGGCATCCTCGTCGTCGGGGCGAGTAGAGGCGACTCGACGCTGGTTGTCATCGGTCTCCTCCTGCTTGCGGCGAACGCGGCGCTAGTCATCAACTACGCGTACTTCACGAAGCTCACGGTGGAAGACGGCGAGCTCGTCTATCGGACGAATTTCGGCACGCGTACGGATCGAGTCCCGCTCGGTGGGCTCCAACGCATCGACGCGAAGCGCTATCCGGGCGCGCACTCGGGCGTTTCGGCGCCCTTCTTCGTCGCTCGCGGACGCGACTCGACGGTGAAGGTGAACACGAAGCCCTACCGGTTGCGGGACTTCATTCCGCTCGTCGGCCTCGTCCGTTCCGCCAACAGCCGGGTTGAGCTCGACCCCTTCTGGGCCAGGGTCGCGGCCGGTGAGGATCCGTCGAAGGAGATCGAGCTGACGCCGCGCAGCCGCATCTAGCCCGTGCGCTCCAACCGCTCGAGCTCGATCGCGGTGCACCGATTCCAGACCACGCGCATGCCGGCTGCCTCCGCGCGCTCGGCGGCCGCCACATTCCCGAGGTCGAGCTGGAACCACAGGGCCTTGATGCCGGCGGCGATGGCGTCATCGACCACCGCGTCCAGGTACTCGCCGCGACGAAAGACGTCGACAAACCCGACATCCACGTCCTTTGGGATGTCGACCAGCCGCTCGTACGAGCGCTCGCCTTCGACGATTTCGCCGCGTAACGCGGGATTGACCGGAATCACGCGGTAGCCATACGCACGCAGGGTTCGTGAGACCGAATTGCTCGGCCGATCGGGGCGTGCCGAGTAGCCGAAGACGGCGATCGTGCGAGTGGCAGAGAGGAGGTCTCGTGTGAGACCGGACTCATTCATTTTCTCACATCACACGTAGGAGAAAAAGGTCTTGTCGCGCATCCTCGTCGCAGGATAATCGCCGGAGATATGCCCCCTCGTGCACCAGTTGTCTGGACGACCACCGCAGTGCGGAGCGAGCGCTTTCGGCAGCGGCTCGACGAACGGCATCGCGAGCTGACGATCCACGCGAAGGCCCGCGGCCGGAGCTACCGGCGGTCGCGTGCCGATCCGGCGAGCGAGGAGATCCGTCGCCTCCGGGCCGACTTCCTCGCAGCGCTCGGCCGGCTCGGAACCTTCGAGATCGCCATGAGCCGTCTAGCGCAGTGCCGGTACGACCTTGAGCTCACGGAGCGCGCAGACGACCTGTCGCGCGATTACTTCCAGCTCTGGCACCTCATCGCGCGCCGCAGCGGCGCCACCTGGCCCGAGGAAGAGCGCGAGGCCGAGCGCCTCGACTACTTCGCCATGCAGGTCGGGCGTCTCGAGGGGATCGCCGATGCGCTCGTCGTCGCCGGCCGGAACGTACGACTCTTTCCGTTGCCCAACGTGTCCTGGCTCACAGCGTCCTAGGAGAAACGCGCGCCTCATACTTGAGCGCGACCGGGCAACTAGCTCAGCTGGTGAGAGCGTCTCCCTTACAAGGAGAAGGTCGCTGGTTCGAGTCCAGCGTTGCCCACGGAAGGGGCGCGCAGAGCCAAGATTTCCTGGCCTCAGCTGAGCTTGAACGAGGTCGGCGTCCGGTCGCGAGTTAGATAGCGGGCTCGGCTGCGGCGGCAACCGAGGCGGCGGGCAGGGCGGCACGCTCGAGGGGTCGGAACCAGAACCAGAACAGGACTGCGGACGCTGCGTAGAGAGTGGCCATCACGACGAACGGCGTGACGTAGTCACCGCCGGCCATCAGACGCGACCCGGCGAACGCGCCCAGGCCGCTCAGGGTCTGCTGCGCTGTCGATCTGAGGCCGACCATCGTGCCCCGCTCGCCGGGGTCGAGGATCTCCATCGCGAACGCCTCCGCGATCGGGGCCGCGGAGTTCGCGAGGACGATACGGACGACGTACGCGACGCCGGCGAGCGTGAGGACCGTAGTCACGGTCGAGAGGCTCGGCGACAGTCCGATGAGGAGAATGAATGGCACAGCGAGAAGCCGGGTGCCTACGATCGCCTGCACTTTCGTCATGCGCGCCACCAAGAACGGCGCTGCCAGCGCGGCGAGCGCGAGAAAGAGCTCACCCGAAGCGAACGTCATGCCGATGTCGTGCGTGTGCGCGTGCAGTCCCTCGTAGAAGAAGACATTGAAGAGCGGACCCACGAAACCGAAGCCCAGCGAAACGATCGCCCCGACCGCGACGAGCCGCAGCACGCGGTCGGGATGCCGAATGCCTACGAAGATGTGCCGCAGGCCGGAGGGTTCGCGCTCAATCGGGCGGTCGCGTCCGCGGAGCATCAGAGCGGGGATGAGCGAGAGCGCCCAGATGGCGATGCCGATGAAGATCGAGGCGCGATAGAGCGTGACCTTGTCCGCAAGAGATGCGGCGAGCAGCGGCACGAAGCCTCCGAGCAGGCTGCCGACCATCGCGGAGAGCGTGCGAAGACCGTCGGACACCGAGAAGAGGTGAACGCGCTCGCGCTGCTCGCTGTTCTCCGCCATGAACGCCGGCTCGGACACGCCGTGCAGGGTCCCAGACATCGCGCTGAGCACGCCGGTCGCGAGCAAGACGCCTTGGTCGACCGAGAAGATGGTGAGCAGGTAGAGAGCCGCTCCAGCACCGTCGCCGATGATGAACGACCACTTCCGTCCGATCCGGTCGGAGACGAGTCCGGCCGGCACCGAGAAGATCGCGCCGGCGATACCGCTGAGCAGGAGCCGCAAGCCAATGAACTCGATCGGGAGGCCGACCGCGAGGAAGTAGAGGTTCACGAGGACGAGGGAGGTGCCGTGGACGGTGTCCATCCCGATGACGTGGACGATGAACAGCCGGGCGTTCCGGCTGAAGCTCCGGACCGCCAGCGCGTACTCCGCGAGGTCGCCCCTCGCGTTCACTCGATCACTCTACGATGGCCGCCGGTGCGACGACTGTGTGTTCTGATGTGCTGCGCTCTCGTTCTCGCGTGTGCGCCGCCGCCCGAGCGCGAGATCGTCGTCGGCATGACCGAGTACGCGTTCCTTCCGGCGACGATCGAAGTAGCGGCGGCCGAGCGGGTCCGGCTGGTGGTTCGGAACGTCGGACGGCTGGAGCACGATCTCATGGCCGACGAACGTGGGCGCGCCTTCGGGCTCGCGCACATCCATCTTCTGCCCAGCGCAAGCATGAGCAGCGACTGGACCGCGCCGGCGAACCCGACCGAGCTTCGGATCGTGTGCACCGTGCCCGGACACGAGACGCTTGGGATGGTCGGACGGCTTGTCATTACACCCCGACGGAACCCCGATCCCGCGACGTCGCCCTGAGCGCGGCGTCCCCCGCGCTCGCACGCTAGTCCCTTCGCGCACACCGCGATAGACTTCCGCCCGCCGCGGTGGGAGGTCTCGAAGTGAGTAAGTTCGCCACATTTGGGGCGGCGTTGGTGCTGGCGCTCGTCGTTGGAAGTGGGAGTGGGGGACGTGCCGCGTCCGCCGATTCGGGCGCCTACGAGGTCTGGGCTATCGATCAGTCCGGCACCGCCGGGAAGCTCTACATCTACGACGGCGCCGCGCTGACAGCCAGCCCCGCAGGTGCGACCCCGGAGGTCATCGACCTTGGAACGGCAGTGGCACCGCTCTGCCAGTCGCAGACCGGCACGGCCCCGACCCGCGCCCACATGCTCCTCTTCAGCCCGACGTTCTCTCACGCCATCCTGGCCTATGTGACCACCGGGCACGTGGTGTTCATGGATGCCGCGACGAGAGCCCCGATCACGTGCGTCGACGTCGGCGCGCAGGCGCATGCTGCCTTCCCGTCGCCGGACGGCACCTCCGTGATCGTGGCGAATCAGAACGGCAAACTGCTTCAGCGGATCATCACCGACTATGCGACCAACACGTTCGCGCTCGACGCGGCTGCCACGCTCGACCTGGCGAACTGCACGACCCCGAACGGTGCCCTCTGCCAGGACGCGGTCCTTCGGCCTGACAGCGCGCCGATCTGCCCGATCCTCGACACGAGCGGCCGCTTCGGCTTCGTCACGCTGCGTGGCGGCGGGCTCTTCGTCGTCGACGTGACCGACACGCCAATCCGCATCGTCGCGGAGTACGACAAGGCGACTGTGCACCCGAACGGCTGCGGCGGTATCCAGAAGGCCCGGACGATGTACATCAACGCAGGCGGAGGCACACCGGGGACACCGCGCGAGGCGCATCTTTACGCCTTCGACCTCTCTGGCTACCCAAAGCGGGGCTTCAACGCTCCGAACCAGCCGGTGCCGACGACGGTTTTCGCGCACCACGCCGGAGACCACGACTCTCACGGCGCGGCGCGTGTCGGCCGCTTCGCCTGGGTCGCGGACCGCTTCGCAAACACCGTGGAAGTGGTCGACACCGTGACGGACACCCACGCCGGGAGCTTCACGGTCGCCGGCGCGGTCAGCGCGGATCCAGCGCCGGACCTCCTCGCCTCAGCGCCCGGCGGCGATCACGTCTTCGCCTCGCTTCGCGGGCCGTGTCCACTCACCGCGAACGCCGCGGGCGTGAACAACGCCGTCGGCGCTACGCCTGGGGTGGGCGTCATCGCGGTCCATCGCGGCGGCCGGAGCGGCACGCTCGTCGGCGTCGCGCGGATCCACAACGTCGACCCGGCGATCGCGACCTGCGCGCCGGCCGGAGCGCCCGCGTCGAATAATCGCGCCGACCCGCACGCGCTACGCGTCCGACCGAAATAGGCCATTACTCATTTCGGCTCGGACCACGCCTGCTGGAACGCTTCCAGAAACCTGAGGTACGCCGTCGCACCAGGGTCGGGATGTCCGATCGTGCGTTCACCGAGCCACGCAGCGCGGCCCCGACGCGAGACGCTGGCGGTCGTGTCGTCGATTCCCTTGCGCGCCGCGGCGATCATCGCCGCGAGCCCTCCAACCGCGATGTTCGCTTCGAGCGCGGATACGCTCGGCACGAGCGCATCGAGGACGGTCTTGTCCCCGACCTCCGCCTTCCCCGCTTTGCGATCGCGGGGACGGCCTGCCGCGCTATCGTCACGACGTCTTCGGCGCTCACGCACGCGCACATGGAGCGGTCGACCAACGGGACGTGGGTGAGTGACTATATCTGCGGGCAGGGCTGCCAAAGCCAGAACCAGTTCGCCTACTCGACCTGGATGATCCGCATGTTGCACATGACGATTGAACGCCCCGAGTAATAGAGCGACGACGGCACACCGGACCTGCGCGACCGGGATGCGCGACGCGCGTCCGGGTGGGCTCGGCGCCGGAATCGGAATGCGGCAGCGTCCCGGGCTTCTGTTCGGGGGCAGGCGTTGCGCAGCCGCTGCTGCAACCGTGCTGCTCGTCGGTGCGCTCGCGGCTTGTGGACCGCAGGTGCGGCCCCAGGCTGCCACGCCCAGTCACCCGTCGCTCGTCGTCACCTACGCCAGTCCCGCCCTGGGGTACCACGTACAGCTGCCCGCAAGGTACCGACTGTCCGACTGCCTCACCTCGTGGCAGTCGCAGGAGCCCGCTTTCGTGACAGACATCTTTACTCCACTGACCGTTGACGAGGAGCGCGCGCAGGATCGAGGACACGTGGCTGGCGGAGGCGCGGCGGCGACCCGATCCATCGCTGTCAGCATCACGAACGGAGACGGGAGGCCTGCACTCGAGTGGGCGCGTGAGTATGGATCGTTCGGAGGAGCCGAGCGGCATGAAGCGCGAACCGTTGGCGGGTACGACGCGGCTCGCACAGCCGTTAACGGAAAGGTTGTGCTGTATGTCGTAAGTGCGGGCCAGCGCGTGTTCATCCTTGCTAGCCGCCCGGAGGATCCGCTGCCCGACGGGCTGCTCGACGCCATCGCTTCGAGCTTCAGCGTGAGTGCGACGGTCCCCCTTCCGACGCCTGTGCCTCCTCCGGCCAGCGTGCCGCAGGGCGCGCGCGATGCTGCCGAACGGCTTGCGACCGCGCTGGAGCGAGCCGATCTCGTCGCGCTCGCAATGGTGGCAACACCGCGGTGCTGGATCGAGACGTGGTCGACTGCGAGCGGACCGATCGGTCGCGCGGTGCAGCCACTGATCGCGGACCTGCGCATGCGCCTGCAAGCCGGCCTGCGTGTGACCGTTAACCCGACCGTGCAGGTCGCGCCCCGCGCGGGGCCCAGTGGTCTGCGCCTCTTCGTGTCCTCCGACTGGACCGAGGCAGGACGCACGACGCGAGCGAATCTCTATCTGCGTGAGGTCAACTCGCAGTGGTTCTGGGGTGGCATCGAGGCTGTGGCGCCCTGAGCGTCACGCCCTCCGAGCATCAGGGCTGGCTGAAGCCAAAGCTCCGATACAGCAAGGAGCGCGTGTTTCGAGAGTCGTCTTGGTGAGCTTGTTGCGAGAGTCGGCAACGCTGGCGCTGCCATCTTCGGCGACCGATCGTGCTTCCTCGGCGAAGTGTGACCGCTAGGAACTACTTCACGCACTGGACCCCGGAGCTGCGAGGCGTGTTCCCAGCGCGGGTGAGCTCGTCGATCTGACGTGGCGGCTCGAGACGATGCTGAAGGTGCTCTTGCTTCAGGAGCTAGCGCGCGGGGACCATTGCGCAATCGCTCGTGTCCGGCCCCTCTCGCCCCGAGACATAGTGGTCTAGACCATTGCTCTGTTTCGGCCGGGTGGGACGCTCCGATTTCCCGAGTAAAATCAGGCTCTCGCCGAGGTAGCTCAGTTGGTAGAGCAATGGTCTGAAGAACCATGTGTCGCCAGTTCGATTCTGGCCCTCGGCACAGAACGAGTTTCCTAGCGAATTCGAGAAAAGCTTGCGTCCGCGCTGACCCCGCGAGGGACGTGAACCAATGTGCGTCGGGCAGGTGCTTTTGATGGCGGAGAGCGTTGTTGAGAGGCCGGTGCTCGCGGTGGTTTTTTTCTGCTTGGTGTACGGCTGCGCGGGCGGGTGAGCTTCGGCGTGGTGGTTTCTGTCGTCGCTTCGTGTTCAGCGCCGCCAACGG
>JBOGTG010000052.1:0-12916 GCA_050692175.1 Candidatus Limnocylindria bacterium | reverse complement strand
TGAGACCCTGCCTCTGGGCCCCTTCGGCCACGCGCTCTAGGGCTTCTTGGTGGGCGTCGGCGTAGGCGTGGGAGTCGGCGTGCGCGTGGGCACAGGGGTCGGGGCAGGCGTGCGCGTCGGCACGGGCGTCAGCACCGGCGAGGGCGACGGGCACGGGTCCGGGCTCACGAGGTTCCACGTGTACCGGTTGTAGGTGTGCTTGCCGGCGATCGCATCGCGGACCCATTGGTCCGTGTATCGCTGGAACGTGGCCGGCGCACGCGTGTCGTTGATCTTCATCGCGACTTTCGCTGATCCGTCGGGCTGCACGCAGCCCGCGACGAACCAGTCGTCGATCTTCGCCGGCTCGGTGCCCTTGATGAACCACTCGGTCGAGGAGAAGGGCGAAAGGTTTGACGGCGCGAGGCCGGAACCGTATCCGCCGAAGGTGCCCGGCGCGCTCACCACGGTCCCGCTCACGACGTTCGCCGGCCGCGGCCAGTCCGACGCCGGCGTATCCGCGAGGACTTCCTTCATGTAGTCGCGCCAAAGCACCCCGGGTCCCATGGCGCTCGAGAAGTCCCGCGAGCTCATCGGATCGCCGTTCGAATTGCCCATCCACACGCCGGTCGCCATCGTCGGCACGTATCCGATCGCGTACACGTCCTTCAGATTGTCGGTCGTGCCGGTCTTGAGTGCCGCGGCACGCCCGATGTTGGTCCAGACGCCGAAGACATAGCTACGCGACGGCTGGGTCGTGTCCTTGAGGATGTCGGTCATGATCCAGGCGATCCCGGCATCGAGCACCCGCTTCTGCTCGTAGTCCTTGTGTTCCCAGACCACCTTCCCGCGGGCGTCTTCGACCTTGAGGATGTAGGTCGGCGTCACGCGGAGACCCATGTTCGCGAGAACGCCGTACGCGCTCGCCATGTCGACGAGACGCACTTCCCTCGCGCCCAGGGTGAGGGAGAGCCCGATCTTCGTCGGGTCGATCTCCGTCGTGATGCCCATCTCCTGTGCGGTCTGGATGGTGCTCTCGATACCCGAGAACTCGGCCAGGAACCGCACCGCGGGCACGTTCCGGGACTCGCGGATCGCCTGCCGCATCGTGACGGGACCGTGGTACTGGAGGTCGGCATTTTCTGGGCAGTAGCTGCAGGCCGCCGGGCTCATGCGGGTCGGGTCGGCCCTGCCGCCGAAGTCCGTGCGTGCGTCCACGACGACCGTGGCGGCGGTCGCGCCCTTCTTGAGCGCAGTGACGTAATTGAACATCTTGAACGACGAACCCGGCTGGCGAAGGCCGATGCCGGCGACGTCGAACTGGCCCTGCACGCGCGGATCGTCGCGATTGTTGTAGTCAACCGATCCGACGTAGGTGAGGACCTCGCCAGTCCGCGGGTCGATCGACACGAGGGCAGCGTTCCAAACGTTGCGGGAGTGGAGCTCCTCGACCTTCTCGCGGACCTGGCGCTCCCCGATCTCCTGTTTCGTCATGTCGAGCGTCGTCGTCACCCGGAAGCCGCCCCGCGAAACCGCGGCCTCGTCGCCGCCAAGTATTTGTGTTAGCTGGTTCCGGACCTGAAAGACGAAGTGCGGCGCCTTGATCGTCGCGACCGGCGGGCCGGCGACCTTGATGGCCTCCGCGTTCGCGGCGTCGGCAGCCTCCTGCGTGATCGCGGTCGTGTCGACCATCTGGTTGAGGACGTACAGACGCCGCTCCTGAGCCCTGTCGACGTTCTCCGCTTGCGTCGGGTCGAGGACGGAGGGGGCCTGCGGCAGACCGGCGAGCAGGGCCGCTTCGGCCAGGGTGAGCTTTGCGAGATCCGACTTCCCAAAGTACGTCTGCGCCGCCGCCTTTACTCCATATGCCTGGTTCCCGTAGTAGATCTGATTGAAGTAGAGCTCGAGGATCTGGTGCTTGGAGTAGGTGTTCGTCACCTCGATGGCGAGGATCGCCTCGCGGATCTTCCGCTTGATCGAGACCTCGCTACCGACGATCCGCTGCTTCACGAGCTGCTGGGTGATAGTCGAAGCGCCGCCCTGGCCGGTGGAACGATTGGTGACGTCGGCGAAGACCGCCCGGAAGATGCCGAGCACGTCGACACCGGGGTTACTGAAGAACGATTTGTCCTCGGCCGCGACGGTCGCGTCGATGAGGACCTGGGGGATCTCGGCGTAGGTCACGAGCTCGCGGTTCTCCTCCGAGAACTGGTAGAGGAGCTGCGCGCCGGTGCGGTCGTACACCTTCGTCGACTGGGCCAGCGGCTCCTTCGCGAGGTCCTGCGCGGAGGGAAGGTCCTCGGTGAAGAAGGCCAGCGCGGCACCGGCGCCCACGACAAGCAGCAGCCCGGTCGCGATGATCAGGGCAAGGAGGCCCGACGGCAGAGCGAGGCGCAACCCGCTGAACGCTCCGCCGCCCCGGCGCCGCATCGAGCGATATGCCCCGCGCCGGAGCGCGTGGTCGTGTGTGGTCTTTGAGCGCGCGATACGTCCATGGTAACCGGCGCCGAACGTATCCTTTGACGATGCCGACACGTCCTTCACAACGTGACCTCGATGAATTCCTCACGCGCGGCGTGAGCGATGTGAGCGTCCTCGGCGATCTGCGCTCGGCGCTCGCATCAGGGCAGCGTCAGTTGCGTATCAAGCAAGGGTTCGATCCGACGCATGCCAATTTGCACCTCGGTCACGCGGTCCCGTTGCGCAAGTTAAGAAAGCTGTCGCAGTGGGGGCACGAGATCGTCCTCATCGTCGGCGATTGGACGACGCAGATCGGGGACCCGAGCGATCTCGATCAGAGCCGGCCGCTCAAATCGCGCGAGGAAGTCATGCAGAACGCGCAGACCTACTTGGACCAGTTCCATCTCATCGTCCCGCGCGAGAACACGCGCGTCGTCTTGCAGGACGAGTGGTACGGCAAGTTCGGCCTTCGGGACGTCATCCAGCTCACCTCGCGGTTCACAGCACAGCAGATCCTGGCGCGCGAGGAGTTCCGCAAGCGGCTCGACAAGAAGACGGCGATCCCGATCAAGGACCTCATCTACCCCTTGCTCCAGGCGTACGACTCGGTCGCCATCGAGGCCGATGTGGAGTTCGGAGGAACCGACCAGCTCTTCAACATCCTGACCGGCAGAGAGCTTCAGGAGATGGTCGGCCAACGTCCCCAGTCGGTCTTCATCGTCGAGCTCCTCGAGGGGCTCGACGGCGAGAAGATGAGCAAGTCCAAGCCCGCGCAGAGCATCTGGCTCGTCGACCCGCCGAGCGAGGTGTACGGAAAAGTGATGGCGATCGACGACAAGCTCATGCCCCACTACTACGAGTGGGCCACCGAGCTCCCGATGGAGGAGGTTCGTTCGACGCTCGACGCGCTCGCGCGCAAGGAGCTGCACCCGCGCGAGGCCAAGCGCAAGCTCGCGCGCACGATCACGGCCGAGCTTCGCTCGCCGGCCGCGGCGGAGGAGGCAGAGCACGAGTTCGACCGCGTCCACAAAGAAGGAGCCGCGCCCGCCGGCGCGCCCACGGTGGACGTGAAGGTGAACGGGCAGAAGGAAGTCGGGATCGTCGAGTTGGTGGTCTCGGCGTTCGCCAAGAGCAAGGCCGAGGCGCGGCGCCTGATCGACCAGGGTGGCGTGCGGGTCGACGGCACGCTCGCAACCGAGGGGACCAGGATCCCGGTGAAGGGCCAGCCCTTGGTCCAGATCGGCAAGCGCCAGGCCGTGCGCGTCCGTTTCCGGTGACGACCTCGCGTCCGATCGTCGCGGTGATCCCGTTTGGCGCGAAAGGACGAGACGCCAAGGCCGGGGGGATCGGCCGTCAGGTCGCGCGCCGACTCGTCGAGAGGTTCGCGGACAACCCCAACATCGAGCTCCGGCCTGTCTTCCTCGTCGCCATGCCCGAGACGAGGAGCGACGCCGGCTATCTCGTGTTCGGATCGACGCCCGATGCCGATCTCGCCGCGCGGTACGGGGAGTCGCTGGGCACCACCCACGCGGTCACCGGGCTGTATCGCGAGGACGAGAACGGGCGTGCGTTCGCCGCAAAGCTCGTGGACGTCAAGAGCCGCACGGTGGCCGCCGAGCGCGACTTCGCCGTCGCGCCGGACGAGCTCCATCGAGCGGAGCCGGCGCTCGCGGCGTGGCTCGCCGATGTGCTCCGGGTGCCGGCCCCGGGGCTCGATCCCGAGACTGCTAACGAGCCCGCGTACCAGGCGCTTCTCGCGGGCCTCGAGGACGAGACGGACGCCACGCTCCTGCGGGCTGGAGATCCGAATGCCGCCGCTGAGGCTCGCGCCCGCGCGTTCGACGAGTACGTCGCTGCCGTTCAGCTGGATCCTGAGTCGCTGCGCGCCGAGGACCGGCTCCTCGTGCTCGCCGCGGAATCCGTCGAGCGCGGCGACGAGGAGCGAGCCACGCGAGCGCTCGAGGACGTCATCGAGGCGAAGCCGCGATCCTGGCGCGCGTACTACATGCGCGCGGAGCTGCTCCGTGGGATCGGCGAAACGAACCTTGCGATCGTCGCTCTCGAGCACGCGCACGCTCTGCGCCCGCTGCGCGACGCCGATGTTCTCGTGCTCGCCGAGCTGTACCTCGCCGAGCAGGCGCCGGGACAGGCCGCGTCCCACCTGCGGCGGATCGCCGCGGGCAGCGACGAGTTCGGCCGCGCGCAGGAGCTCCTTGGCGTGCTCGCGCTCCAGAAGGCCGACCAGGCCACGGCTCGCGCGTACCTCGAACGAGCGGCCGCGAACGGCCGGCCCACCGCGCGCGCCCATCTCGCCCGGATCCTCATCGCCGCGGGCCTCCCCGAAGAGGCCTCGCGTGAGCTCGAGCAGATCCTTTCGACCGCCGGCGCCGATCGCGACGCTCATGCGCAGGCGCACCGCCTCCGACTCGGCCTCGAGCGGCCCGACCTCGAGGCGGAGCTCGAAGCCGCCGGGCGTGCGGCCCTGGCGACGGACGCCACGCGTCTCGATGAAGTGCGCGCGGCCTTCGAGGTTGTCCTCGCGTTCGATTCCGACATCTGGGAGGCGCACTTCGGCCTGGGCCTCGTCGCCCGACGGAGGGAAGAGTTCGTCGCAGCCGCGAGCGCCTTCCGCCGTGCGCTGGACCTCGCGCCCGACCAGCCCGACGTGATGCACGAGCTCGGCGTCGCGCTGCTCGCATCGGGCTCGAGGGCGGACGCGCTTGCCTTGCTCGATCGAGCAGCGGCACTCCGTCCGGGAGAGGCGGCGTACATCGCGGATGCCGGCTTCGCCCACCTCCGCGCCGGCGATCTCGGCGCGGCACGCGAGCGGCTGCGCATCGCGAGCGCGATCAACGCCGAGGACCCCTTGACGCGCGCCTATCTCGCCGAGCTCGAGCGCGTCGAGGCGGCCGCTCTGAAGACGAATTGAGCTCCGCGAAGCGGGTCGTGGTGCTCGGCGGCGGGTTCGCCGGACTCCACATCGTCCGCCGGCTCGAGCGGCGCCTGAAGCGGGACGAAGCGGCGGTCACGCTCGTCGACCGGCAGAACTATCACCTCTTCACGCCGCTCCTCTATCAGGTGTGCACCGGCGAGCTGCCGCCGCACGCCGTGGCCTATCCGCTCCGCGATGCGACGGCGCCAGCCGGCTTCCAATTCCTGCAGAGCGAGGTGACGGGGGTCGATCTCGAGCATCGCCGGGTGGGCACGGCCGACGGCGAACTCGAGTACGACCACCTCGTGATCGCGCTCGGCTCGGTGACGAACGACTACGGCATCCCCGGCGTCCGCGAGAACGCGCTCCAGGTGAAATGGCTCTCGGACGCCGAGACCCTCAAGCGCCATGTCCTCGACATCTTCGAGAGCGCGGCGATCGATACGGAGATCGCACGGCGACGCGAGGCTCTGACTTTCATCATCGTGGGCGCAGGGCCCGTAGGTGTGGAGCTCGCGAGCTCATTGCGGGATCTCATGGACCACACGCTCCGCAAGATTTACCCATCGATCGACTTCTATTCCGACGTTGCCATCCACCTCATTGAGGGCGCGGACCGCGTTCTGTCCGGGATGAACCCGAAGCTATCCGCGATCGCGATGAAGCGACTCGAGCAGCAGCGCATTCGCGTCCTGTTGAACACGCTCGTGTCCGAGATCAGCCCGGGAATCGTCCACACCAAGGACGGTGCGCGGCTCCGGGCCCGGACGATCGTCTGGTCGGGCGGTGTGAAAGTGAATCCGCTGGTCGCCTCGATCGATCTGCCGAAATCGAGCGATGGCCGCATCGTCGTGGACGACCGGTTCTGCGCCGACGGCCGCGAGGACGTCATGGTCCTGGGCGATGCGGCCTACTTCGAGCACAGCGGAAAGGGCCTCCCGCAGCTCGCGCAGGTCGCCGTGCTCGAGGCGCCCACGGCCGCACGGAACCTGGCCGCGCTCGTCCGCGGCGAGCCCACCGAGCCTTTCGTCTACAAGCGGAAGGGCGATCTCGTCGCGCTCGGCCGCACGGAGGCCGGCGCCGAGTTCGCCAAGCTCGGCGGGTTCGTGATGAGCGGCCTGCCGGCCTGGGCGGTGTGGCGTGTGAACTACCTCATGCAGCTCCTTGGCGTGCGCAATCGGGGTACTTTGCTCGTCGAATGGGTGCTGTCGTTCTTCGCGGGACGGCTGGTGGCGAACACTCCCTGACCCTTGGCGAGCGCGTCCTCTATCACCAGATCCATCCGGCCAAGCTGTTCGCGGACGTGTCGACCGCGCTCATCGGGATCGACCTCTTCTGGCGTCAGGAGCTCGCGCCGGGCCTGATCATCGCGCTCCTTCCGCCGGTACTCGTCTCGGCGGTCCTGGTGCAGGAGGGCAATCTCGAGCGGTACCGGGCGTGCGCCATGGGGGCGTACCTGCGCCGCTTCATGCCGCCTTGGGTGCAGGCGGTTCGGCTCTTCGGTGTGGCGCTCGCTTTCTACGCGGCCTGGTACCACGTGCCGGCGGGCGTGATCGGCGGGCTCGCGCTTGTTGCGATCTGTTGGGCGAACGGCATCGGTCGAGGCCAGCGCTAACTCGCCGTTTCAGTGACGGTGCAACCTAATGGGGAACACCATCTGCGCCGGACACGGAGCGTTCGGGGCGTTCGGCGACAAGGGCGACGCCGGGATCCACGACTTCCGCGGGGGAGCGAGCGGCGACCGCAACGCCTTCAACAACAGCACGCTCTGCAACCCGCAGGGCGCGGCCGGCACTCTCGGCGACTAGCAGCGAACCTCGGGGCGGGTCGCAAGATCCGCCCCGAGAAGCTCTAGCGCGCCGCCGCGGGGCTCTCTTCGACCTGCTCCTCGTGCGCCGCGATCACCTTCTGCGCGATGTGTGACGGGCACTCCTCGTAGCCGAGGAGCTCCGCGCTGAACGTTCCCCGCCCACCGGTCATCGACCGCAGGTCGGTCGCGTACCGGAAGGTCTCGGCCATCGGCACGTGCGCCTTGATCCGCTGCAGCCCTGCGCCGGTCGCCTCCATCCCAAGGACGCGCCCGCGCCGCGAGTTGAGATCGGCCAGGACATCGCCCATCTGCTCCTCGGGAACGAGGACTTCGAGGTCCATGATCGGCTCGAGCAGGAAGGGCTGCGCTTCCTTCACGCAGTTCTGGAGCGCGAGCGACCCCGCGATCTTGAAGCTCATCTCGCTCGAGTCCACCGCGTGGAAGCTCCCGTCGAATAGCGTCGCCTTGAAGTCCGAGAGCGGGTAGCCCGCGATGACGCCACGCACCGCGGTCTCGCGGACGCCCTTCTCGACGGCCGGCCAGAAGTTGCGCGGGACCGAGCCGCCAACGATCCGCGTGGCGTAGACGACCCCTGACCCCGCGGGCTGTGGCTCGATCTCGAGGAACACGTCACCGAACTGCCCGTGACCGCCGGTCTGCCGCTTGTAGCGGCCCTGCGCCTGCGCTTTCCCGCGTATCGACTCGCGGTACGGCACGCGCGGTGTGCGCATGTCGACCTGCACGCCGAACTTGTTCTTCAGGTGATGCACCGCGACCTCGATCGCCGACTCGCCAATCGCCGAGAGGATCGTTTCGTGCGTCGCATCCTCGCGGCGGACGTGCAGGGTCGGATCCTCGTCGGTGAGCTTGTGGAGAGCCGTGGCGAGCTTGTCGAGATCGGCTTTGCTCGACGGCTCGATGGCCACGGAGAACGACGGCGGCGGGAAGTCGATCGGCTCGTAGAGGATCACGGCGTCCTTGTCGCAGAGCGTCGCGTTCGTCGTCGTCGCCGTGAGCTTCGGAACGGCGCAGATGTCGCCCGCGCCGACCGCGTCGGTCGTCTCCTGCTCCTTACCACGGAGAAAGAAGATCTGGCCGACGCGCTCGGTCTCCTTCTTCGTCGCGTCGAAGATCTGCGCGTTGTGGTGAAGCGTTCCGGAATACACGCGGACGTAGCTCAGCTTCCCGACGAAGGGATCGGCAAGAGTCTTGAACACGAACGCCGAGAGCTTGTCGGACGGGTCGGGCTTCCGCGCGATCTCGTCGCCGGATGGGGACTTGCCGATGAGCGAACCGGTCTCGGCGGGCGAGGGGAGCATCTCGCGCACGGTGTTCAGGATCGCGGCGAATCCGACGTGCTTGTGCGCCGACGACGCCACGACGGGCACGACCCGCCCCTCGCGCACCGCCTTGTGCAGCGCGTCGCGGAGCTCGTCGTAGGTGAGATCCTTTCCGTCGAGGTAACGCGTGAGGAGGTCTTCGTCGGTCTCGACGATCGCCTCGACGAGCTGCTGCCGGTAGCCGCCGACGCGATCGGCCTCTTCTTTCGGGAGGTCCGCGACAGGTTCCTTCGGTCCTCGGAGCACTTGGCCGTGGAGGAGGTCGATGGTGGCTTTGAGCTCCTGGTGCTCTCCGACGGGCACGTGGAGCGGCACGACGCGGATGCCGTAGGACTCTCGGAGCTGCTCGAGCACCCGGTCGAAGTCGGCGTTCTCGCGATCGAGGCGACCGACGACGACGATCCGCGGGATGTCGGCCTTCTCGAGCTCCGACCAGACCGTCTGGGTGCCCACCTGCACGCCCGCCGACGCGTCAACGAACACGATTGCGGCATCGGAGACCCGGAGCGCGGCGTGCTGGTCGCCGGCGAAGTCGGCGTAGCCGGGGGTGTCGATGAGATTGATCTTCGTGCCCTCGTGCGTGAACGAGGCGAGGGCCATGTTGATGGTGATATGCCGCTTTTGCTCTTCGGGATCGGTGTCCAGGATGCTCGTTCCGTCATCGACCTTGCCGAGGCGAGTCGTCGCCCCGACCGAGTGGAGGAGGGACTCGACGAGACTCGTCTTACCCGATCCTCCGTGGCCGACGACGGCCACGTTTCTGATCTTCGTGGGCTCCGGTGATGCCATCAAGACTCTCCCCAGCGCGTGATGCGTTGGTAGTATCTCGCGCGATGTCGGGGCACTCAAAGTGGAGTCAGATCAAGCGCCAAAAAGGCGCCGCTGACGTCAAACGCGGCGTCATTTTCACCAAAATGACCAAGGAGATCATGCTCGCCGCGAAGGAAGGCGGCGGCGATCCGGACGCTAACTTCCGGCTCCGGCTGGCCATAGATCGCGCTCGTTCCGTCAATATGCCCCGCGACAACATCCAGCGGGCGATCGACCGGGCCACCGGTGGAGGCGAGGGCGCCGCCCTCGAGAGCATCGTGTACGAGGGCTACGCACCCGGCGGCGTCTCGGTGATGATCGAGGCCGCGACGGATAACCGGAACCGCACCGTCTCCGAGATCCGCGCGGCATTCACGCGTGGCGGCGGTAAGCTCGGCGAATCCGGCTCCGTGCAGTGGCTCTTCGAACAGAAGGGCGTCATCGAGATCGACACCAAGGGAAAGGACACCGACGCGATCCAGCTCGCCGCCATCGACGCTGGCGCGGAGGACGTCGAGGTCGAGCCGGGCCTCGCGACCGTCTACACGACTCCGACCTCGTTCGAGCGAGTGAGGAAGGCGCTCGAGTCGGCTGGCATCAAGACCGGCGCGGCGGAGCTCTCGATGCGTCCGACCACGACCGTCCGTGTGGAAGGCGACGCCGCCCGAAAGCTTCTCGGGCTTGTCGAGACCCTCGAAGACCTCGATGACGTGATCAAGGTGCACGCGAACTTCGACGTTCCCGAAGAGGTCCTGCAGCACGCCTAGTCGGGTGATCCTCGGGATCGATCCCGGAACGACCGGAATGGGATATGCGTTCCTCGTCGCGGCACCGGAACGTGCGCTCCTCCTCGAGTGCGGGATCGTCGACGTGCGCGCAAGCACGACCGCGGCGGAACGACTGCTCGCCATCTCCCAAGGGCTCGACGAGCTGATCCGCCGCCACCGGCCATTCGCGCTCGCGGTGGAGCGCCTCTATTTCAACAAGAACGTGCAGACGGCGATGCGGGTGTCGGAAGCCCGTGGCGTGGCGCTCCTCTGCGGCGCGCGGGCCGGCCTCGAAATCTTCGAGTACACACCGCAGGAGGTGAAGATCTCGGTGACCGGGAACGGCCGCGGCGACAAGCGCGCCGTCCAGAGGATGCTTCCTCTCCTCGTCGCGCTGGACGCCCCGATCACCCAGGACAACGTCGCCGACGCGGTCGCGATCGCGCTCACCCACGCGCAACGGTCGCACTTCGCCGCGGCGGTCGCGGCCGCGATTACGTGATCGCGGCACTGCGCGGCGAGGTCATCGCGCGCGGCGCGGATCACGTCGTGGTCGAGGTCGCGGGTGTCGGCTACAAGGTGTTCGTCCCGCGCCATCCCTCGCGCGACAACGTCCTGCTGCATACGCACCAGGTCGTGCGTGAGGATGACGAGTCGCTCTACGGGTTCGAAACGCGCGAGGAGCTCGCGCTCTTCGAGATGCTCATCAGCGTCTCGGGCGTCGGACCGAAGGCCGGCCTCGCCATCCTTTCGGTCGCGCGCCCCACGGAGATCGCAGGAGCGATCGCATCAGGCGACACGGCCTTGCTCGCGCGGGCCCCCGGCGTCGGAAAGAAGACTGCGGAGCGGCTGATCGTCGACCTAAAAGGCGAGATCGGTCGCGTCGCAGGGCTGCCCGTCAAGGCAGCGTCGCTGACGGCCGAGGACGACGCGCACGCCGCGCTTGTCGCACTTGGCTACACAACGTCGGAAGCGGCCACGGCCCTCCGCGACGCACCCCCAAAAGGAAGCGCCACGACGGAAGAACGGCTTGCGGCGGCCCTTCGTATCACCGGGCGGACGGTGGTCGCAGGGAGGTGACGGAAAGTACCGAGGCCTAGCAGGCGAGCGTGCTATTTGCGACCATTGCGGGCGGCCGCCGCGCCGTGGAAGGAGCGTGCATGGTCGAGTTTCTCAGGAACGAAGAGGGGCAGGGACTAGTCGAATACGCACTCATCATCGCGGTCATCGCGATCGCAGTCATCGTCGCGATGGTCTTTTTCCGCGATCAGCTGACCAACTACTTCTCGATGATCGGAAATAACCTCACGTAGGAGCGGCGCGGCGGCCAGCCCGCTCCCGGCGTTAGAGGCGGTTCCCACCATTTGATATATAGTTATGCCTTGGCGCCCGGCCTCGTCGGACGCCGAGTCGGGCACTGAAAGTGGGTCGACCCCACTTTTTTTGTCGCCTGATGCGAATTGAATAAGGCGGAGACGAGCGAGACACGGCTTAGCCGGGGCGAGCGAGAACCACCAGCCCTGAGCGTGTCTCTCGGCGAAGCCGAAGATTGAGAAGGGGAGTTGCCGCATGAACCGAGAGCTCGTGACCGGCCTCGCGCAACTCTCAGCCGAGAAGGGGCTCCCCAAAGAGGTCGTCAGCGACATCATCGCGCGCGCCATCAAGCGCGCCTACGGCGATGAGGAGCACATCGACGTCAAGGTCGACGTGCAGACCGGCGCGTTCAAGGTCTACCTGCTGAAGACGGTCGTCGAGAAGGTCGAGGATCCGAAGGTCCAGGTCCAGCTCGACACCGCCAAGAAGATCAAGCCCGATGCTCAGCTCGGTGATGTGATCCCGTTCGAGGAGTCCGCGGCCGCGCTCGGGCGCATCGGTGCGCAGACCGCGAAGCAGGTCATCCAGCAGTCCCTTCGAGAGGCCGAGCGCGAGCAGGTCTTCGCCGAATACGCCGACCGCGAGGGCGACATCATCAACGCCAAGATCAGCCACTTCGACGCGGGCTCCGCGATCATGGAGCTCGACCGCGGTGCGACGGCGATCCTGCCGCGCTCCGAGCAAGCCCCGCACGAGCGTTACTTCGCGGGGCAGGCGCGCAAGGTCGTGGTGCTCGAGGTGCGTCGGACGCTCCGCGGACCGCAGATCATCGTCAGCCGCGCGCACAAGGCTCTGGTGAAGCGTCTCTTCGAGCTGGAGGTGCCCGAGATCTTCCACGGCCAGGTGGAGATCGTCGGCATCGCCCGCGAGCCGGGGTCGCGCACCAAGATCGCCGTCCGCGCCCGGCAGCCTGGCCTCGACGCTCGAGGCGCCTGCATTGGGCAGCGCGGACTACGGGTGCAGGCGATCGTGAACGAGCTTGGCGGCGAGAAGATCGACATCATCGAGTGGGCCGAAAGCCCCGAGCGCTACGTCGCCAACGCCCTCGAGCCCGCGCACGTCGTCCGCGTGGACATCGTGCCGGAGGAGAAGACCGCGTACGTGATCGTTCCCGACCGGCAGCTCTCGCTCGCCATCGGCAAGGAAGGCCAAAACGCACGCCTCGCCGCAAAGCTCACAGGCTGGCGGATCGACATCCGGAGCGAGTCCGAGGTGCGGGCCGAGGTCGAGCCGGAGCCCGAGCCGGAGCCGGTGGCCGTGGTCGAGCCGGTGCGCGCGGAGGAGGAGTCGGAGATTCGCCACGATCTGGTGGCCGAAGTCGAAGCCGAATCCGCACAGGCGGACGAGGAGGACCTGGATGAAGAGGACCGCGCGCTCCTCGGCGGCAAGAAGAAGCGAGCCGAACGCCGCTAGCGGTCGGGGGGCTCCGCCCCCCGGCCCCCGG
>JBOGTG010000051.1:0-7841 GCA_050692175.1 Candidatus Limnocylindria bacterium | reverse complement strand
ATCTTCATCGCCTCGACCACGAACAAGAGGTCGCCGCGACGTACTCGCCGATCTGCCACAGCGTGCGCGGCGATCACCATGCCGGGCATCGGCGCCGCGACCTCGGCACCCGCGGTCCGCTCGACCTCGCGCTCGCGTGGGCCTGTCTGGAGCTCCCACACATCTCCGCGAACGCTCGTCCACACCACACCGTCGCTCGCCGCGGCGGCCGCCGGGGCGCCGTCGAGCGTCCAGCGGTGCGCCTCATCCACGGCGGTGACCCGGTGGCCCGCATACGTGTACGGACCGGTTCCGACAAGTCGCACGGCGCGCTCGCGTTCTCCTTCGCGAAAGGCGATCGTCGTCGCGCTGCCTTCACCGATTCGCCACGCGCCTGTTGAGGACCACGGGTCCTGCGGCTGACGGGCGCCCGTGGCGACCGCCGCCGCGGCGACGGCGTAGGCCTCGTCGGGCGCCGGAGTCGACTCCGGAACGAGCCTTCCGAGCTCGCGCTCGACGAGGTCCGTGTCGACGCGAACGTCCTGTTCGCCGAGGCGCGTGATGAGCTTGCGAAGGAAGCCGGTGTTCGTGCGGACGCCGAGCACCTCGGTTTCGTCGAGCGCGTTCGCGAGCATGCCGAGAGCGATGCGGCGGTCGCCGCCGAAAGCGATGACCTTCGCGAGCAGCGGGTCGTAGTGCCGCGTCACCACGTCGCCTTCTTCGTACCCAGCGTCGACGCGGACGCCGCTACGTTCGGGCCAGCGCACGTGCACGAGCCGGCCGGTGAAAGGCAGGAACCCGGCCGCGGGATCCTCGGCGTAGATGCGGGCTTCGACCGCGTGCTGCCGGCCATGCTGCTTCGGCAGGATTTCGAGTCGCTCGCCGAGCGCGATGCGCAGCTGCTGCTCGACGAGATCCACGCCGTAGACCATCTCGGTGACGGGGTGCTCCACCTGGAGGCGGGCATTCACCTCGAGGAAATAGAACTTGCCGCGATCGTCCAGAACGAATTCGACGGTGCCGGCATTCCGGTAGCCGGCTTCCCGAGCGATCGCGATGGCCGAGGCGGCCATTCGTTCGCGTCCCTTGTCGTCGGGCCTCCAGTTCGGAGCCTCTTCAACGATCTTCTGGTGACGCCGCTGCACCGAGCAGTCGCGGTCGCCGACGGTCATGACCGTCCCGTGGTCGTCGGCCAGCACCTGCACCTCGATATGACGAGGCCGCTCCACAAGGCGCTCAAGCAGCAGTCGCTCGTCGCCAAAACTGGAACTCGCGAGGCGGCGCGCGCGCGCGAGAGCGTCGCGAAGGTCTCGCTCCAATCGGACCATCTGCATGCCGATCCCGCCGCCGCCGGCGACGGGCTTGATCATCACGGGGTAGCCGAGGGACCTTGCCGCGCCGATGAACGCGACGTCGGTCTGAACCTCGCCGCGATAGCCGGGCAGGACGGGCACCTTCGCACGCTCGGCGATCGCCTTGGCCTCGCCCTTGTCCCCGAGACTCTGGAGCACTTTCGGCGGCGGTCCGACGAAGCGCATGCCAGCCGCGTCGACGGCGCTCGCGAGCTCGGGACGCTCCGCGAGGAACCCGTATCCCGGATGGACGAGGTCGGACTTCGCCTCGCGCGCGGCCGCGATCACGCGTCCGATCGCGAGGTACGACTCCGCCGCGGGAGCCGGCCCGATACGAATGGCGACATCCGCTTCGCGGACAAAGGGGAGAGCGGCGTCCGCGTCCGAGTACACGGCGACGGTTCGCATGCCCAGGCGCTTTGCCGTGCGGAAGATGCGTCGCGCGATCTCGCCGCGGTTCGCGACGAGGAGCGTCGTCACCAGCGCGGGTCCCGCCGCTCCAGGAACGCGCGGAGGCCCTCCTGTCCTTCGTGGCTCACGCGGATCTCGGCGATCCGTTTGACCGTGAGGTCGGTGACTTCGTCGATGCGGCGTCCCTCGACCTCCCGGACGAGGCGCTTCGCCGCGTTCACGGCCTTCGGTCCGCCCGAGAGGATCGCATCGACGACCCTGCCGACCGCGGCGTCCAGGTCCGACGGCTCGACGAGCCGTTCGACGAGTCCGATCTCGTGCGCGCGCTTCGCGTCGATGCGCGATCCGGTGACGAAGAGCGCGGTCGCGCGCGCCGGTCCGATTTTCCGCACGACGTACGGGGAAACCACCGCGGGCAGGATTCCCAGGCGCGTCTCGGTGAATGCGAAGCTGGCTTCGGTCGAGGCCACGGCGATGTCCGCGACCGCTACGAGGCCCGCGCCGCCACCGATCGCCGCGCCCTGCACCCGCGCTACGAGGGGCATCTCGAGGTCGTAGAGCGCGCGGAACATCCGCGCCAGCGCCGTCGAGTCCGCGATGTTCTCGTCGAGCGAATAATCGGCCATGCCGCGCATCCATTCGATGTCCGCGCCCGCGCAGAACGTGTCGCCCTCGCTTTGCAGTACAACGGCGCGCGCCGAGCGGTCGACACGACTCACCGCGGCGGTCAGCTCGGCGATGAGCGCGGCATCGAACGCGTTCTTTCGGTCCGGTCGAGCGATCGTGATGCGTGAAATCCCGCGCGAGTCCGCGCTCAGCGTCACCGTCTCGCCCATCGCGCGAACTCTAGACGCCGCGCCGACTCCCTAGTGGAACGAGAGCTCGCCCGCGCGGATCGGCACAGAGAGCCAGTTCTCGCGCGGCGGCAGCGGGCAGCGCCACGCGTCGTTGTACGCGCAGTACGGGTTGTACGCGCGATTGAAGTCGAGCTCGAAACGTCCGTCGCCCAGCGGCTCCGCCTCGACGTAGCGGCCCGCGCCGTAGGTCTCTTTCCCGCTCGTCGCATCGCGGAAAGGAATGAAGAGTCCGTCGCCCTGCGCGAAGGCGATGAGGGCAAGGCGCTCGCCGCCCACGTCGAAGCGCACGGTCCCGGCGCGGAGAAGCTCGTCGGACGATCCGTCACTCATCTCGATGTCCTCGACGGCGCCAACGCTCTCGGGATCGACGGTGACCGTAAAGCGGAATGCCGCATCCTCCGGGAAATAGCGCAGGCCCTCGAAGTGCGCACGCTGGTCGACCGTGAGCGGCGAGTCGTGCGCAGTCCCGAAGTAGTGGTCCTTCTCGTGCCGCAGCTCCCCGACATCCATCGCATGCCACAACGTGCGCGCTTCGGCGCGAATTCCGCGACCTAGACTCGGCAGGTGCTCCGGCCAAGCCTCTGGGTCAGCCTCGTGCCGTACGGGATCGGCCGGACCAAGCCCAATCACTATCTCGAAATACTTCGGACCGTGTGGGACAACCGTCACGACCTCCCGTACGCGTGGCGGATCCTTTCGAAGGGCGTCTGCGACGGCTGCGCGCTGGGCGTCGCGGGCTTTCGCGACTGGACGATGGAGGGCGTGCACCTCTGCACCACGCGCCTCGACCTCCTCAAGCTGAACACCGCGCGCGCTCTCGATCCGGCCGTCCTCGCCGACGTCGCTCTTCTCCCGCGGTCCGCCCGTGCGTTGCGCGCGCTCGGCCGGCTGCCATACCCGATGCTGCGCAGGCGCGGGGAGGCCGGCTTCAGCCGTGTCAGCTGGGACGATGCGCTCGACCTTGCGGCTGCGCGGATCCGCGCCACCGCGCCCGAGCGGATCGGCTTCTACCTGACCGCTCGCGGCCTCACCAACGAGACGTACTACGCGGCGCAGAAGGTCGCGCGCTATCTCGGCACCAACAGCATCGACAACGCGGCACGCGTGTGCCACGCACCCTCGACCGGAGCGCTTCGGCAGGCGATCGGAGTCGCGGCGACGACCTGCTCGTATCGCGATGTGATCGAGAGCGACCTCGTCGTGCTGTTTGGCGCCGACGTCGCGAACGCGCAGCCCGTCTTCATGAAGTACCTCTACCTCGCGCGGAAGCGGGGGACCAAGGTCGTCGTCGTGAACCCGCTGCGCGAACCTGGGCTCGAGCACTACTGGGTGCCCTCGAGCGCGGAGAGCGCGCTCTTCGGCACCAAGATCGCCGATGCCTTCTTCCCGATCCACACCGGTGGCGACCTCGCTTTCGTGCGGGGCGCGCTGAAGGTCCTGATCGACGAAGGCGGGATCGACGTCGCGTTCGTCCGCGAGCACACCACGGGATTCGACGAGCTTCGGGCCGTTCTCGCCGCGACGTCCCTCGACGATCTTGCAGCGGCCGCCGGCAGCGCCACCGGCGAGCTTCGCGCGTTCGCGAAGACCTACCGCGAAGCGCGCTCGGCGGTGCTCGTGTGGTCGATGGGCGTCACGCAGCACGTTTGCGGAACGGAGAACGTGCAGGGGATCGTCGATCTCGCGCTCGCCCGGGGCAATGTCGGTCGCCCGGGCGCCGGGCTCATGCCGATCCGTGGCCATTCCGGAGTGCAGGGCGGTGCCGAGATGGGCGCGTACGCGACGGCACTACCCGGCGGCCTGCCCGTGACGCCCGAGAACGCACGAGCGCTCGGCGAGCGCTACGGATTCGAGGTTCCCACACGCCTTGGGCTCACCGCGGCCGAGATGGTCGAGGCGGCTGGCCGCGGCGAGATGGACGTCCTCTGGTCGAGCGGCGGCAACTTCCTGGAGACCCTGCCCGACCCCAGCTCCGTCCGTGCCGCGCTGGCGCGCACACCGCTCCGCGTGCACCAGGACATCGTGCTTTCGCCGCAGATGCTCGTCGTGGGCGACGAGGTCCTCCTGCTCCCGGCCATGACCCGTTACGAGCAGCCGGGCGGCGGGACCGAGACGACCACCGAACGCCGCGTTGTCCTGAGCCCCGAGATCGCCGGGCCGCGACCCGGCGAAGCGCGCGCCGAGTGGGCCATCTTCGCCGAGGTCGGTCGCCGGGTTCGTCCCGAAAGCGCGCCGGCACTCGGCCTCAACTCCGCTGCGGAGATTCGTGCCGAGATCGCGACGGTCGTGCCGGCGTACGCGGGCATCGAGCGCCTCGCCGAGGGTGGCGACTCCTTTCAGTGGGGCGGACGACACCTCTGCGAGGGCTGGCGTTTTCCGACTCCGGACGGCCGGGCGCACTTCTCGGATGCGATGCCGGCGTCGCCGTCGCTGCCTGCCGGTCGGTACCACCTCTCGACGCGGCGGGGCAAGCAGTTCAACTCCATGGTCTGGCGCGATCGCGATCCGCTGACCGGTGCGACCCGCGACGCGCTGTTCCTCTCAGCCGATGACGCTAGGGCGCTCGGCGTTGGTGAAGGTGAGGCGCTCGTCGTCCGGGCGCCGAGTGGCGCAACCGTGCGAGCGCGCGCACACGTCGCACCGATCCGCGCCGGGAACGTGCAGATGTTCTGGCCGGAGGCGAACGTCCTCATCGCGGGCGGACGGCGCGATGCGGTGTCGGGCGTCCCCGACTACAACGCGGTGGTCGAGATCTCGCGCGCGTGAGCCGGCCGTCCGGGATCCTGCTGGCGGGAGGCGCCTCCCGACGCTTTGGTCGGCCAAAGGTCGTTGAGCCCCTCGACGGCGCGCCGCTCTTCCACCATCCGCTGCGCGCGCTCCTCGATTCCTGCGACGACGTGGTGATCGTGCTCGGCCCTCTGGCGGCGGCGCTGGAGCTGCCAGAGGGCGCGGATCGCGTGTGGTTCGTCCACGACAGAGTCGCCTATGAAGGGCCGCTGGCCGGTACGCGGGTGGGCCTCGAGAACGTCCGTCGCGAATACGCCGTGCTCCTCGCGGCGGACATGCCCGGCGTGAGCTCGCAGCTCCTGTCGCTCATGGCCGGACACGCCGTCGGTCCGTACCGTAAGGCGATCGCCCTGGGCGACGCCGGTGGCACACGTCCCCTTCCGGCGGTTGTGATGGTCGCGCCCGCATTGAGTCTCGCGCGGACGCTTCTGGAAAGCGGCGAGCGGCGACTCCGGGCGCTCATCGAGGGTCTCGAGCCGGTCAATCTGCCTGAGGCGGTGTGGGGTGCGGTGGATCCGCGGGGCGCGTGGCGCCGCGATGTGGACGTGCCCGACGATCTCGCCGGAGGACCGCGCTAGGCGAGGGTGCTCGGCTCCAGACGATCGAAGGCGCGGCCTATGTCTTCAAGGATCTCCGCGTTGATGTCGGATGCCAGCTTGTAACGCACAACGTTTCCGTTGCGCGACGGCTCGACCACCTCGGCCTCGCGCAGCACGCGAAGGTGCTGACTCGTCGCGGACCGGCTCCGTCCGAGGACCCGCGCGAGATCGCTCGCCGCAAGCTGGTTATCACGGAGGGCGCGCACGATCTTGAGACGGGTCCCGTCGCAGAGGACGTCCAGGAGGCGCCGCATCCGGCGCTCGGACATCGGCGAAAGCGTCTGTCGCTCCGCGGTCGCTACCGCGGCCGGATCTATGGGCTGGGGAGTCATCGGCTCCATGCTCGGACCTCAACCAAACTTGTCGTTTTGGACGTCCCGTATGCATCGGTCGTGCCCGTTACCCCTGCATTTACGTGGCCGCTTGAGTATCCGCGCAAGTTGCCAATTTGTTACGTCATGGATATGAAGCGCTGGAATGAGCACGATCATGGTCCTCGACGACGACCAGGTGATCCTCGATCTGCTCAGAACGGTCCTCACCGATGCCGGCCACACCACCCTCGTCGCGTCGCGCTTTGACGCGATCCCCATCGGCGCGACGGCGGACCTGGTGATCATCGATCTGCTTCCTCTGAAGGCGTATCGGCGCGAGACGGCGGTGGATTGGGTTAGGTCGGTGCGGTCCCGCTTCAGCGGCGCGCCGCTCTTTGTTGTAACGGCGCATGCCCCGGCGGTGGCGGAGCCCGACATGCTCGGCGCGGACGCGATCATCGCGAAGCCGTTCGACGTCGAGGTGTTACTCGCGAAGGTGGACGAGCTCCTCAGTTAGGTCACCGCGGGCAGCGCGCAGCGCAATGCCCAAGCAGCAGACCGCAGGACCGTCAGGTCCGAGGACTACATCCGGAAGACGCCGTACCGCACGTCCTCGATCGGCGCGTGCCTCGCGGCGGCGAGACCGAGCGCGAGCACCGTGCGTGTGTCGAGCGGATCGATGATGCCGTCGTCCCATAGGCGCGCCGTCGAGTAGTAGGGCGAGCCCTGCGTCTCGTACTGCTCGCGGATCCGGGCGCGAAACGCATCCTTCTCGGCGTCGTCCTTGAACGTCCCGACGAGCGAGAGGACCGTGGCGGCCTGCTCTCCGCCCATCACGCTGATCCGCGCGTTGGGCCACATCCAGAGCTGGCGCGGCGAATACGCGCGTCCGTTCATTCCGTAGTTCCCGGCGCCGAAACTGCCCCCGATGATCACCGTGAACTTCGGCACGGTGCTGCACGCGACCGCGGTGACCATCTTCGCCCCGTCCTTGGCGATGCCGCCCGCCTCGTACTCCTGGCCGACCATGAAGCCCGAGATGTTCTGCAGAAACACAAGGGGTACGCCCCGTTGGTTGCAGAGCTCGACGAAGTGCGCGGCCTTGAGCGCGGACTCGCTGAAGAGCACGCCGTTGTTCGCGACGATGCCGACGCGAAAGCCTTCGATGCGCGCGAAGCCGCATACCAGGGTGGTGCCGTAGAGCGCCTTGAACTCGTGGAAGCGGGACCCGTCGACGATCCGTGCGATCACCTCGTGCACGTCGTACTGCGTGCGGATGTCTTCGGGGATGAGCGCGTAGAGGTCGCTCGGGTCATGTGCGGGCGGCTCGGGCGACTCCTTGTCGTCGACGCCCCAGTAGGTCGGCCGCTCGAGCTGCGCGACGATCTCCCGCGCGATCGCGATGGCGTGGGGATCGTCGAGAGCGAGGTGATCCGCCACGCCCGAGATGCGGGTGTGCACGTCCGCGCCCCCGAGCTCCTCGGCCGTGACGTCGACGCCGGTCGCCGCCTTCACGAGCGGTGGTCCGCCGATGAAGATCGT
>JBOGTG010000050.1:0-2282 GCA_050692175.1 Candidatus Limnocylindria bacterium | reverse complement strand
CCAATCGAGACGGAGCCTCCGACGGTCTTCAGAGCCGATTGAGCGCAGGCGAAGTTCGCTTCTGTACGGCGGCGGAGCTCGCCGCGCTTCTCCGCAAACGCCGCATCTCTGCGGTCGAGCTCGCACGCGCGTCACTCGATCTCCTCGGAAGGCTCGGACCGAAGTACAACGCGGTCGCCGCGCTCATGCCCGAGCGCGCGCTCGACGAGGCGAAGCGCGCCGATGTCGCGCTCGCGAAGAGGCAGGGTGGTCTACTGACAGGAATCCCCTACGGCGCGAAGGACCTGCTCGCGGCGCGCGGCGCACCGACCACGTGGGGCGCGCCGCCGTACCGCGACCAGATCATCGGTGAGGACGCGACCGTCGTCGCGAAGCTGAAGCGCAGCGGTGCCGTCCTCGCCGCGAAGCTCGCGATGGTCGAGCTCGCGGGCGGCGGCGGGTATCGGTACCCGAGCGCGTCGCTCCAGGGCCCGGGCCGCAACCCGTGGAACACCGAGCGCTGGTCCGGTGGCTCATCGAGCGGGTCGGGCTCCGCGGTCGGCGCGGGCCTCGTGCCCTTCGCGATCGGCTCCGAGACGTCCGGCTCGATCGGAACTCCATCGGCCTATTGCGGCGTCACCGGACTCCGGCCGACGTACGGCCTCGTGTCACGCAAAGGGGCGATGGCGCTCTCGTGGACACTCGACAAGCTCGGCCCGATGGCACGGACCGCGGAAGACTGCGCGGCCGTTCTCGAGGCGATCGCCGGAGCGGACGCGGCCGACCGCACGACCAGCGGGAAACGGTTCAAGCCGATGACCGCGCGCTCCGCGGCCGCGGTAGCCAAGAAAGCGCGTATCGCGTTCGCCGAGGAAGACATCGCCGAGCATGCGTCGGACGAGGCCAAGCGAGCCCTCGAGAAGGGCGTGGCCGAGTTCAAACGACTGGCGCCGAACTTCGTCCGCGCGACGCTACCGACGATGCCGTTCGGCCCGATGGTCCAGACCGTCTACGGATCAGAGGGAGCCGAGATCTTCGCGGAGCTCATCGAGGGTAAGCGGTTTGAACAGCTCATCGATGCGCGCCAGAAAGCCGGGCTCCGCGCCGCGCTCGAGACGAAGGCGCGCGATTACCTGCATGCGATGCGGATGCGGAGCCGCCTCCAGGACGCGCTCGACTCCATGTTCCAGGACGTCGACGTGATCCTCTCCGTCGGACGCGCGATAACGGCGACGCCGATCACGCAGCCGCTCGACATTCCGCCGACGACGGCAAGCGCGACGCCTCCGGCGAACCGGCGCACCGGGAACAGCGGTCTCATCGCGGCCGGCAATCTCGCCGGCGTACCCGCGGTCTTCTTCCCCTGCGGCTTCGGGACTGACGGCCTGCCGGTGGGGCTGCAGCTTGTCGGCCGTCCGTTCAGCGAGCCGCTCCTTGTCGCGCTTGCGTCCGCCTATCAGCGGGAGACGGACCACCACACCAAGCGCCCGAAGGACTAGACAGCTCGCAGGATCGCGTCGACCGTGCGGCCGGTGTCCAGCGTCGTCGAGTCCACCACAGTCCAACCCTGCGGCGGGGTGTTCTCCGCAAGAAGGAGCGGGTGCAAGCTGCGGCACTCAGCTTCGAGAACGCTTGCGTCGAAGTCCTTTCGTCCCGGTGCCGCGTTACGGGCCAGGACGGTCTCGAGGGTCGGGCTGAGCAGGACCTTCCGAAGCCTGGTGCTCCCGAGGTGCTCCGTGTACTGGTCGATGTCCGACTCGCGAACGACGTCGTCGAGGACCACATCGAATCCAGACCGCACCCAACCTCGAATGTCGTCGACAGGGATGTGGACGGCCCGCGGAAAGGATCGGCACAGAGCCTCCGCGACGGTGCTCTTTCCAGCGCCGGGCGCCCCGCTAATGAGCCAGATCGCAGGCCGCTCCATCGACTACGCGAGCTTCGCGGCGATCCCCGGAAGGGCGGCGATCTGTTCGCGCTCCGTGCCGTACGGCTGGAACATGATGTTCGCGTGGCCGATGCCCTTCATGGCGTAGCTCTTTAGCTTCTCAGTGGCGTCTTCGGCCGTTCCGAACACCAGCCCCGGCCGCTGCTTCATGAATCCGGCGCGGTCGGTCTTGGCACGCGCGGCGAGCTGATCGAGGCGCGACTCCGCCTCAGCGCGCGTCTTGCCGACGCACGCGATGAGGAACGCGCTCCGCAGCAGGGTCTTCGGATCGCGGTTCTCCGCGCGGCACGCCTCGTCGAGGTCCCGGAGACGATCGGGTAGCTCGCCAGGAGTGGAGGCGCTCACGGTGATGTTG
>JBOGTG010000049.1:0-10341 GCA_050692175.1 Candidatus Limnocylindria bacterium | reverse complement strand
GAGACGCAGGCCCTCGAAGGCCTGCGGGCTCGTCACCTCGTGGACGAGATGCAGATCGACGTAGAGAAGGTCGGGCTCGCCGGCGGCGCGCCGCACGACGTGCCGCTCCCAGACCTTTTCGCTCAGGGTGCTTCCCACGCGAAAAGTATGGTGCTACGCGAGGCGATCGAAGGCGCGGCGAAGCCGTCGCACACCTTCGTCGATGCGATCCGGGGTCGGCGCGCTGATCGAGAACCGCAGCGCGCTCGAGTGATCGGCGTCGATCGCGAAGGCGTCGCCGGGAACGAACGCGACGCCTTCCTCCAGCGCGACGTCGAGCAACGTTCGAGCGCTCACCTGTTGCGTCAGGCGCACCCAGAAGTAGAAGCCGCCCGCGGGATCGTTCCAGGTGATGCCCGTCCCGGCGAGCTCGCGGGCAAGCGCGGCGCGCGCTCGATCCTGCTTCTCGCGATAGAGCTCGCGCAGCCGTCCAATGTGCGCGTCGACACCGCCTCGCCGGTGGAATTCCAGGACGATCCGCTGCGCGAGCGTGCCGGTGCTCGAGTCCATCGTTTGCTTGGCACGGGACATCCGCGCGATGACCTCGGAGTGAGCGATGACCCAGCCGACGCGCAGGCCCGGTAGGAAAGTCTTCGAGAACGTCCCGATCGACACCACCTCGGCGCCGCCGAGCGCGGCGAGCGATGGCAGATCATCACCGCGATAGCGCAGCGATGCATACGGATCGTCCTCGAGCAGTACGGCGTCGTGACTCGCGGCGAGCGCGAGGAGCGCCTCGCGGCGCTGGAGAGAAAGCGTCTCGCCGGTCGGGTTCTGAAAGTTCGGGACGACGAAGAACATGCGCGGCCGCAGCCCGAGCTTCCGGATACGCCGCGAGGCCTCCGCCACGTCTAGGCCTTCGCCATCGACGGGTACCTCGAGCACGCGAGCGCCGTGGTTGCGGAACGCGGAGAGCGCGTTCGCGAAGGCGGGAGACTCCGCGACGACCACATCGCCGGGTCGGAGGTAGACACGGCATGCCAGATCGATTGCCTGCAGCGCGCCGGCACTCACCAAGACGACGCTCGCGTCGGCCGCGACCCCGCGGTCGCGTGCAGCCGATGCGATGACGTCGCGCAGTTCCGGCTCCCCTTCGGTGATGCCGTACCCGAGCGCCTTCGCCCCTTCGCGCCGGATCACAGTGGCCGCGAGATCGTCCGCTCCGACGAGTTCGAGCGCCTCACGCGACGGCGACCCCACCGCGAAAGACACGGTGTCGCGCGTCTGCCGCGCGACGATGCCGATGGTCTCGTCGATGAACGAGCCGAATACCTCGTGCTCGGCCCGGCGCACGCGTTCCGGCAGCGGCGCGACCGCGCCGCCACTCATCGCGGGAAGGATCTCGACGGTGCGCTTGCCCTGCAGATCGCTCGCAGCGAGGAACCGCGCATCCTCGCCGTCGACGAAGACGTTCACGAAGCGACCGAACTCGCCATCGCGCAACACCCGCGCGGCGAGCTCGGGATAACGATCCGCGATCTCGCGCGCAAGCTGCGGGAGATCGGTGACGTCGAAGGTGAGCGTCGCGTTGCCGCCGGCGGCGGCACGGAGAGGAGCGGCGAGGCGGACGGTGACGCTCACGCGAGCACCTCCGCGTACGCCGCGCGGAACTCGTCGGCATCCGCTGCAACGACCGGGCCGAGCGTTGACCCGTCGATCGTCCCCTTGTAGGCGTTGCCGGTGATGTAGAGGACAACCGACTCGTCGTCGGCGAACACGCCGCGCGCGGCGAGGATTTTCGCGGTCGCCACGACAACCCCGCCCGCAGGCTCCGCCAGCACACCCTCGGTGCTCGCGAGGAGCGCGCACGCATGGACCACCTCGGCATCGCTCACCGATCCGGCCGAACCGCCGGTAGCGCGGATGATCTCGACCGAGCCGTCCCCGTCCGCGGGCGCGCCGATCGCAAGCGAGCGCGCGACGGTGACCGGATCGCGGACCGGGCGCACCGGTCGGTACCCGTCGAGCACGGCATCGGACACGGGCGCGCACCCGGATGGCTGCGCGGCATGGATTCGCAGGGCGCCTTCTTCGGCGAGGCCGGTGCCGCGGAGCTGCGCGGCCGCGGTCGCGGTGCGCGTGAGCAGCGCGCCGGACCCGACCGGTATGACGACGTGGTCAGGAAGGCGCCATCCAAGCTGCTCGGCGCACTCGAAGAGCAGCGTCTTCGAACCCTCGGCGTAGTACGGGCGGAGCGTGAAGTTCACGAACCCCCAGCGCTCCTCGTCCGCGAGCCGCGCGCACAACCGATTGACCTGGTCGTACGTGCCGTTCACGCGGACGACCGTCGCGCCGTACGCCGCTGCACCCGCGATCTTGCCTTCGTCTGTTGTCGCGGGCACGAACACGAGCGCGCGCAGCCCGTTCCGCGCCGCGGCCGCCGCGACGGCCCCCGCGAGGTTGCCCGTGGACGCGCACGCGAGCGTGTCAAGCCCAAGCTCGAGCGCGCGTGCGAGCGCGAGGGCCACCGGCCGGTCTTTGAAGGAGAGCGACGGGTTGCGCGAGTCGTCTTTGAGGAAGAGTTGCGCCACACCGATCGCGGCGCCGAGGCGCGGCGCCGGCACGAGTGGCGTCCAGCCGACGGTGAAATGCCCGCGCGGCGCGGCGACCGGGAGGAGCGGCGCGTAGCGCCAGAGCGAGAGCGGTCCACGTTCGATCTCGTCGCGGAGGGTCTCAGCGTCGAACGCCGCGAGGTCGTAGTCCGGCTCGATTGGGCCGTAGCACTCGCCGCAGATGTAGCGCTCGTCCGCCGGTTGAAGCACATGACACGCGCGGCAGCGCAGGCCGCGCAGACGGCTCGTCCTCGTCCGTGCCAGCGTGGTCGCCATCGCTTCCTCCTCCAAGAAACAGAAGAGGCCTCCCGTTCGGGAGGCCTCGATGCTTGCCGGTGACGTGTGAACTGCTGCGACTAGCCTCCCGAACGCGACGCGAGCCCCGGCATCGGGGCAATCGGCATCGGCGGGATAAGGGCGAATCGCATCAGGAAGACCCTATTGAGAGGGCTTCGGCCCGGTCAAACCCGGCGATGCAGTCTGCACAGCGTCTACCACCCGTTTACGTTGCCTTCGCGGCCAACTGGCCGGAGACTTGCTTGGTTCGCTGGTGGGGACGAGATGACGTGCGACCGTTGGTGCTCTTGGCGCTGATCGTGTCGGTCGCGTGCACGGCGTCGCCGCGGACGCCTGAGGCGGCCGCGACGCTCGTGCCGTCGCTCGTGCCGGTTCCGACACTACCCGTGATCGCCTCCCCAGATCCCCTGCCAACGGTCACGCTCCCTCCGCTCGTCGCGCCGATCACGAGCGCCCTCCCGTTACCAACCTCGATGCCGCTGCCGATCGCTGTGCCGATCCCGAACACGCTGCCCGTCCCGAAGGCGCTGCCGGTCCCGAACCCCGTGCAGGTCCCCAGCGTTGCGCCTCTTCCGATCGCGACGGCACGTCCGCTCTCGACGATTCCCGTCGTCATTCCCAGCGCGGCGCCGATCCCCACGCCAGGACCGCTCTCCATCCCGCCGCTCCCGAGCCTGCCGCTACCCACGAGCATCCCGACCCCACCGCCGATCCTCGGCCCCTAGTCCTCTCCTTCGGGCGAGTCTCCGAGGAGGTAGCGCGCGCCGCTTCCGCGTGCGGCGGCGCGATCGTTCAGGTTGAGGAGCCCGCAGGTCTTAAGCGAGAGACAGCCGCAACCGATGCAGCTGGTCAGACGGGTCTGCAACGTCTCGAGCTCCTCGATACGGGAGCGCAGTAGCCCCCTCCAGGACCGCGACAGTACGGCCCAGTCGGCCTTCGTCGGCGTCCGCCGCTCGGGAAGTGCGTGTAGGGCGGTCGCGATCTCGTCGAGCGAGAGGCCCACGCGCTGCGCCGCCTGGATGAAGGCGACTCGTCGCAGCGTCGGACGGGCGAAGCGGCGCTGCCGGCCGGTCGTCCGCGCCGACGAGATGAGCCCGCGCGATTCGTAGAAGCGCAGCGCGGACGTCGCGACCCCGCCGCGGCGCGCGAGCTCGCCGATGGTGACCTCGGTGGGCAACGCGGGCACGTCGCGAGGATAGCAGTTGACTTAAAGTGCACTTGAAGTTTTAACGTCCCGCCATCGCATGAAGGTCGGTCTCCAGCTCGCTTCGTTCACCTGGCCCGGCGGCGCGCGTGAGATCGCGCGCCGGCTCGCGGAGATCGCACGGACCGCGGAGGTGGCGGGCTTCCACTCACTCTGGGTCATGGACCATTACTTCCAGATCCCGCCGTGGGGGAAGCCCGAGGACAATCCGATGCTCGAGGCCTACTCAACGCTGGGCTATCTCGCGGCGGCGACCGAGCGGATCCGTCTCGGCGTCCTCGTGTCGGGCGTGATCTACCGGCCGCCCGCGGTGCTCATCAAGGCTGCGACCACGGTGGACGTGCTTTCCGGCGGGCGCACGTACTTCGGCGTCGGCGCGGCGTGGTTCAAGGCCGAGGCGGTTGCGCTCGGCATCCCGTTCCCCGATCTCGGCGAGCGATACGCGCTCCTCGAGGACACGCTGCGCCTCGCGCGGCAGACGTGGTCCGGCGATACGACGCCGTTCGAGGGAAGGCGCGTGCGCGCGGCTTACCCGCTGAGCAATCCGCTGCCGCTCTCGTCGCCCCGGCCGAAAATCCTTGTCGGCGGCGACGGACCGAAGCGGACGCTCCCTCTCGTCGCGAAATACGCCGATGCGTGGAACGTGATCACCAGCCCCTCGCGCGTCGATACGCCCCGCGACCAGCTGCGCGCGCACTGCGACCGGATCGGGCGATCTTTCGATGAGATCGAGGTCACGGCGCTCGACCCCGAGGACCTGCGAAGCGAGGAGATCGCCGGTTACCGGTGGACGCCCCGCTGGGAGGCGCAGCGACTCGGGCAGTGGCGCGACCGCGGCGTCGATCATGTGATCGTGAACATCGACGCGGATCCGGCGAATCTTCGCCGCTTTGGCGCCGAGGTCATCCGAGCGGTCCCCTAGCAGGCCTCGGCGGCAAACGCTACGGCGTCATGCGCACTGCGGAACGCGAGGAAAAGGCGTCGCCTTCCGTGCGCACCTCGACACCGTGGTGCCGGCCAGCGGCGTTGCGAATGATCGGACCATGCTGGGAGAGCAGCTCATGCCAGCGGTCCGTCCCGAGTTCGCGTCCAAGTCGAGTCGAGGTCGCGATATCCGTGAAGAGGAACGTGACCGTCCCGGTCGGTAGCTCGCCCATGGCCCCTCGGAGCCCGTCATGGCGCAGTATGTGGCCGCCGAGCGACCGACCACTCTGGGCGCCAGTCACCAAATGCGCCGCGCGTGTCTTTTCAGCCGGTGCCCGAGCCCAAGACCGTCAAGAACCGTGTGCACGTCGATGTGGTCGGTGACGACGTCGGGCTCGCGACCTCGCGCATCGAGTCGCTGGCGCGCGTACGGCGGAGGCCGAGGCAGACTTCAGACCGCGAGTACGATCGCGGAGCTGACCGCAGCGCTTTTTATCGACGCACACTCCCGAAAGAGGTGAGGCATGGCGACGCAGACATTCGATGCAGTCAAGTACAAGGCGGCGCAGCGCCAAGACTGGAGCACCGCTTCCGCCGGCTGGAAGAAGTGGTGGATGATCATCGAGCAAGGCTTCACGCCGGTGACCCAGCGCATGGTCGAGCTTGCCCAGGTCCGGACTGGACAGCGTGTCCTCGACGTCGCGACCGGGATCGGCGAGCCAGCGCTGACCGCCGCGCGCCTGGTGGGTCCTAGCGGTCACGTGACCGCCACTGATATCGCACCGGGGATGCTCGAGATCGCGACGGAGCGGGCCAAGCAGGCTGGCCTCAGCAACATCGAGTTCCGGGAGATGGATGCAGAAAGCATCGACTTCCCCGAAGGCAGCTTCGACGCTGTCCTCTGCAGATTCGGCCTGATGTTCCTTCCCAACCTCGCTGCTTCACTCAAGGCCATACGAAGAGTGCTGGCGACCGGAGGGCATCTGGCGGCGGCCGTGTGGGGACCGCCCGAGCGCCATTTCGGCACTGTGACCATGGGGGCGGTCGCGCGCGAGCTCCAGCTTGCGCCACCCCCGCCCGGCACTCCCAACATCTTCAGCCTCGCGGACCGCACCGCCCTCGAACGGTCCCTGGCGCAGGCGGGCCTCACGGATGTCCGGACCGAGCCGCTCAACGTCACCGCCGAGTTCGACTCCGTGGATGCCTACATCCGTATGCTCCAGGACACCTCCCCGCCGATTTGGAACCTTCTCGCCAACCAGAGCGAGGAGCGCAAAGCGAAGGTCTGGCGAGCGGTCGCGGAGGCCAACCGCCCTTTCGCGGCCGCCGACGGCACTCTGCATCTCGAGGCAGAAAGCGTGCTCGTCGCCGCACGGAAACCGGGGGCTTGAAGGCTACGGCGGTTCTGAAAGGGCGAAACGTCATTTGCAGCGGCGAGGTCATCACGACTTACTCTCTTGGCCATCAACTCACTGGTGCCTGTCGACGTCATCGTCGCGGGGCTCGGAGCCCACGGCAGCTCGGCCGCGTACCGCCTCGCAGCGCGCGGCGCCTCGGTCCTCGGGTTCGATCGCTTCGCTCGCGGGCACACGCTCGGGTCGTCCGGGGGCCTGTCGCGGATCATCCGCCTCTCCTATTACGAGCACCCCGACTACGTCCCGCTCCTCCGACGAGCGTGGACGCTCTGGCGCGACCTCGAGCGCGAGAGCGGCGAGCGTCTCCTGACAGCGACCGGCGGGCTCTACGCCGGCGATCCGGCGGGCGAGCTCGTCGCGGGCGCGCTCGCGAGCGCGCGGACGCATCGCCTGGAGCACGAGGTGCTGGACACGGCGGCGCTGCGCGGGCGCTATCCGCTCTTCGACTGGTTGGACGGCTGGCGGGGCGTATTCGAGCGGCAGGCCGGTTGGCTCGCGCCGGAGCGCTGCATCGAGACGCACCTGCGGCTCGCGGAGGAAAGCGGCGCGACGCTGCGCTTCGACGAGCCGATCGACCGGTGGGAATCGACGCGCGACGGCGTTCGCGTAACCACGGCGGCCGGGACTTTCGACGCGAAGCAGCTCGTCATCGCCGCAGGCGCGTGGGCGTCACAGCTCGCGCCCTCGCTCGCGTCGGAGCTCTCCGTCGAACGAAACGTGCTCTTCTGGTTCGAGCCGACCGCGCAGCGCGACGCATTCGCGCGCCTTCCGATCTACATCGTTCACGACACCGACCGCATCTTCTATGGCTTTCCCTATATCGAAGGGCAGGGCGTGAAGGTCGCGGGTTTGCACTTCGGCGACAGGGCGAATCCGGATGCGCTCGATCGCGTCGCCTCCGCCGGCGACGAGGAGCGGGTTCGCGCGTGGTTGCGGCGACGGATGCCGCTTGCCAACGGCGAGCGTCGCGACGCGAAGGTCTGCATGTACACGAACACACCCGACGCGCATTTCATCGTCGACCGCCTGGACGATCATCCGAACGTAGTGGTCGCGTCCGCCTGCTCTGGCCACGGCTTCAAGTTTTCGAGCGTGATCGGCGAGATCCTCGCGGACCTCGTGCTCGATGGCGAAACCCGCCATCCGATCGGCTTCCTCTCGGCGGAGCGCCTCGCTTCGAAGGTGCGCGACTAGGAATCCGCATTCGCTGCGAGCATCGCGCAGCGAATTGAGGTTGCTCGTTGCCTGCCCGATACAAGCCGCCGGCCAAAACTTCTAGCGATCTCATAGTACTTGGCCGGTCCAGCATCTGACGACGGGTTACCACCCGTCCTCCATGCTTCTCGCCAATGCGCGCACCCGCCCGCGTTCTGATCATCACCCTTGGCTTCGTTTCGCTGTCGCTCACGGCGTACGCGCGCTTCGCGCCGCTCGATGCGCCGGAGTCGCGCGGCGCCGTCCCCGGTACGGTCGTCCTCGACGCGCACGGCAACGTGCTGGAGCGCGATATGAGCGCGGGCCTGCGCATACCGACGACGATCGACCGCGTCGCGCCGCGGATGCTGCAGGCGACGATCTCCGCCGAGGACCGCCGCTTCCTCCGGCACTTCGGCGTCGACCCGATCGCGGTCGCTCGGGCGCTCGCGATCTCCTCTGCGCCGTCCGGCGCGTCGACCATCACGCAACAGCTCGCGCGGCGCCTCTACCTCGCGGACGACGCGTCGCCCCTCGCCGTGCGAAAGGCGCACGAGGCGCTCATCGCGCTGCAGCTCGAGGCGAATCGCTCGAAGGCCGAGATCCTCCAGCTCTACCTGAACGACGTCTACTACGGCCGCGGCGCGTACGGGGTTGAGGCCGCCGCGCGCGTGTACTTCGGGATCGGCGCCGCGAATCTCGACCTCGCGCATGCCGCGTACCTCGCGGGCCTACCGCAGCGCCCGTCCGAGTACGACTCGGTGATCGACGCGGCGGCACGTACTCGCCAGAGCTACGTGCTCGGGCGCATGGTCGAAGACGGATGGATCACGCGACCGCAGGCGGATGCGGCGGCGGCGCAGCGCATCGAGATCCTTCCCGCGTCGCTCCCGCCGATCGCGCACCAGTTCGTCGCGTTCGCGCGCGCCGAGCTCGCGCGCCTGCGCCCGGACCTCGCTGGCCGCGTCGGCCTCGTCATCGAGACCACGCTGGACGCAGGTCTCCAGTCGGAGTCGGAGCGCCTGGTGCGACTCCGCCTCGAGGCCCTGCGCGATCGCAATGCGACCAACGCTGCGCTCGTCGCGATCGAGCCGGGGACGGGCCGCATCGTCGCCTGGGTCGGGAGCGCGACCGGCGGTGACCCGGCGCATGGCGGCGACATCGACATGGTGCGAGCACAGCGCTCGCCCGGCTCCGCGCTCAAGCCGCTCCTCTACGCGGCGGCGTTCGAGCGCGGCTTCACCGCCGCGACGCCATTACTCGATGTGCCCGCCACCTTCGCGACAGCCGACGGGCCGTACACGCCACAGAACTTCGACCGCTCGTTCCACGGCGTCGTTCCGCTGCGCGTCGCGCTCGCGTCGTCGCTGAACGTGCCGGCGGTGCGCACCCTCGACGCGATCGGCGTCGACGCGATGCTCGAGATCGGCCAACGCTTCGGGCTCGCGACGCTGAACAAGGTCGAGAGCTACGGCCTCGCGCTCACGCTCGGCGGCGGCGACGTAAGGCTCGTCGACCTCACGAACGCCTTCGCCGCCTTCGGCGCGAGCGGCATGCTGGCCGAGCCGTTCGCGATCGAGCGCGTGCGCGATGCGTCGGGCCGAATCCTCTTCGACCGGGCGCCAGCGGCCGCGCGGCGCGTGCTCAGCGCGGAGCACGCGTATCTCGTCACCGACATCCTGAGCGACCCCGACGCCCGCATCCCCGGATTCGGCGGCGTGACGCCGTTCGCGGTCCCCTTCCCGGCCGCCGTGAAAACGGGGACGAGCACCGGCTTCCGCGACACATGGACGATCGGCTTCACGCCGAACATCGCGATCGGCGTCTGGGTCGGCAATGCCGACGGCGCGCCGATGCAAGGCCTCGCCGGCGTCGAAGGCGCCGGACCGATCTGGCGCGACGCGATGATGGCGGCGTCGCTCTCGCGCTCGATGGATCCGTTCGTCCGGCCCGCGGGGATCGTCGACGCGACCGTGTGCGCTCCGACCGGGCTGCTGCCGGGTCCTGACTGCGCGTCACCGACGCGCGAGATCTTCGCGTCGGGCACCGCCCCGACCGAGCGCGAGCACTACTACTTCAAGGATTCCGACGGACGAATCTCGATCGACCCGCCGATCGAGGCACGCGAGTGGGCGCGCGCCGCTGGGCTCCCGCTGCGCGCGGACGGCGCGAGCGCCTCGCGCGACGCGCTCCGGATCGTGGCCCCCGTCGCCGGAACGACGATCTACTTCGCGCCCGAGCTTCCCTCTAATCAGGTCGTGCTGCGCGCGGTGGCGGCGCGAGGCATCGAGCGCGTCACGTTCGCCGTCGACGGCGTGGTCATCGGCGACGCGCCCGGCTCCGATCCCTGGCTGGTGTGGCCGCTCGAGCCCGGCGCGCACACGCTCCGAGCGAGCGCGCATCTGGCGGACGGCTCAATCGCGACGGTCATGTCGGTATTCGAGGTGAAGAGATGAGCGATCGGGGGGCTCTGCCCCCCGGCCCCCGGGCCGTCCTCGCAAGGCTCCGCGAGTTCCGGCCCGCGATCACAACCGTGGTGGTCCTCGCGCTGCTCGCCGGACTCTTCCAGCTCGGCGGCCGCGCGCCGAGCGGATCACTCGTGGAGCCGCCCGCGTTCACGATCCTTCCGCAGGGCGAGGACGTCTCGCGCCTGGGGCCGGTCACCGTCACCTTCGAGAAGACGCCCCAGGAGCGCGCGCCCGACCAGCTCTTCCAG
>JBOGTG010000048.1:0-31906 GCA_050692175.1 Candidatus Limnocylindria bacterium | reverse complement strand
ACCATCATGGGTGCAGGACCGATGCCGTGCAGGAAAGGAGCGAGCGAGCGCTAGGCGGGGGTGCGCCACGCCCCAGGCGCTCGTCGGCAACCCGTGAACCCGCGCCGATCGTTCCCCGTGCGATCTGTTCGGCAAGGCGGCGCACGATCCGCTCCGCGGTGAGGATCGGCGCGCCGGCGAAGAGCACCGCAAACTCGTCGCTCCCGATTCGCGCGACGAGGTCGCCGTCCCGGACCCCGCCCTGCAAGATCGCGCCGACCCGCACGAGAGCCTCGTCGCCAGCGGCATGGCCGAAGCTGTCGTTCAGTGCCTTCAGCCCGTTCGCGTCGAGGATCGCGACGGAAAGCAAGTCGACGTTGCGGTCGGCGAGCTCCCGCTCGATGCGCTCGAAGAAGCTTCTTAGTGCCTCGCTCGCCGCGCCGTGCTTCGGCTAGGTCTTCACGGCTCCGTTCGTGCTCGGCCGCGGAAGGTCGGTGCGCGGCGGCGCAAACACCTGGACGACCTGCGTGCTCTCCTCGAACACGCGAGCGCCGTGCGCAGTTCCGGCGGGGATGCGGAAGGTGTCGCCAGGCATGAGGATCCGCTGCTCGCCGGCGATGACCATCGCGAGCGATCCCTTCACGACGACGCCGAACTGCTCGACGTCGTGCTTGTGCGTCTCGACGATCGTCTTCGGCGTGTAGTCGTACACGATCATCGTCGCGTGCTGGGCGTGGACGACGCGGCCCTTCACACCGGGATGCGGCTCGATCACGGGAAGGTCGCGCGGGCTCGCGTAATACAGGCGCGGCACCGTGCTAGGAAGCGGTGGCCTCGTCGCCCTCGAGCGAGATCTGCTCGTTCTTCGAGAGGAGGAGCGGCTTCATGCGGCCCTCGATGGAATCGCCGGTAACGACGACCTTCCGGATGTTGGTGCTCGACGGGATCTCGTACATCACGTCGAGGAGTACCTCCTCGATGATCGTCCGGAGCCCGCGGGCGCCGGTTTTGCGCTTCGCCGCGCCCTTGGCCGCCGCCTCAAGGGCGTCCGGCGTGAGCTGGAGCTCGACCTTGTCGAGCGCGAGGAACTTCTGGTACTGCTTCACGATCGCGTTTTTTGGCTCGGTGAGGATGCGCATGAGGTCGCCCTCGTCGAGCGCCTGCAGCGGCACGACGACCGGGAGCCGGCCGACGAACTCGGGAATGAGGCCGTACTTCAGGAGATCGTCGGGCATGACCTGCTCGAGGATCGCCGAGGTCTCCTTGGTGTTGTCACGAAGGGTGGCACCGAAGCCCATCGTCTTCTTACCGACGCGGGCCTCGACGATCTTCTCGAGGCCTTCGAAGGCCCCGCCGCACACGAACAGGATGTTCGTCGTGTCGATCTGAATGAAGTCCTGGTGCGGGTGCTTGCGGCCGCCCTGCGGCGGGACATTCGCGACGGTGCCCTCGAGTATTTTTAGAAGCGCCTGCTGCACGCCCTCGCCCGAGACGTCGCGCGTTATCGATGGGTTGTCGCCCTTGCGCGCGATCTTGTCGATCTCGTCGATGTAGATGATCCCGCGCTGCGCGCGGTTGAGGTCGAAGTCGGCGGCCTGGATGAGGCGAAGGAGAATGTTCTCGACGTCCTCGCCGACGTAGCCGGCCTCGGTGAGACTGGTCGCGTCGGCGATCGAGAACGGCACGTCGAGGATGCGGGCGAGCGTCTGCGCGAGAAGCGTCTTGCCGCATCCGGTCGGTCCGATGAGCAGCACGTTCGACTTGCCGAGCTCGACGTCGTCGACGCGGTGCCCGGCACCGACACGCTTGTAGTGGTTGTAGACGGCGACGGAGAGGACGCGCTTGGCCTTGTCCTGGCCGATGACGTACTGGTCGAGGATCTCGTTGATGCGACGCGGGCTCGGTACTTTCGCGCCGAGGGTCCGCGCCTTCGGCGTCTCCATGAACTCTTCGTCGACGATCTCGCGGCACAGGGTGATGCACTCGTCGCAGATGTAGACGCCCTGGCCCGCGATGAGCTTGCGCACCTGGTCCTGGCTCTTGCCGCAGAACGAACAGCGGTAGGGCTTACCGCCCTTCGCGGTGGTTGTCATCGCTTAGCGGGCCGCCACCGGCTCTCGGGCGGGCTCGCGCGTCACCTCGTCGGCTTTGGCGATTGAGATGAGCGACTCCTTACCGACGAAGATCTCGTCGATGAGACCGTACTCGCGGGCCTCTTCCGCGCTCATGAAGCGGTCACGATCGACATCACGTCGCACTTTCTCGGCCGGTTGGCCGGTGTGGTGCGCCAGGATCCGCATGAGCTTCTCGACGAGGGTTTCGAGCTCTTTTACCTGGATGAGAACGTCGGGGGTGTTGCCGCGGAAGCCACCTGAGCCCTGGTGGATCATGATCCGGGAGTTCGGGAGGGCGTACCGCTTGCCCTTCGCGCCGGCGGCGAGGAGCACGGCGCCCATCGAGGCCGCCTGGCCGATGCAGATCGTGTTCACGGGCGCCTTCAGGTACTGCATGGTGTCGTAGATGGCGAGCCCGGCTGTGACGACTCCGCCCGGTGAGTTGATATACAGGTAGATGTCCCGCTCGGGGTCCTCGGATTCGAGGAAGAGCAGCTGGGCGATGATCAGATTGGCCATCGTGTCCTCGACAGCGTCGCCGATGAAGATGATCCGTTCCTTGAGCAGGCGCGAGAAGATGTCGTACGCGCGCTCGCCGCGCCCGGACTGCTCGATGACCATCGGCACGTAGTTCCGTGTAGTCAAGAGCCGCACCCTCCTCGCACGTTGGCTGTTCAAAGAGTGTACGGCAGCCAATTGACGCCCACGCGCAATTTCGTGACGTGATCCTGTTGCCATTCGGGATCAGGGTGTCCGGGCATGTCCGCCTGACAGGCGAGCCAAGTACGATTCGCGCCGACGACAGGACCGAATGCGTAAGCTCCCGCGCTCGCTGCGCTTGTATGTCGCGGCGTCGACCCTCTACGCCGCTCTTGTCTTCTTCTCGGTCCAGTTCATCTACACGATCGAGCTCGCGCAGCGCGGGATCGTCGTGGCGCGACGGGACACCGGCGACGTGCTCTCGTCCATCCAGATCGTCTCCTTCATCGTCTGGTTCGGCATCAGCCTGATCGCAGCGGCGATCATGCATCGGCTCGCGACCGCCCTCGCTGGCGCGAAGTCGGCGGAAGCGGAGGCGAAGACCTCAGAGGAGCAAAGGAACCAGGAGCTCGGCTCGATATTCGGCCTCTCGGCGGCCCTCGCCGGACCGCTCGACGTCGAGCAGATCGGCGGGTACTTCGTCGCCGCGGTGCGCGGCGCGCTGCCGCTCGACATGACCCTCGCGCTCATCGTGTACGACGATGTTCTCGAGGCCTTTCGCACGGTGGCCGCGGATGGCCCGCGCGCGCAGGCTCTCAGGGAGCAGACCTACTCCGCGATGGCGCTGCCGTCGATCGTTCGCACCCGGGTGATCGACCATCGTCAGTCGCTCGTGGTGGCCGACACGTCGGCGGACCCGGTCATGTGGGCAAGGGTCTCGGAAGAGATGCCCGCCATCGCGGGCGCACGATCGTTCGGCGCGTTGCCGCTCGTTTCCCGCGAACGCCTCGTGGGTGCGGTCCTCCTTCTGGGCGAGCGCGCGGGCGACCTCACGCCAGACGAAGCTCAGCTCCCGGTGATCATGGGCCAGTACATCGCCGGTTCGATCCACAGCGCTCTGTCGGTGAAGGAGGCCGACGATCGGGCGGAGCGCGAGGTGCTCGTGAACCGCATCGCGCAACGCGCGCGAGCGAGCCTCGCTCCGGACGAGATCCTTCGTGGGACCGTCGACGAGCTCGCGAAGGTGCTCGGTGTGACGCGCGCCGTCGTTGCGGTCGGCGACACGGAAGCGAAGCTCGAGGTGCTTTACGAGTGGGTAGCGAACGGCGCGCCGTCGGCGGGGACGGGGCCCCGCGAGCTCCCGGTGTCACGCCTCGCCGCACGCCTTGGGCGAACGCTCTTCGTGACCGACGTTCGCAAGGATGGCCGGTTCAAGGAGCCCAAGATCGCGAGCGCGCTTGCCAATCTTGGCATCATCGCGATCGCGGCGACGCCGGTGCGCGTCGGCGGACATCTTGCGGGGTCGCTTTCCCTCGTGCACACCGATCGTCCTCGCGAGTGGAGCGCCGACGACGTGCGGCTCATCGAATCGGTCGCGCAGGAGCTCCGTGGCGCGATCGCCGCGGCCGAGGCGTTCCAACAGCAGCGCGCCGCGGTCGCCGAGCTCCAGCGGCTGAACCGCGCGAAGAGCGACTTCGTCTCGATCGTGAGCCACGAGTTCCGCACACCTTTGACCGGCATCCAGGGCTTCTCCGAGATGATGCAGAGCGAGGACCTCACCCTCGATGAGATGCGCGAGTACGCCGGCGACATCAACAAGGACGCCCATCGGCTCAATCGGATGATCACGGAGATGCTGGACCTCGACAAGATGGAGTCTGGGCGCATGGAGCTCCACCGCGAGCCGGTGGATCTGAACGCGATCGTGAGCGAAGCCGTCGACCTCGTGCGCCCGAATGCGCCGCTGCATCCCCTATCGGTACGGCTCGACCCGATGCTCGGCGAGATCAGCGGCGACCGCGACAAGCTGACGCAGGTGATGGCCAACCTGCTCAACAACGCGGTGAAGTACTCGCCGAAGGGCGGCGAGATCGTCGTGAGCACCCGAGTAGAGGGCGTCACCGCGCACGTTGTGGTGCGCGACCACGGCATGGGCATCCCCAAAGAAGCCCTGGAGACGATCTTCGAGCGCTACGGCCGCGTCGAATCGGTGGCGACGCGCCACATCCAGGGGACGGGTCTCGGCCTTCCGATCGTCCGTCAGATCATGCAGCTCCACGGCGGCACGGTGTGGGCGGAGAGCACCGTCGGCGAAGGCTCCGTATTCCACCTCACGTTGCCGCGGGGCCCGGCCGCACAATCCGCCTCGGAGGCCGCCTCGTGAGCAGAGTGGTCTTCTGCGAGGACGATCCGATGATCCGAAAGCTCGTTCAGGCCGCGCTCCGCTCGACGAGCCACGACGTGCACATCGCGGATGATGGAAAGCAGGGTCTCGAGCTGATAGAGCGGCTCCGCCCTGACGTAGTCTTTTCCGACGTGGCGATGCCCGAGATGGACGGCTTCGAGCTGGCCGACACGATGCGCGGGAGACCCGATCTCGCTCACATTCCGATCGTGTTCATGACCGCTTCAGCGCAGCGCGAGCAGATCGAGGAGTGCTTCCGCCACGGGGCCGCGGGCCATCTCGCCAAGCCCTTCACCATGGCTGAGCTGCGTTCCCGGGTCGCGCAGTTCGCCAAGAGCTAGTGCCCGGAGAGCGCATCCTCTTCGTCGACGACGAGGAGCAGATTCGAAAGCTCCTGTCGACCTGGCTCACGCGACGTGGGTACGAGGTCAGTGTGGCCACCGACGGCTGGGAGGCGCTCAAATCCATTCGCGCGAAAGCGCCCGACCTCGTGATCACCGACGTGAACATGCCGAACATGAACGGGCTCGAGCTCACGCGGCGGATGCGCGCGGACCATCGCACCGCGCGGATCCCGGTCGTCATGCTCTCGGCGCGCAAGCAGGCGGACGACGTCCTCAGCGGATACGCCGAAGGGGCGGACGAGTACGTCCCCAAGCCGGTCGAGATGGCTGTGCTCGAGGCGAAGATCGAGGTCCTGCTCAGGCGGTTCCGCACCACGCGCGGCGAGGCCGTCGCGAAGCGCGGCGGCAACGTCATTCTGTTCGTACATGGCAAAGGAGGCGTCGGGACCACGACCCTCGCCGTAAACGCGGCGGTCGCGCTCGCCGCGACCACGATTTATCGCGTGACACTCCTCGACCTGAACCTCGAATTCGGAAACGCCCCGATGCTGCTGAACCTCACCTCCAGCCGCACGCTCGCCGACCTCGCCGAAGACGCGCACGAGCAGCTGGACGAAACAACCTTCGGGAGTTACCTCGAGCAGGACCGAAGCGGCGTTCGCGTCCTCGCCGGATGCGACGTACCCGAGCGGGCCGAGCTCATCACGGTTCCCGCGGTGCAGCTGGCGATCGATCACCTGCAGAAGCAGTCCGACTACGTCGTCGTCGACGCGCCGGCGAGCTTCTCGCAGCAAGTCCTCGCCGCGCTGGATGTGGCCGACGCGGCCGTGATCGTGACCGCCGCTCACCTTCCGTCACTCAGAGCGACGAAGCAGGCGCTCGAGGTCCTGGAGAAGCTCTCCTACCCGCAGGAGCGTACGGTGCTCGTCGTCAACCGCACGAGCTCCTCCGGAGTGGAGATGGACCACGTCGCGCGCTTCTTCAATCGCAAGCCCGACATCATCGTGCCGTACACCGAGGCCTGCGACGATGCCGCGGACCGCGGCCGGCCGCTCGCCGTGCTCCACCCTGATAGCGCGGCGTCGAAGGTCATCCGCGATCTCGCGGCCCGCATCGCGGTCGCGGCTCCCGCGGGCAGGTAAGCGGCGCCGGCTGAACCAAAGGCCCGCCTCGCACGTAGAGAGGAAGTAGCTCGGGGCGGGGGCAGGGGCCCCCGAACGCGAAGCGAGAACCGACGAAGGAGGTTCCGATGGATGGACTCAACGACACCCAGCGCTATTTCGTCGAGGAGCACATCGAGGACTTCCGTGACGGACTCATCGGACGGCGGGACCTCATCCGGAGGGTGGCGATCGTCGTCGGGAGTGTGGCGGCCGCGACGGCGCTTCTTGCGGCCTGCGATCTGAGCCCTCGGTCGACGGCGACCGCATCTCCGACGGCGGCGGCGTCGCCGACACAAGCGCTCGTCGCGCAGCCATTCGCGACGCCACCACCTGCCGCGACGGCGGATGGCATCACCGTGAGGGAGACCGACCCCCGCATCACCGTGTCAAGGCCCGAGATCAAAGGCGCCGACGGGGTCTCGCTCATGGCGTACGCGGCTGCGCCGAACGTCAGCGGGCGGGTGCCCGGCGTCATGGTCATCCACGAGAACCGCGGACAGACTGAGCACATCCGCGATGTCGTGCGCCGCGCGGCAACCGCGGGTTTCGTCGCGGTCAACATCGACCTCGCCGCGCGGCAAGGCGGCGCCGCTGCGCTCGGCGACGGGGTCCCCGGCGCAATCGGCAACCTCACGCTGCAGCAGAAGCTCGGCGACCACACGGCGGTGCTCTCATACCTCAAGGCGAACACGTCCGGCGCGATCGGCGCGGTCGGATTCTGTTTCGGCGGCGGCGAGGTGTGGAATCTCCTCGCGGCCGGCGCGGACCTGAAGGCGGCCGCACCCTATTACGGGCCTCAGCCCTCGAACTACCAGGACATCGGCACCAAGGCGAAGGCGGCGACCCTGGGCGTGTTCGCCGAGCAGGACACGCGAATCACGTCGACGAGCCCGCAGATGGAGGAGCAACTCAAGAAGGCTGGCGTGCCGAACGAGATGCGCGTCTTTCCAGGCGTCAACCACGCGTTCCACAACGACACCGGCACGCGCTATGCGCCCGATGCCGCGCAGAAGGCCTGGGTCGCGACGGTCGAGTGGTTCCGGAAGTATTTGGTCTAACTCGTCAGCTCAGACCGCCCCTTCACGTACCTGCAATTCGATCGCGAAGAGAAAGAACGACGAGAACACCGTCTGCAGCCCGAGGAGCATGGCGACGAGGGCGAAGAGGGCCGGGCGCACCTCGTTCAGAGGGCCGAAGCCCGACGCGACCCACGTCGCGGCGATCCCAAAGTCGACCACGAAGCCGATCAAGAACAGCGCCGCGCCCACGAGCAGACCACGCTCGAGGCTGAACACCCGGCGAAGAACGCGGAGCGTCCTGTCCATCGGCTGCAGACGTAGGGTGACGGCGAGGGTCTTCGCGTACAGACCGATCGAGAGAATCTGAAAGCCGATCAAGGTGAGGAGCGCGCCGAGGACCATCACGTGAATGTCGAAGAGGCGGCCGAGGAGGACGACTGGCCCAGGGAGGAGCGCGACCAGCAACACGAGGCCGACGATGAGCATCGCGAGCCCGGGCGCGACGAAGAGGTGGGTCGGGCTGTAGAGCATGAGGAAGCGAAGGTGCCGCCATCCGTCCGGGATCGTTCGGAGCTTCGAGCGGCCGCCGCGCACGCGGTAGTTCACCGGGACCTCCCCGATCCGTAGACCGGACCGGGCCGCATTGACCACCATCTCGCTGGCGAATTCCATTCCCGGCATCCGCAGCCGAAGGTCGGCGAGAACGTCGCGGCGGAACGCTCGCATGCCGCAATGCGCGTCGTCGACGCCCGTCCTGTACAGAAGGTTCAGCAGGCCGGAGAGGACCGGGCTGCCGATGCGCCGGTGCGTCCAGGGCATCGCACCCGGATCGATGCGGCCTTTGAACCGCGAACCCATGACGAGCTCGTCGCCTTCCCTTATCCGATCGAGGAACGCCGGCAGCGCGGCGAAGTCGTAGGAGCCGTCGGCGTCGGCCATGACGATCACGTCGCCTCCCGCCGCTGCGAACCCGGCCATGTACGCGGCCCCGTACCCGCGGCGGCGTTCGTGGACGACGCGTGCTCCAGCCGATGCCGCGGCTTCCGGCGAGCCGTCGGTCGAACCGTTGTCGACCACGATGACCTCGCCCGCGATGCCGGCCTCCTCCATCGCGTCCTTCGCCTCGCGCACGACCGCGGCGACGCTGTCGATCTCGTTGAGGCAGGGAAGGACCACCGACACACCCTCGCTCACGGGCGGAGGCTAGCAGTCGTTACGAGGGCGAAACCGGGCAGCGCACTGGCTTTCAGATCCGATCTGGATGCGCGCCGAACGTCACTTCTGCTGGAGTAGCGCACGAATCGCGTCGCGCCCCTCGGGCGTGGCGTCGCTCTTTTCCGGAACGATGATCTCCGGCTTCTTCGGCTCTTCGTCAACGTCGCCGCCCGCCTTCCGGATCGCTTCGCGTTCGGCGTCGGGCGAGTCCAGCCCCACGAGCTTGTCGACCGTCTTGCGATTACGGATCGATCGCGCGAGGGACGCGAGAACCGCGGGAGAGCGGAGCGCCTGCGGGTCGACCTGGGCGAGTGGCGACATCGCGGCCTGTGCCGCGAGCTCGTCGCCGGTAACGGTGATGCCTTCGTTCCGCGCGATCGCATCCAGCACGAGGAGTGACTTCGCGCGCCGCTCGGCGACCGGACGCCACTCCTTGCGGATCTCGTCCTCGGTCTTTCGCGCCTGAAGCAGGAACTTCTCCCAGGTCACGCCTTCCTGCTTGATCCGCGCCTTCAGGTCGTTCACGAGGTGCTCGAGCTCGTCCTCGACGAGAATCTCGGGGACCTCGACGGTGGACGTCTGCATCGCGTGCTCCACCGCCTTGTCGGCGGCGTCATCGCGGGCCTCGTGGAACGCGGCATGCGCGAGCTCGTTGCGCACCGCCTTTCGGAGCGCCGCGATGTCGGCAACACCGACGGTCTTCGCAAACTCATCGTCGAGCGCGGGCAGCGCCTTCTCCGCGACCTGCGAGGGACGAATGCTGAACGTCCCAGTCTTGCCGGCCAGCTCGCTCTCGCTCGCATCGTTCGGGAATGCGAGGTCCACCTTCTTTTCCTCGCCCGTCTTCATGCCGACGAGCGCCTCACCGAGCCCGGCGATGCCGAGGTCCTTCCCCGCCTCGATGTGCGCGTTGCGGGCGAACGGCGGCAGAGTCTTCCCGGGCACGGACGCGTCGATGTCGACCGTGACGATGTCGCCGGCCTTCGCCTCGCGATCGACCGGCCGCAGCTGAGCGTGGCTCTCGCGCATCGACGCGATGGTCCGATCGACGTCAGCCTCGGTCGGTGGGCCGGCGTCGATCTTCGCGCCGTGCGCGGAGTAGTCGCCGAGCGCGACGTCGGGACGCACCACGACGGTCGCGGTGTAGCGGAGCGGCTCGCCTTCCTTCAGCTGAGTCCGCTTCGCGTCGGGCCGATCGATCGGCTCGATGCCCTCCGCCTCGACGATCTCGCGATACGTCTGATCCATCAGGTCGTCCGCCGCGTCCTCCCAGAGATGCTCCTTGCCATACGTCCGCTCGTACATCGCGCGCGGCGCCTTTCCCGGACGGAAGCCCGGGATCCTCGCGCGTTGCACGTGGCGCTCGAACGCGGCATCGGCCGCGCGCGATAGCCGGTCGGCGGCCACCTCGACGTCCAGCGTGACCTTCGACCCCGGCTCTCGACGGATCGAGTGCTTGACGGATGGCGCCACGGCCTTCGGGGAGTCCTGCATGGAGATGGGGCAATGGTAATCGGGTACGCTCGTTCGCCGCAGGTGTTCTTCTACGAGATCCACGAAGGCGACGAGGACCTGGGCAGCGCCGTGCTCCTCGCGCACGAGCGCCGTTTCGAGCCGCTCGAGTTCTTCGCGCTCGTGAAGAAAGCGCGTGCGCTGCTCGTCGACTCGTTCGAGGAAGACTCGCTTGCCGAAGCGATCGCGAACGAGCTCGCACGAACCGCTGGATTCATTCACGTGACCGACGACCTCCTCGTCGCTTCGGTGAACGTTGACGTGACCGAGGACGGGACGTTCCTCGTTTCCGAGGAGGCTGGCGACCGCAGCGTGTTCCTCTCACGCGACGACGACATCGAGAACTGATCGACTGACCATGGAGCGGGTCGGTTTCGTCGGACTCGGGATCATGGGCGTCCCGATGGCGCGAAATGCGATCAAAGCCGGCTTCCCGGTCACGGTGACCAATCGCACTCCGGATCGAGCGAAGCCGCTCGCCGAAGCGGGCGCGACCGTCGTGCGGACCCCGCGGGAGGTCGCCGAGCGCTCCGACCTCGTCGTGACCATGGTCACGAGCTCGCCCGACGTGGAGGCGGTGACCTTTGGCCCGGACGGCATAGCGGCGGGCGCCCACCCCAACCTTCTGGCGATCGACATGAGCACGATCAGCCCGGCAGCGTCCCGCGAGATCGCGAAGCGCGCCGCTTCCAATCGGCCGCAGTTCAAGACGCTCGACGCGCCTGTCTCCGGCGGCGAGCTCGGGGCGATCGAAGCGCGGCTCGCGATTATGGTCGGCGGCGACGAGGCTGATGTGAAGCGCGCCATGCCGCTCTTCGAGGCGCTCGGAAAGACCATCGTGCACATCGGCGATCACGGCGCGGGTCAGGCATGCAAGCTCGCGAATCAGATCGCCGTCGCGATCAACAACCTCGGCGTCTCCGAGGCCCTCGTCTTCGCGAAGGCGCAGGGCATAGATCTCGAGCGCACGCGGCAGGTGATCGCAGGTGGCGCGGGATCTTCGTGGGCGATGCAGAACTACGCACCCAAGATGCTCGCCGGCGACTTTCGTCCCGGCTTCATGGTCGATCTGCAGCAGAAGGATCTGCGGCTCATCCTCGACAACGCATATTCCGACCACGTTTCCCTTCCCGGCACGGCGCTCGTCCACGCGCTCTACTCGGCGCTGCAGAAAGACGGCGGCGGGCGCGAAGGGAATCACGCCCTCCTCAAGGTCATCGAGCGGCTTGCTGGTATCGAAGCGCGACAAGGACGTTGACCGCACGTTGACGTAGCGACCGGCAAACCAAGCTCATTGGGTACGGCTGTCCTATTGAGGGTGACCGTCTGGCCCACCGACTCTTGATCCATGGCTGCACGCGTCCTGGTGGTGGAGGACGACGAGGCGACGCGCGACGCGTTGCGTGCGCTCCTCAACGATGCGGGCTACATCTGCGACGAAGCCCGCGATGGCGAGCGGGCGGTCGCCGCTGTGCGCGACGCGCGGTTCGACCTCGTCCTGCTCGATCTGGGGCTGCCAGGGATGTCCGGCGCGGACGTACATCGCCAGCTGCGCCAGGACCCGCGCACGCGCTTCCTGCCGATCGTCTTCCTCACCGCGCACGCGGATCGCCAGGCCAAGCTCGAGCAGCTAGAGGCCGGCGCCGAAGACTTCATTACCAAGCCGTACGACGCCGACGTGCTCCTGGCGCGCGTGGGCGCAGCGGTGCGGCGGTGGAGCGGGCTGCGCGCGCTCAATCCGCTCTCGGGTCTACCCGGCAACCAGACGATCACCGAGGAGATCGACGCCCACCTCGCGCGCGGCGAGCACTTCGCGCTTCTCTATGTAGACATCGACCGCTTCAAGGAGTTCAACGATCACTACGGGTTCACGCGTGGCGACTGCGTGATCACGATGCTGGCCGAGGTTCTCACACACGCCGCGGGCGCCGATCAGCGCTTCGTGGGACACATCGGCGGCGACGACTTCGTGCTGCTGGCGCGGGCGGAGGAGTCCGAAGCCCTCGCCGAGAGGATCACACGCAGGTTCGACGAAGCGATCCGCGCGCTCTACGACCCCGAGGATCGCGCACGGGGCTGGATCGAGGCGCGCGACCGTCGCGGGCGGCTGCGGCACATCCCCTTCGCGACGGTCTCGATCGGGATCGTGAACGTCCCGCCCGGCCGCTTCACCGGCGCCACGGCCGCGGCACGAGCCGCGGCGGAGGTGAAGGAAGTCGCCAAGCGCCGGCCCGGGTCGGCATGGGCCGTGGACCGCCGAAGAAGGTAGTCGCGCCGCTACCCTAGACGGCGGGCGAGTGATGGAACGGAAGACATGCGAGTTTTAGGAGCTCGTGCTCGAAAGAGCGTGAGGGTTCGAGTCCCTCCTCGCCCACGGCTGGCGTATGCCCGCGGTCTCCTCAACGACGGCCTCCGCCATTTGAACTAGAGCACCCGGCTGATTCTCAAGGGACGCAGTCCGACGTAGGTTGCGTTGGGGGTGGTTGGGATGGTCAGTTGGCGAATGCCGGACGGTACCGAGATCGTCGGCGTGGGCGTCCAGGTGGAAGCGGAGCGCCTCCGCGAGTTCGTCGTGCGCTTCATGAGCGCCGAGGGGGCGGGGTGGAATGCGACGCAGTGGAGCGAGACGCTCTTCGGCTCGGCGTTCGAGGAGCAGTTCGGCGTGAAGGTCCAGGTCCATCGCGAGGCCGGCCCAGACGGTCACCGGATGTTCGCGATCCGCGCTCTCCCAGCTAGTCGTCGCCGGAACGCCTAGTTGAGGTTCCCGGCCATTTTTGAAACACGGCTGCGCGCCGCCGGTGGCCAGCGATCCGTGCCTGGACGCGTCCGCCGAGGTGCGCATCCCGCGGACCGCGGACGGGCTCCAAGCTCTCTGAAGGCCCTTCGTTATTGTCGAACCTGACCTCCACGATGCCGCGCGAACAGTCCGTGTGCTCTCGAGCTGCCGAAGTTGTCATCCAAATACGTGTGCCTTCCCAGGATGTTTCAGAAACCACCGGGAATCTCACCTAGTTCTTCGCCGGCTCCCGCTTTCGTGGAGCGAGCTGATATCGGCGACGTGGACGACCGAGTCGCCATCTGTCGAGAAGAAGCTCGCGGGATAGGCGCAGAGCAGCGGGAATGAAAGCCGCCGGGTAAGGTCGTTCCAGAGCTCTTCGAGGACCAGCGCTCCGTTGCGGTCCCCTTCGGCCAGAGCAGAGCGACCATCTCCCCGAACACGCGCACCTGGCGCGCGCCGCCCTCGCCACGGGCTGGGTGATGAGCCCACCGACGATGTCGGCGAACCGGGTCGGGCTGATCGAGCCGCGGATGGTGAAGCGAGCGAGGAGCTCCGTAGAACTGCACCGCGTGAACGGTCCCGCGGATGGCTTCGGCGATCGGAAGGCGTTCGCGGCGGTCGTCAGCGTGAATCTTCCTCCCGCAGAGACACTATCGATACAACCCGTCGGTACGCCGGAAACTGAAGCGATCGCTGAACCTTGAACTGGTCCTAGAAGTCACGACGCCGCCGGCGGGATGGAGTCCCTGGCCGGCGGCGCGTGCGCATTGGGGGAGGTGGGGTGGACTTTTTGAGGCGTCGTTTCGTACAACGTCACTAAATGCGACATGCGGCGGCCTATGTGTCGCAGCGACGTTTCAGTTGACGGCTACTGAGCAATAGACCGCGTCGCTATACCGGCTAGCGCGCACAACTTTGGGCGCGGCTCGCTGACGGCGACCGGGCAAGTAAGCGAACTGGACCGCTGTTACGTGGCTAGCGCTTCGCCATCGCCAGGGTCTTCACGACCGACCGTGTAACGAGGAGCGCGACGATGGCGATGAGCTGCCCGACCAGGATCGTGCGGTTCAGGTCGAACGCCGGTCTCCACTCTGCGTCACCGTCTTTGATCACCCACGCCCCGGCGGGCAGGGCACGCACGCCAAAGCCCACGCCGCCGTTCCCTTCGGTGTCGCCGCCGCCTCCCCCGCCCCCGGTGACGTTGGCCGCGGGGATGATCGTCAGCCCGTTTTCCTGGTACGGCTCGCCGTAGACCCTCCGGACGGTGATGACGTCCTTTGCCTGGTTGATCGCGTCGAGTGCGTTCATCGCGGACCTCCCGTCGCGTGTCCATCCGACGATACGCTCCGTCACTCTCTGACAACGGCGGTGACGGCTCGATTAGATCTCGAGACCCATGCCTTCGCGCGCGACGACGACCTCGATCCCTTTGACCTTCTGGTTCATCTGCTTCTGCGCATCCACGGCGATGCGATCGAGCGCGTCATCGCTCCGGTCGGGGTCGTGGTGGTACAACACGAGACGTTTCACGTTTGACTTGACGGCGACCTCGATTGCACTCGTGATCGTCGAGTGCCCCCACGTCGGCTTGAAGTCGCTTTCGAGGAACTGCGCGTCGTGGATCAGCGTGTTCGCGCCGGTCGCGAGCAGGGTCACCGGATTCGGTTTTCCCGAGAAGGGATCCTCGGTGTCGGTGGCATAGACGAGCGCACGGTCGTCGGCCTCGATGCGGAACGCGAGCGCCGGGGCGGGATGGAAGATGCTCGCCGCGCGCACCCGGAACCGTCCGATCTGTTCGTCGCTCCCATCCTGCAGCTCGCCGACCGAGAGCTGCGCCGGCAGATCGTCGATGTCGACAGGAAAGAAGGGGTCATCCATTCCCAGACCGAGGAGCTCGCGCATCGTGCGGGACTGCTTCGGTCCGCGGATGCGAAGCGACGACTTCGGGTCATAGGCGGGGCGGAAGAAGGGAATGCCCTGGATATGGTCCCAGTGGAGGTGCGAGAGCAGGAGGTCGACGGAGAAGGGGCGGGTGCCGCCGCCGTTCATCAGCGCCGTGCCAAGCTCGCGCAGCCCCGTGCCAGCGTCGAGGATGAGAAGCGATCCGGTGCTGTCGCGGACCTCGACGCAGGCCGTGTTGCCGCCGTAGCGCACCGTCAGAGGCCCGGGCGTCGGGATGGACCCGCGCGTGCCCCAGAAGCGGACCTTCACGGCACCCTCACGAGTCGGCTCGCCGGTCGCGCTCCGACAGTCCCGACTCGGGCGCCTCCGCCATCCCTTCGTCTTTGGGCTTCGGCCAGGTGTGCTTCATCGAATCGAGCGTCCACTCGAGATCGTGCACGTTCCGGCGTACGGCCGAGACCACGGCCGGGTCGAGGTGGTCCCCGGCCATGCCGTCCATGATCTCGAGCGTCTTCTCAAGGGTGTACGCGGGCTTGTAGTAGCGCGGGGCCGTGAGCGCGTCGAAGACGTCGGCCGCGGCCACGATCCGGGCGCCGAGCAGGATCCGGTCCGCCGGCAGCCCGCGCGGATAGCCCTTTCCGTCCATGCGTTCGTGATGCTGCGCCGCGATGACCGGAACGTCGCGCATGTCCTGCGGGAACACAAGATGCGCGAGGAACTCCCCGGTCTTCTCGGCATGGGCCTTCATGTAGGCGAACTCCGCATCGTCGAGCTTGCCCGGCTTGAGCAGGAACTGGTCGCGCACCGCGATCTTGCCGTAGTCGTGGAGCAGCGCGGCGGCGCGGATCTTCTCGAGCTCGATCCCCTCAAGCCCGAGCGCCCGCCCGATCACCTCCGCGTATCGCGTCACGCGCTGGCTGTGTCCGGCGGTCTGCTGGTCGCGCGCGTCGATCGTCACGGCGAGGGTCTCGATGAGCGTCGTCCATAAGCGCCGCTGCTCGGCGACGAGCTGCGCGTTCTCGACCGCGACGGCCGCCGAGGCGCCCAGCGAGCTCAAGGTCTCCTCGTCATCGCGGGTGAACTCGCCGCCGCCGTTCTTGTTCACGACCTGGAACACGCCTATGACGCGCCCGTTCTGCCCGGTCATCGGAAAGGTCAGAAGGGTCTTCGTCCGGTAGCCGGTGCGCTGGTCGGGTTCGGGGTTGAAGCGGGGATCGTCGTACGCGTCGGGGATGCTGATGGTCTCGCCCGTGGCCGCGACGATGCCGGCGATCCCCACGCCGATCGCCTGCCGGATCTCGCCCGCACCCGTCCCGAGGGCGACCCTGGACCAGATCTCTCCGCGCTCGCGGTCGACGATGAAGATCGTCGCGCGGTCGGCGTCGAGAAGCTGCGTCGTCGCGGTCGCCATATCGCGCAGCAGCGCGTCCAGGTCGGTGATCGACATGAGCCTGCGGGTGACGTCGAGGATGAGATCAAGCCTGGACCCCGCGGTCACCATACGATCGATCTTCCGTCGCGGCTGGCGGCGACGGTCGCCCTGGCTTCGGCGCTCCTCCGTCATCAGTTGTCGATGGGGATGTGTTCGAGCACGGGACCAACGGTCTCGGCGATCTGCTCGAGCAGCATCTGGTCGCGCCGTTCGAACGCGCCGTTGCGCTTGTTCAGCGCCTGGATCACACCGACAACGCTCTGGCCGTCGCTGCCCCAGACCGGGACGACCAGCATGTTGAGGGTCCGGAACCCGGTGCGGAGATCGACGTTCCGGTCGAAGCGCGCGTCCGCGTAGGCGTCAGGGACGTTGATCGTCTCGCCGGTCAGGGCGGACTGCCCCGCGAGGCCCTGCCCCATCGGTAACCGGATCTCGGTCGCCGTCCGCTGGGCCACACGAGCCCAGAGCTCCTTCTTCTTGCCGTTCACGATGTAGACGGTGCATCGCTCCGCGTCGACCGCCTGCGAGCAGAGGTCTACGAGGCCGCGCAGGTACGCCTCCCGGTCCTTCTGGACGGCGAGGTGCCCGAGCTTTACCAGGACGAGCGCGACCTTGTCGTCCAGCACGGCCTAGTGATACCCCGCGACGGCCGCGCGACCGATTGGGACATCTGGCGCGGGCGCCGGCTTCGGGATGGCGACCTCGCCAATGCGGTTGATCTGCCAGCACGGCACCGGATCGGAGCGTCCCTTCACCAGGACCGCACCGAGGTCGACTGCCTCGACGTCGTCGCCGAGCTCGCCGAGGGTCTCACCTGAGACGGCCACCTGATCGCGCCGCGCGATATCGGCGGACGTCAGGCGCGACGCCACATTCGCGGTGTCTCCGATCACCGTGTATTCCATGCGCCCCTTGGCGCCGAGGAAGCCGGCGACGACGGGTCCAGTGTTGATCCCGAACCCGAAGGAGACGTCTGGACCGCCCTTCTCGCGCTCGGAGACTATCCAGCGCTGCATCTCGAGCGCGCACTCGACGGCCTTGCGTGCCTGGTCCTTCACCTCGAGCGGCGCGCCCCAGAGAATCATGATGTTGTCGCCGTTGTACTTGTTCACCGTGCCCTCGTAGCGATTCACGATGTCCACCATACCGTCGAAGTAGCGGTTGAGGTGGCCGAGGAGGATACCCGGCGTCATTCCCTCGGAGATCGTGGTGAACCCACGGATGTCCCCGAAGAGCACCGTGACCCGCTTCTCCTCTCCGCCCAGCGCGAGCTTTCCAGCCTCCTCGCGATCGATGATGGTGCGGGCGACGGAGGGCGTCACGAAGCGACCGAACGTATTCCGCGTCCGCGCCACGGTGATCTGCTCTTCGACGAGCAGGTAGCCGAGCAGGATGATCCACCAGAAGACCGCCGGGACGACGTAAGCGATTGATGGGACCTCGGTCGGGCCGTCGCCGATGATGCCAAGGACCTGTATCGAGAAGAGGACATAGGCGCCGATGACGTACGCAACGAGGAGCGCGAGCGCTCCGACGAACCCGTACAGCCGCCAGCGAAGCACGAGGAGGAGCCCGGCCAGTGTGAGTACGAGGAGCTGCGCGAGGCTCACGGCGTCGCCCTGCCTCAGCACGGGATAGCGGTTGGTGAGGATCGAGAGCGCGGCGTTGGCCCAGATCTCCACACCGAACATCTTTTGGCCCCTCGAGTTCGGGACGGGGTAGTCGTCCGGGACGGCGGAGAGCGAGTGCGCTCCGATGAACACCGCACGGCCGGCGATGAGCTCACGCGGAATCGTCCCCTTGATGACATCCTTCATCGACACGACGCAGAAGTAGTCCCTGTCCTTGCACGGATACGTCGCCGCCTCGGTGTCCAATGGCGTCGGGCGTGCGGCGTAGTAGATGGACATGCCGCCTCGCCGATCGATCGGCATCACGCGGTCGCCGAGCGGCGCGGGGACCGTGAAGGTGTCGCCCGTGCGCTGCGCCTTCGAAAGATCCGCGCGGACTTTCCTGGCGGCGGTCACGAGCGGCAGCGAGTGGTAGGTCGTGCCATCCGGCCCCTCGATGAGGAGCTGGCTGTAGCGAACTCGTCCGTCGGGATCGGGATGGATGTTCACGGTCGCCACGCCGGCCGCCGCATCACGCAGCACCGGGATCGGAAGCAGGACGGCCGGGTACCGCTCGGTGTGATCTCCCAGTGTCGCTCTTCCGGTTCCCTGCATCGCCAGGAGCACGTTGCCTGCGTCGCGGATGGCCGCCGCGAGGCTCCGGTCCTCCTCGGGGTTCTGCGCGGAATCGTAGAAGCCGATGTCGAACGCGATCACGCTCGGGTCGAGCGGCCGTAGGGCTCGGATGAGGTCGGCGTAGGCCTGGCGCGGCAGGGGATAGCGGTATTCGTCGACGGTCGCGTCGTCAAGCGCGACGATCGTCACCTGGTTCCGCAGGGTGGTGTTTCCGATGGTGATCGCCTGGTCGTAGACCACCGACTGCAGGCTGGTGTCGAATACCTCACCCCGGAGGAACAGGGCGCCGACCACAAAGGCGGCGAGCGTCAGAGCAGCGACAACGAGCCGCTGGCGCGTGTGGCGCCTCGTGAACACCCAGCGCGCCTCCTTATGCAGGTCGGCGTCAGATTATGCGGTCGCTCGCTCGGCTGAGCACCCCTTTTATGACCTCTATCGAGCGTGTGAACTCGCTGATCGACAGCCTTTCGATAGGTGTGTGGTCGTAGCGGCTGTCGCCCGGACCGTACGCGACCATCGGACAGCGCCACGCGGGATAGAGGATGTTCATGTCGCTCGTCCCGCTCTTTTCTTTGAAGGTGGTCCGACCGCCGGCGGCGGCGATCGCGCGAGCGAACGCGCGGGCGAGCGGACTTGTCCTCGGGGTCCGCACCGGGTCTTCCCTGCCCTGCGTGGTGACGACGATGCGCGTGTCGCCGTCGCTCTCCGCGAGACTTGCCGCGGCGCGGGCGAGCTCATCAGCGTCGATGCCCGGTGGCACGCGATAGCCGATCCGGAGTTGCGCCTTTTCGACCAGACCGTCGCCGACACCGGCGTCGATGCCCTCGAGCCGGCAGTCGAGGCGCTCGAACGAGCGAGCCGCAATTGCGCGCGCGCTCGCCGACTCCCGGACGCGTTCCCACAGCGCGAGCGCTTCCTCCGCAACGGTCGGTCCCGGCGCCGCGCCGTGGCGCCCTTCGCGCAGAAGCTGCACCTGCAGGGTAAGCCGTCCCTTATAGGCGACGGTCACCCCGTCCCATCCGGACGGCTCGCCGATCACACACCAGTCCGGCGCCGGCTGCGTGGCGCGAAAGCGGGCGCCCTTGCTCGTCGGCGACTCCTCCTCGACCGCAGCCACGACGGTGACGCGGACGCCCACAACGGGCTTCGTCGCGGCGGCGACGAACGCCGCGAGCGGACCCTTCGCATCGACGGCGCCGCGCCCGACGAGCTCGTCACCTTCGATCCGCACCTCGATCTCACCGGGGACGGTGTCGATATGACCGAGAAGGACGACGTGTACCGGACCGTCGCCGATCTCGCCGACGGCGTTGCCGGCATCGTCCACGGTCGCGCGAAAGCCACGCTCGCCCATGCGCGCGACCAGCCACTCGACCGCGTCGCCCTCGCGGCGGGAGACGCTTGGAATCTCGACGAGGCCGCGAACGAGTGCGAGGTCTGTCTCGCTCGGCCTCACCCGAGGGCCTTCGCCGATGCCTCGACGACGCGATCGATCTCGCTCGCGCTGATCACGAGTGGGGGCAGGAAGCGCACGACCGTGGGCCCGGCTCCGAGCGCGAGGACGCCGTCGTCCTGCAATGCGCGCAGTGCCGTCGCGGCGTTCTCCTTGAGCTCGACGCCCACCAGCAGACCGAGCCCCCGGATCTCGCGAACGCGGTCGCTCCGGATCGCGCGCAGACCGTCCTGGAGCTGCGCGCCGCGCTCGCGCGCGTTGCGCGCGAGCTCGAGGCGCCGGATCTCGCCAATGGCCGCGATCGCGGCGGCGCAGGCAAGAGGATTTCCGCCGAACGTCGTCGAGTGGGACCGCTTGGCCAGGTCGCCGACCGTACGCGAGAACGCGACGGCGCCCATGGGCATGCCGCCGGCGATCGACTTCGCAAGGCAGAGGATGTCCGGAACGATCCCGTACTGCTCGATCGCGAAGAGCGTGCCGGTCCGCCCAAATCCAGTCTGGACCTCGTCGACGATGAGGAGCGCGCCGCGCTCCGCGCAGAGCCGGGCGGCCTCCTGCGCGAACTCACGTGTCGCCGGGCGCACGCCGCCCTCTCCTTGCACGAGCTCGAAGATGAACGCTGCGGTCTCGCCGGTGATCGCCGCGTCGAGCGCCTCGGGCTTGTTGAACGGGACGTGCGAGAAACCCGGAACGAGCGGCCCGAACAGCTCCCGGTACTCTGGGCCCCACGTCGCCGAGAGCGCGCCCATGGTCTTTCCATGAAAGCCGCGCATCGTCGCCACGATTCCGGTCCGCTTCGTCGCCGCCCGCGCGAACTTGAGGGCACCTTCGACGGCTTCGGTCCCGCTGTTGCAGAGAAAGACCCGACCGAGCGCCGCCGGCAGGATGGCGCCGAGGACGTCGTAGAGCTCCGCCCGCCGATCGTTGTAGAAGAGCTCCGTACAGGACGCGAGGGTCCGGGCCTGTTGTGCGATCGCGTTCGCGACAGCGAGGTTGCCGTGGCCGAGGTTCGCCATGCCCTGCCCGCCGACGCAGTCGATGTACGCCCGACCATCGCTGTCGAAGACCGTCGAGCCCTCGCCACGGACGAGGACCACGGCCCGCTTGGTGTAGAGGCCTGAGGTATGCGCGTCCTCCGCCGCGATGAGGTCGGCGGTGGAGCGAAGGGTCGTGCTCACGAGCGGATGACGGTCCGCACGCTCGGGTCTCCCCCCGCCGACCGGATGACGACCTCGTCGACTCCGCCGTCGATGGCCTCGCGGGCGGCGAGGATCTTCACCTTCATGCGACCGCGAGCGAGCGACTCCGCCTCGGCGATCGTCGTCTCCGGTACGAGCGTGCGCGGATCGTCCTTATCGCGAAGTAGGCCAGGGACGCTCGTGAGGATGATGAGCGCGTCAGCGTCGATGGCCACGGCGATCGCGGCCGCGACCCGATCGCCGTCGACGTTCAGAGCCTGCTGCTCCGTCGAGAGGGCAAGCGGAGCGATCACCGGTACGCGTCCGGCTCCGATGAACTGCGTGAGCAGCGGGAGGTTCACGGCCTCGACCTTTCCGGTGTAGTCATCGCGAAGAAGGATGGTCTTCCCATCCCGCACCGAACGCACGTCCTTCTTCCTCGCGACGAGGAGGCGACCCGATATACCAGAGAGCCCGACGGCGTCGATCCCCCGCTGCTGAAGCTTCTCGACGTAGATGAAGTTCTCCACGCCCAGCGCGGCCATCGCGAAGATCTCGAGCGTCCGGCGGTCGGTCCGACGGCTCTCGTGCCCCGACGGCGAGACGACGGTCTCCTGGGGGTGATCGAGTGCCGCCGCGAGCTTGTTCGTCTCCGCGGATGCGCCGTGCACCAGGACGATCTCGTCCGAACGCGCGATGTCGGCGACGAGATCGGCGACCGAATCGCGATCGACTCCGGCGCTGCCGCCCGCCTTCACGACCGCGCGGAGGGTCACGGGTGCAGACCCGCGAAAGTGAGTCCGGCCTGCTCGTCGATGCCCAGCGCGACGTTCATCGCCTGAACGCCGTTGCCGGCCGCGCCCTTGACGAGGTTGTCGATCGCGCAGAGCGCAACGACGCGTTCTCCTCGGGGGTCGGGCGCGAACCCGACGTCCGCGAAGTTCGTTCCGGCGAGAAGCTTTGGCTCGGGATAACGCCAGATGCCGGTCCGTTCCTTGACGATGCGAACGAACGGCTCCGCGGCATACGCGTCGCGGTACATCTTCCAGAGCGCCTTCTCGTCGACCGCCGCTGTCGTGTAGACGTGCGCCGTCGCGAGGACGCCGCGCACGAGCTCGACCGACGTCACGGAGAGGTCGATGCGCGGGATCGCTCCGCCGAGGTGCAGCTCCTGCTCGATCTCCGCGGTGTGACGGTGCCCAACCGGTCGGAACGAGCGCACGACACCCGACCGCTCCGGATGGTGGCTGTCCTCGCTCGGCTCTCGCCCGCCTTCACTCGAGCCAACCTTGCACTCGATGACGACGGGCCGGCTTCGGTCGACGAAGTCGGCGCGGAACAGGGGAAGGAGCGCGAGGATCGAGGCGGTCGCGTTGCAGCCGGCCCCGGTGATCCGCGTCGCGCCGCGAATCTCGCGGCGGTGAAGTTCGGGGATGCCGTACGTCCAGCGCTCGAGCTGGGTCGGCCTCGGGTGTGGCGAGCCGTACCAGTGGTCGTAGGCAGCCGGGTCGTGCAGACGGTGGTCGCTCGACAGGTCGATCAGGATCGTCGCCCGATCCTCGAACTCATGCGCGCGATGCGCGCCATTCGGTAGGGAGAGGAACAGGACGTCGCATTTGCTCACGTCCTCGTAATGCACAAAGGAGAGGCCCGTCCGCTTCCGTAGATTCGGGTGCGCCGCGCCCACCGGCTTCCCGGCGAGCGACTCGCTACCGGCGACGATCTCGTCGACCTGCGGATGGCTCAGCAAGATCCGCAGGAGCTCGCCGCCCGCGTACCCGGCGGCACCTACCACACCGACCTTGGTCAATCTCGCGGCTCCGCCGCGGAGACACGCTCAAGGCTGGCTGGCTTGCTCCTCACGGCAAAGCCGCTCGTCGCTCGTTTTGTTGTCACCGGGCGGCTCTCGCCACCTCGAGGACGTAGTCGACGACCTTCGCGGGGATGTTGACGCCGGTCGTGTCGATGGAATTGCGGAACTCCATCGTGTAGTTCACCTCGTTCACGAGTAGCCCCTCCGGCGCCTCGAGGAGGTCGATCGCGACGACGCCGCCGCCGACGGCACGGGCCGCGCGCACACAGAGCTCGTCGAGCTCGGGGGTGACCGGGCAGTTCGATGCCTGGCCGCCGCGCGCGGTATTAGTGATCCAGTGGTCGCTCGCGCGGTAGATCGCGGCGATCGTCTCGCTCCCGACGACGAACGCGCGAATGTCGCGGCCCGGCTTCTGGATGTACTCCTGGATGTAGTAGATCGAGTGGAGATAGTTCCCGAGGACATCCTTGTGCTCGACGATCGCCTCAGCCGCTTCGCGGTCGTTCACCTTGGAGATGAGCCGGCCCCACGAGCCGATGAGCGGCTTCAGCACGACGGGGTAGCCGAGCTCCTCGATCGCGGCGAGCGCCGACTCAGGCGTGAACGCGATGCGCGTCCGCGGGCTCGGCACGCCGTCGCGGGTGAGGCGCATGGTCGTGAGCAGTTTGTTGCCGCAGATCTCGGCGACCTCATAGCGGTTCACCGTCGGTACACCCCAGGCATCGAACACCGCGAGCGCGTAGAGGGCGGTGCCGTGCTGGATGCAACGCTCGAGGATCACGTCGACACCGAGCTCGGGCCGGTGTTCGACCGCGAGAACGAGCTGGCGGTCGTCGATGACCTTCGTCTCCACGCCGCGCGACTCGAGCTCGGCGAGCAGGAGCTTCTCCTCGACGCGCACGCGCGAGAGGAGGACGCCGACGCGCGACCTCGTACTCAACGAGTCGGCTCCTCGAGCCGACGAGATGGCAGCAGACCGCAGCAGCGGGAGGTGCGAGGACTACTCACCCCAGTCCTCTTCGGCCTCTGGAGCGAGAGCGAGTGCGAGCGGGGCTATCTCCTTCACCTCGAGCTCGGCGCCGCAGTCGGGGCAGGAGACGATCTCGCCTTTCACGGCGTCCGAGCCGACGGTGACCTCGGCATCGCACTCAGGGCACTTCGCCACGGTTCCCCCTCCTCCGATTGAGGGGCTTACGCCCCTCAATTCCCCACTCGCTGAATCACACTCCGAAGGTTAGCGGCTCGCCATCGGCGCAGTCACCTAGAGACACGGACGCGGTACGTCCGCGAACGCCCGGCGCCTTGAACAACAAGCACTCCTTCGCCGACAAGCATTTTCAGGTCCGAGGCGGCTGTGCTTTGAGTGACGCGACATCTATCTGCGGCTCTCCGGCTCGTCCAGATCGTGCCCTGCTGCGCTTCCCGCGCGATCAGCGAGCGGCGCGCCGCCGCGTCCAGTAGTGCGGGACCAAGTGGCAACTCCTCCTGGATCGGACGCGCGCCGTAGGCGGCGCGGTCTCGTTCGGGATGGTTCCCGCTCGCAGCGCGCAAGCTCGCGGCGAGCCAGCGGTACGCCCAGTCCTCCGCCAGACGCGGTGTCTCCGCAAACATCCACATCACGCTTGGGTGCGACACCTGAACCGCCGCGAGGACGTTTAGTAGCCACCCCGGCCTCGCCCGGCCTCGCCCTGCCTCGCTCGGCGCTCTTGACCACATCGCTCAGACGTCCCGCCACGACCAGAGCAGCCCGCGGGGCTTGCGCCATGTCCGCGAGAAGAAACTGCAGCCGCCCGGCAATCGCCGCGCTCGCCAGATCCGCGGGAGTCTTTCGCTCGACCACTGCGGCGATCACGCCGTCATTGAGTACCGCGTAGTCCCCGACAGGAAGGGTGCGCCGCGTGATGGTCGCCTCGTATCCGACAAAGCGCCATGGGTATCGCTCGGCGATGTCGACGGCGATCTCAAGCGGCCCCTCTAGCCCGCGCGCGTGCGGGACACGGATACCTGGGCGAGAAGCCTGCATCGACGTTTGCGATCGCCAAAAAATCATCGTCTTCCCCGACCGATTCTTGGTCCAGACGAACAGCGAGCGCCGAGCGCGTAGGCGCTGGAGTGTTAGGTGCAGCGCGGCGCCCACGCGCACGGAAGGTTCGATTGGAACTTCCTCGAGGACCTCAGCGGTTTCGGGCCATGCCTCAAGCTGATAACAGAAGACATCCTTCCCGCGTGGCCAACGGTCGGCGACGGCGAGGAAAAACGCCCTTCGCCGGCACTGGAACCCGAAGAACGAAGGGGAACCGCTTGGAGGCCGGGTTCCGACCAATCCAGAAGTTCGCAACAGAATCGCGGGTTCGCTCCATGCTGGCGGAGGCTACTAGCGATTGCGGGCTCCGCCCGCAAGACCGGAAGCCCCATCAACGTCTGGGGGTCTGAGGGGGGCGGGAGCACCCCTCAACGGCTGAGGGGGCGGAGCCCCCTCAATCGCTAGTCGGCTTCCGCGGCGGCGGTGATGCGCGTCGTTCGCGCGCGCGCCTTGTCCTCGTACATGCGGGCGTCCGCTGTGCTGATGAGCGCGTCGGCGTCGCGTCCATCGATCGGGAACCATGCGATGCCAAACGAGGCGCGGGGCAGCTCGTTGGCCCGGCCCGCCCACATATAGCGCTCCTCGCGGAGGCGCGCCGCGATCCGCCCCACGATCGCCTGAGCCGGCAGTGGACCGGTCCGCGGGAGAAGAATCACGAACTCGTCGCCACCGAACCGGGCGACCACATCTTCCGCGCGCGTCGCCTGGCGCATCGCGCGCGCCAGTGTCTTCAACACCTCGTTGCCGACGAGGTGGCCGGCCGAATCGTTCACCGCCTTAAGCCCGTCCACGTCGCACATCACCACACCGAAGGTCTCGCCGTGCCGGGACGCATCGGCGATCTGGACCTCCAGGCGCTCGAGCAGACTGCGGCGGTTCAGCACACCAGTGAGGTCATCGTCGCGCGCAAGGCGCCGCGTCTCGGCAAGGAGCGCCGCGTTCGCGATGGCGATCGCTGCCTGCGCCGCGTAGAGCCGGACCAGGCGCGTCGTCTCATCAGAGAAGACTCGCGTCCGCGAGACGTACGCGGTGAGCGTTCCGACGATCTCGCCGTGAGCGACGAGCGGCGCCGCGATCGCGGACGCGATGAGGCCGTGGAGCGCCGGGTTGCTCTCAGGGTGGCCGCGATAGTCGCTCGCGACGACGACATCGCGCGTGCGCAGGCTCTGGAGCGCGATGCCGCGGAGGTCCTCGCCGACGGACGAGCGCAGGCCGAGCGCGGGCGCGTTGTGGACGGCTCGGACGATGAAGCCCTGACCCTTCTCGGCGAGCGCGACCATCGCGCCGTCCGTGCCGGTGAGGGCGGTCGCCTCGCGCGCGATGAGAGTCGCGAGCTCCTCGAGCGAAAGCTCTCCAGCCGTCGCGAGGCCCACCTCGTAGAGAACGGCGAGCTCTTCCGCGCGGCGCCGCTCGCGCTCGCCGAGCTGCCAGTTCGTGTACAGCGCGAGGCCGGCGCGGGTCGCGAGGACCAGCACGGTCAGCGCGATCGCCGCATCGATCTGGTCGGCGATGCCTCCTGGGACCCGGCTGAGGTCCGTGTAGACGAGGAGGAACGAGGCTGCGGCGGCGACCACGCCAGGCAGGACCATGCGCGATAGGTGGATCGCCGCACCGGAGAGCCGGCTGTTCCGGCCGTCCTCGCGGTCTTCGACCCACTGCGCGCCTGCGATGCCGATGGCCCCGAGGCCGACGATCCAGAGCGCATCTATCGGCGTCCCAGGCTTGAACGTGCCCGCAATGCTCGCGGGCAGGTAGAGCACGAACCCAAGGGCGTTAAGGCCGAGCCCGAGGAAGAGCGAGGTCACCGCGCCGCGTGGCTCGCGGAGGGGCAGTCCCCAGACGGCCGAGAGGGCGGCGGCAGTCGCGGCCACGTACAGAAGCGGGTAGAGCACCGCGACGGCGGTCGCTTGCGGATCACGGCCGACGTCGGTGGCGAGCGTCGTCGCGAGGTACAGCGTCACCGCGGCGACGAGCGTAAGCACGACCGCACCGACGTCGAGGACGAGCGCGTAGAGCGTGAGTCGCTGACCGTGCTGGCGAAGCAGCAATACGAGCGCGATGGTCCAGAGTGGGGCGGCGGCCATGAAGGCGAGGTCCGTGACGAGCGGCGACACCAGCGCGATGCCCGCGATCTCAGCCGAATTGCGGAGGAGCTGACCGGCCAGCCAGGAGACCGAGCCGGCGCAGAAGAGAAGCCACACCATGCGGTCGTTGCCACTGGCGGCGCGGACGGCGCGGGCCGTGCCAAAGATCGCCCCGATCGCCGCGGCGGTCCACGCGAAGTCGGCCACGGCCCAGCGCGCGAAATCGTCGACGAGCAGCTGTTCGATTCCGTAGACAAGCGCGGCCCCGATGACCGCGGCGGCGTACCGCGGGAGGGCGCCACGTCCGTGCGCGGAGAGCAGTTTTCGTATCACGCCCAAAACGCTAGGGACCAGACGCACCGTGAGGAACGCCCAGAACGTACCGATCGCGGCCTCCGCGGGGGACGCGAATGGGGGAAATTGAGCGGTCACATCCCCCATCGGTATGGGTCCTCCATCGCTTGGGCTAGCTTCATCTGGTGACGGCGACGCCCGTGGTATCGATCTTCGATGCGCTCGTCTTCCTCGCCGTCGTCGTGCCATTCGCGCTGCTCGTCCGCAATCGCAACGCGATACCGAAGCTGCCTAGCCCTCCCGCGCACCTCACGCTGCCACGACTCTCAGTCGTCGTGGCGGCGCGCGACGAAGCCACCGCCGTTCGGCGTGCGGTCGGATCGCTCCTCGCGCAGGACTATCCGGACCTCGAGATCATCGTCGTGGACGACCGCTCGACCGACGCGACCGGCGATGTCCTGCGCGGACTCGCCGCGGGAAACCCGCGTCTGGCCACGCTGCGCGTCGACGACTTGCCGGCAGGATGGCTCGGGAAGAATCATGCGCTCTGGCGAGGCGCCGACCGCGCGAGGGGCGAATGGCTCCTCTTTACGGACGCGGACGTCGTGTTCGCGCAGGGCGCGCTCCGCCGCGCTGTCGCATACGCCGAGAACGAGTCGCTCGATCACCTGACGCTCGCGCCCCGCCTCGTCGCGCGGGGGATTGCGCTCCGTGCGTTCGTCGCCTTCTTCGGTTATGCCTTCATCGCGCTCTGGGGCGCGTATCTTGCGAACAACCCGAAGAGCAAGCGCGGCGTGGGGATCGGCGCGTTCAATCTCGTTCGCAGATCCGCGTACGAGGGTATCGGCACGATGCGCGCGCTCTCGCTCCGTCCCGACGACGACATTCGCCTGGGCCGACGTCTACGCGGCTTCGGGTTCCGGCAGCGCGTCCTGAACGGCAACGAGCTCTTGTCGGTCGAGTGGTACCCCTCGCTCGGTGCCGCTCTTTCTGGCCTCGAGAAGAGCATGTACTCAAGCATGGAATATCGCGTCGTCGATGCGACCCTGGTCGTCCTCTTCTTGGGCGCCACGATGGTGTGGCCATTCATCGGCGTCGTCCTTCTCGGTGGCATCGACCGCGTGCTGCTCGGCATCGTGGTCGCGTGCCTCGTGGCCGGGCTTCTCGAGACCTACCGGCAGGCGATCGGTCCAATCACGCCATCCGCCTTCGTCGTCGCGCTGCTCATGCCGCTCTCAGCCGCTTGCTTCGGCTACTCCATCGCGCGGTCGGTCTATCTCGCCGAGACGCGGGGCGTGAGCTGGCGGGGGACGACGTATCCGCTCTCGCTCCTGCGCGCTCAGTCCGGGCTCGAGGGGACCGCGGCGAATCGCAGCAGGTAGACCTCGAGGTCGGCGAGCTCGGCGTCGCTGATCTGGTCCTGGCCGTACGCGGGCATGCCACGCTCATGTCCGCTCCGAACGATTTCGGTCTCGATGCGGCCCCGGATCGACAGATCGCCCGGCGCATCGCCCTCAGGCCCGTGACAGAGATGGCAGCCCTGTGCGAAGTAGATCGCCGCGCCTCGCGCCTGCCGGCCGGCCACAGGGTCGGCCGCCGCGAGCTGGGCGACGCTGGGCTCGGGGATCGCGAGGGCGCTCGCGCCGCCGCTCTGGAGCGCGCGGATATAGGCAACCATCGCCCAGATCTCGGCGTCCTTGTACTGGCCGCCGAATCCCGGCATCGCGGTGAAGCCGAGGCCGTTCTTCACGATCCAGAAGAGCTGCGCGTCGGACTTTCCCTTTGCGGCATCGCTCGTGAAATCGGTCGCGTCGGGGTACGTGGTCCGGCCGAAGACACCGCGCCCGTCGCCCTTCGCGCCGTGGCACACCGCGCACGAGCCCGTGTACGCGGCGCGCCCGGTGACGAGGGCGCGCGGGTCGTTGGCCAGGGGATTCGCGGCGTCGCCGCCCAGGACCCGCGACACGATGGAAACGCCGGCGTTTGCGTAGGCCCGTTCGAGCGGCAGGTCCTGCCGGTGGGTGAGCGCGAGAGGGAGAGCCAGGACGAGAACACCGACGAGCGCGGCGATCGCACCGAACGCGGCGGCGACGACGGTCCGGCGCTTGCTCAACCTGCCGAAAGTACGCGCGGCACGGGCGCGCGGATGCCCGCGCTAGCCCGCTGGTCGCTCGAAGACGACAACCGGGATCTGGCGCGAGGTCCTTCGCTCGTACTCCTTGAAGGCCGGCATGTGCGACGCCTGCAGGTCATACAGACGACGGCGTTCCTGGCCCTTCGCCACGCTCGCGTTCGCCTCGAACCGCTCCGGTCCCAACTCGACCGTGACGCGAGGGTTCGCGCGGAGGTTTCTGTACCAGTCGGGATTGGTCGGCGCGCCGCCCTTCGATGCGATCACGAAAATACGGTCGCCGTCGCGGGTATAGGCGAGCGGACTCGTCCGCTCGCGACCCGTCTTTGCCCCGCGCGTGGTCAGGAGCAGGAGGGAGCGCCCGGTGAACGGACCCTTGGTGATCTGACCGTGATGCGCGCGGAAATCTTCGATGACTCCTTCGTTGAATCCGCCCGTGGGTCGCGGACGACGCTCCTCAACCATCTGTTTCCGCAACAGCCCTGTCAGCGCAGCTATTCGGCGATGCGGATGAACGCCGGCGAGGAATCCGAATCCAGCATCAGATGGCGACGAAGGTCGCCCTTAGCGTGGCTCTCCTGTTTGGAAACTGAGGAGGTGCTGTTGTGTCGAGTGCGGTCGTGACGATGCGCGAGGCCAGCGGCGGCCGCAAGGTCACGCACCAGGTCGCCCACGCGGCGCGCGTCGAGGTTCGCGACGGATTCTGGTCCTCCAGTTCGTCGTGGTGCTGAAGAAGTAGGTCCAGGAGGCGCTCCGCCTGATGCTTTCCGCTCTTGGTCGGTTCGAGTGTCCCCGGTGGCTCACACGAAAGTTCTCCGCACTAACTTGGGTCTTCTCTCAGCTCCACGTGGTCCACCAGTTCGACGGGCGCCGCGAAGTACTCCTCCGTCTGCTGCCGGTTCTGGAGCGGCTGCTCGCGCTGGAGTCACAAGCTTGGCATCTCCGTCACCGCTCACCGCGATGTAGCGCTCGGGGACGTCCAGATGGTTCAGGGGCTCACAACGACTCCCTGAGGCTCGCAGACCCAGCCACAGGCCGTGCGCATAGACGTATTCGGGCCAGTTCAGCTGTCGGTTGGATCCCGTCCGGCACAGCCGCGTGGCCTGGTCGACGACGAGCTTCGCGAGATTCTCGAGCGAGCGCTCTCCCGCAGCGGCGAGTCTGGCGCTGCATGTCGACCTCCGCGGCTGGGGGTCAGGGCGCCGTCGTGTACGGGCGCAGGTCGAAGTAGGCCGGCACGGTGTACGCGCGGAAGCACTCCATCACGACCTGGCTGGCGCCGTTCGGCACCTCGAAAGCGATGCGACCGTCATAGGCGGCCCCCGCCTCAAACGACGTCACGCCTCGTCGGTCGACATCGCCGAGAGCCCGTACCGGGTCACGCTCGCGGTGCGGATCGCGATAGCGTCCATCGACGTACAGGGAGCAGCGGCCCACATGGCCTTCGTCTCTCTCGATCTCGTTGGCGAACCTCACCGGGATGATCCAGATGCGTTGGCCCGCGGTCGCGGCAGCTGTCTCGAACGTTGGAGCTGCGACGGTGACGGTGGAACCGTCGGTGTATCGCACCTCGCCAGGTACGCTCCGGTGGAGCGCGTACTGTCGCCCGCTTGCGTCGCTCATCTGGAACGGCGGCAGGCCGTTGTATCCGAGGTAGAACGCCGCACACGGTCCCAGGAACACGGCACCGGCCGCCAGCGTGAGAGCGGTGCGGAATACGTTATCGCGCACGGCGAGATACGCACAGCCCGCGCCGACGAGGAGAAGCAGCAAGCCGATCGCGGTGAAGGACTCCAGACCGCCGCGCGGTCGTCGACGCCGACACCCGTCTGCACAAGGGTGCAGGCGCCGAGGAACAGGGGGATTGTCGCAAGCGCCGCCCAGAACAATGAACGGTCTCGGCGCATGGTTCTGGTGATCTGCGGCTCCACAAGGTCGACGGGCGCGCCGATTGGATGGCCGCAGTGTGGGCAGTAGTCGTACTCGGACTTCTCTGAGATCCGATTGCCGCACTTGGCACAAAAGGCCATGCGCCCGAATGCTAGCGGCGCTCGTGTGAGCCAGGAGGTGTGCAAAGTCAGGACATAGGCGACACCTCGACAGGGGATGTGTCAAGACATCGGAGACACCACGTTGAGGGGGTCTCCAGATGGACGTCGGGCGGTATCTCGTCGAGGCGCACCTGCGCGAGGGACGTGCGATCGCAGAGCTCGCGCGGCTGCACGGGGTGCACCGCAGCTGGCTGTACAAGCTCCTGCGGCGCTACCGCAGTGAGGGTGAG
>JBOGTG010000047.1:0-3599 GCA_050692175.1 Candidatus Limnocylindria bacterium | reverse complement strand
GAGGAGATGCGTCCGTATCTCCCCGTCGAGGCAAATCTGAAGCTTGGAGACGCGCTCGCGCAAGAGCTCGTCCGCCGTGGCAAGTCGCCGTCGCGCGGCCACCTCGTCACGGCGTCCGGCGACATCGGGAACGTGTCGCAGAAGGTGCCTACCGACTACATTGGCTTTCCGGTCAGCGCGGATGAGATCCCCGGGCACTCGCATAAGATGCGCGAGGCGTCGGTGAGCGATTACGCCCACGAGAGCGCGTTCGTGGTGATCGATTCGCTCGCGGCGACGACGATTCAGGTGGCCACGAACAAGGCATTCCGCGAGTCGCTTCGGATGTGATCAAAGATCACAATGCGCGCAACCGTGCCGCGCGCGAGCGTCTCGACGCGCTGCTCGCGCGCCTGGGGGAGCGCGACGTTGTGCTCGACGGCGGTTGGACCGCCGCGGCGCTGCTCGCTCATCTCGCGTTCTGGGATCGGATCGCGATGACGCGGCTGGAGAAGTACCTACGGGACCGAGAGACGCCCGCGTTCGCGAGCGACACGATCACGGAGTACACGAATGCAGCTGGGCTGCGGCAGTGGAAGGACACGCCCGTGCGCGTTGCGGCGGCGCAGGCGCGTGACGCTGCAGCCGCGGTCGATCGGCTGGTCGAGACCCTGCCCGCGGATGCGCTAGCGGCGCTGAAGGCGCTGGGCCGCCCCTTTGTCATTGACCGTTCGTTGCATCGAAAGGAGCACATCGACCAGATCGAACGGGTGCTCCGATAGGAGCTAGTCGGCCCGCAGGACCAGTCCGGCACCACCATCCACGGTAATAAGGGACCCGTCGGCGATCCGTGTCGTCCCGTCACCCGTCGCGACCACGGCTGGGATCCCGTACTCACGGGCGATGATCGACGCGTGGGCCGCGATGCTGCCGACGTCGGTGACGACCGCCGCAATCCGCGCGAAGAGTGGCGTCCAGGCCGGCGTCGTGACCGGGCAGACGAGGATCTCTCCGGCCTGGACCCGATCAAACTCCGCGGTCGAACGCACGATCCGGGCGCGGCCCGTCGCGCGCCCAGGACTCGCCGGGGTGCCGCGGAGCGATGTCGCCACCGCGGGCGCGGGATCGCGGACTGCGCGGTCGGCTGACTCGAGGAGCGTGGTCAGGATGCGCGGTGATCACCCAGGATCAGCGGCGCGGCGAGCCGCCGTTCGTTCTCCCACTTTGTGCGACGCTCCGCCGCCGGCCCGCCAATATCGGCGGCCGGATCACGGAGAGCTCGCGTCAGCTCAGGGCGGGTGAGGAAGTAAATATCGCCGACCGCGGGGATTGTGCCGCGCGAGAGGACGGCTTCGCCTATCCGCGCGAGCGCGCGCCTGAACACCGGCCACGCCCGGGTGAGCTCGGCCACCTGTTCCTCTCGAAGCTTCGACGCGCGCTGTGCCTCCGCGAGAAGCCGATCGAACCGCGCGCGGAGCGTGGGCAAAAGCGCGGCGCGCGCCCTTCGCTCCAAGTCCTCGCGCCATTCAACGAGCCGCGCGTGTCGAGGATCGCGGTCGCGGTCCGCGATCGACGCCGATTCGCCGGCTGTGGGAAAGTACCAATCGAGCGAAGAGACGGCGTGGCCGGGCGTGCGTGGGACCGAAAGCCCGCGCAGAAGCTGCTGCTGATGGCCGCCCACGAGATCACGAAGATGCCCGCGATAAAACTGGGCGAGGGGGATCTCGGTCCTCCAGCCATATCCGGCAACCATCGTGATCGATGTGAAGTAATGGCCGGCGAGGGTCGCGAGATCGTCGATGATGACCTCAAGCCGGTCGACCGTAGCCGTTTCGACTTCGCTCTCCGCCGATGCCACCGCGGAGATGTAGTCCGGGAGGATCTTGTCGCGCCACTCACGCACATAGAGGTCGAAACCAAGGCGCGCGAGTGGCGGGATCACGGACGCGACGCGGCGTGGATCTCGTGCGAGGCGGACCAAAAAGCCGGGAAGCATGCGCACCACCGCATGGGCCGACGCCGGGAGGAATCCGAGGTTGTAGTAGTACCAGCCGTTGACGACAACATGGAGGGGTCGGGGCGCGGGCTGGCCGACGAGTCGGGCGTAGTCAACATGCATCGTTTCTTCCATCGTCGTGAGCAGCCAGCTCTCGAAGAGCGGCGTGACTGGAGCGCCGATCCATTCGCCGAGCCGGAAGTTGCGCGCGAAGGCGCCTGGCGGCGCTTCCCAGCGGAGAACCTGGCCCGCGGTCACCGGCGACGACTGAGCGCTCGCTGAAGGACGTCGAGCGTCCATGCGACCTCCTCAGCTGTCTCGGCCGCGTCCATGTCCAGGTAGTCCTTGTAGGCCCGCATCGTGGCGGAGGACATGAGGATGAGACTGAGCCTGCTCAGCCGCTCAAGCTCGGCGCTCGAGAGACCGGGAACCCGCTCGGCGATCGTCTTTCGAACGAGGGCCCATCGCTGGGGCATCGTCCGCCGGCGCACCTGTTGCCCGAGCCGACTTGCCATGGCCGCGCGCGTCTCGAGATCTATCGCCTCGTTCCGCCGGTACATCTCTCGCACGATCGCGCCGAGGTCGTTGCCTTCGACGGCGGGAACCTCCATCAAGCGCGTCTTTTCCATGAGGTACGGGGCCAGCGCCTCGACGAGCCTCGCCTTCGTCGAGAAGTGGCGATACACGGTAGGTACGGAGACACCCGCCGCCTCGGCAACCGCCGGGACGGAGAGGCCGGCGACGCCCTTTGCCATCGTGCGGATGAGCCCGTCGAGGATCCTTCGCCGAGTCGCGTCCGCCTGCTCGTCGCGCAGCTGGCTCTCGTACCGGCGGCGATCCGATGATCGCGCTTACGAAGCTTCCCGAAGATCTGGCCCGGGCGCGCGCCAGCGCGATCTGGCCGATTGAGGCGTGGCTCTATACGCTTCAAATCGTCCCGTTCGCGATTTTCGTGCTTGGTGTGCGCGCCTCAATTCGCTCCGCCGGGCAGGAGGCACTCGCCGATGTCTTTGCGCTCTCCGGCATCCTTTTCATGTCGCTCCACACGCTTCACAACCTCGCAATCGTGACTGCGGTGCAGGTATTGGCGGCGGCCTACGTGCCAGGGACAGCTGAGGGCACGGCCATCGAAGCTGTCGCGCGTGGCCTGTTGGGATTCGCGTACGCCGCCTTCGTTCCCGGGGGCGGGGTGGGGACAGCCCTCCTCGTCGCAATGCTCGCGGCGTTCACCGCCGCTCAGGGCGAAACCCGAGCGCTGCCTCGTTGGAGCGGGCGGCTCTCGGCCGCGGGCGCGGCGCTCCTCGCGGTCGGGTATGCACAGTACCTCGTGCCAGCAGCCTTTTTCGTCGCGCTCCTCGGTGTCGTTATCTATATCGCTTGGACGATCGTCGTGACCGTCGGCCTCGCCCGTCCACTCGAGGCACGGTCGGCCGTCTTCGCGCCTCAACCCGCGTAGCTCTGGCTTGGGCCGAGAGAGCCTTCCTCTCTCGGCCCTCCTTGGACCGGCGTCGGATGATTCGCTACACCGAACACGTTGAGCGATCGACCGCGCAGTAACGACCAGTCGAAACTCGTCCCGCGCACTGACTTCCCGGACGCTCGTGTCCTCGAGTTCGAATTCCCC
>JBOGTG010000046.1:0-25186 GCA_050692175.1 Candidatus Limnocylindria bacterium | reverse complement strand
ACTGACGGCGTCGCGCTCACGCTGCGCGGCGGTGCGCAGGACGGCGCCGCGAAGACTGCGCTCGGCGGGACGGTGACGATCCTCAAAGCGCGCAACGCCGCCGGCAGGTTCGTCGATGGATCGGTGGGGAAGTGCTTCGCCTACGGCGCGCAGCGCGGGCGGTTCCTGGTGCAAGGCGGTGCCGACGCGCGGGCCGCGATCCGTCTCTCGGGCGCGGAGGTCGTGTTCGGTGGCGATCTGCGCGGCTTCGCGTTCGAGTACATGACTGGAGGCACGGCGGTGGTCCTCGGCGATCCGGGGCGGTGGATCTGCTCCGGAATGAGTGGCGGGGTCGTCTACCTGCGCCACGATCCGCCGCGCGGCCTCGATGAGATCGCGCTGCGGGATCGGTTCGCAAAGGGCGCGAAGGTGCACATGCGTCCAGCGCGCGACGAGGATGTGCCTGCGCTACGCGAGCTCATCGAGGCGTACGCCGACGCGTTGCACGAGAGCGATCAGCCGGACGCGGCCGAGTACGTCCGCTCGCTCCTGAACGATCCGGCCGCGAACTTCCGGGTAGTTCGACCGGGCGCGGAGATCACGGACCAGACCATCTCGACCGAATAGCCCGTCGGACTGAAACTTCGGCCGTGGTCCGCGAAAAGTCGACCCGGTTCTCGGCGACTGTCCACAAGCTCATCTCCCGAAACAGAAACCGCGCTGACTCCGAGCGAAGTGTCCTAGTTACCCGTTTGGCACCAACGGGTGATGCCACGGATCTGTTGTTTCTCTAGCTTTCTGCTGCGCGGTCCCCGAGGTGGCTCGGGCCGTAGCCGAAAAGGCAAACCCGTCGTGAGGCGGGGACGCAAAGCCAACGGACTCGCGACGCGAGTCGGCGTGGCTTCCGAAGCGGAGGCTCGGTGCTGCAGAACTCATCGCGGTGGGTGGCACTTGCCGTCATGGTCTTTGCCGCCGCGTCGTTTGGCGCGGACGCTCGCTCAGACATCACATCCGCCAATCAAACGGCGACGGTCGCTGTGAGTGCGGAGGCGTTCCTCGGCGTTGCGCTCGATCGTCCGAGCGTCGCGTCACGTGCCCTGATCCGCGCCGACCTCGCGTACGCCGCCGACTCGATCGAACCGCCTGTCGTCTCAGACCCCGCGGCGACGACGACATCGGAGCCCGAGCCTGAGCCGGTCGCCGCACCGATTGTCCAGGTGGCGCCGGTGCGAGTCGCGCCGGTCGCTCCGCCCCCCGCGGTCCCGGTGACATGTCCCGCAAACCAGTTCTGCTACCCGCGGGTTGGTATCGCCGGAACGATCGTCCCGTACAACGACTGCACGGGCTCGACCGACGTCGGGACCGCGATCCGTAGCGTTACCTGTGTGAGTCCGACCTATCTCGCCGCGCACGCGTACACCCAATTCGGTCGGATCGCCGGCTGGCGTGCGGGTGATGTCGTGTTCGCCTACGGCACGCGATATGTCATCTTCGACGGCTTCACCCAGCAGGGGTGCGTCCCACCGGCACGGGCGATCGCACCGCTCTCGCTCCAGACGAGCCTCACGCCCGCGACCTGCGGTCCGATCCTCGTGGTCCAAGCCCGCCCCGGATAGCCGAGACCTCGTTTCCGCTACCCAGCTTGCCGAAGTGCGCGAGCTTGGCGTAGAAAGCGCTGTCAGGATGGGGGATCGGGAGGGTGGCGCCCGCGGCTGGCCTCTAGTCACGATTGTCCTGAGCGTCCTGCTGCTCGCGAGCTGCTCGAGCTCGGTGACGCAGCCGGTCGTTGCCGAGGCGCCGAACACTCACGCCCCGGTCGCACCGCCGACCACCCCACCTCCGTCGACACCCGAGCCGACCGCCACGCCGGCCCGGGAACCGACGCCCGAGCCCACAACGAACGTGGCCAACGTGGCAGGCGTGGTGGTGCCACCGGCCACGGCCATCATCGCGTCCGGGTACCGGATCGAGATCGCCCGACTCGGCATCAGCCTGCCCATCGCTGAGGGTGACGTGCCGCGCGATGTGGACAGAGCCCAGACGCCCAACAACTACGCCTTCCACCTACCGGGCACGTCGATGTTCGGTGCCGGAAACACGTACATCTACGCGCACGCGCGAATCGGGATGTTCCTCACCCTCTGGGACGCCCGCGTGGGCGACATCGTGACCGTGCGGACCCCGAGTGGTGTCCGCGAATACGTCGTCGCTGAGGTCCACCCACGCGTAGCCCCCACCGAGACCTCCTGGACCCGGCCGACCCAGGACACCCGCCTCACGCTCCAAACCTCGACCGGCCCGAACGGCTCCGACCCCCGGTTCGTTGTCGTCGCGCGACCCCGTTAACTGAGCGTCTTCGCACTCGCGCTCGTCCTCGTGTCGGCGGTCTTCCACGCGACATGGAATCTGCTCGCGAAGCGCGCGGGCGCCGACACACCGTTTCTCTGGCTCGCGTACATCGTGGGCGCGATCGTGTTCGCGCCATTCGCGATCGGCATCCTCGTGATCGCGCAACCGGCGATCGGCTGGACCGCAGTCGTCTTCGTCGCGGTCGCGGTCGGTCTGCAGACCCTCTACTTCGCGACCTTGACCGCGGGATACCGCGCCGGAGATCTCTCGCTCGTCTACCCGATCGCGCGCGCGAGCGGACCGCTTCTCGCGACAATCGGAGCCATCGCGATCTTCAGCGAGCGCCCGACTCCGGTCGCGATGGGCGGCGCCCTCGCGATCGTTACAGGTGCGCTCGTCCTGAGCGGCGATCCGCGCGCGCTGCGCCGCGACGGTGCCGGGCGCGCCGTCGGCTTCGCGCTCGCGACCGGGGCGGTCATCGCGCTGTACACGCTCTGGGACAAGACGGCCGTGTCGATCGTGCTCATCCCACCGCTCCTGTACGACTGGGCGACCGTGGTGGGGCAGGCGCTCGTGGTCACGCCGGTCGCTCTTCGACGCCGCGATGCCGTGCGCGAAGCCTGGGCGCACCAACGCGGCACCGTCATCGGCGTCGGCGTGCTCAGCAGGCTGGCCTACATCCTCGTGCTCACCGCGCTGGTCGTGAGTCCGGTGTCCTACGTGGCGCCGGCGCGCGAGATCGGCATCCTGATCGGCGCGATTCTGGGCGCGCGCGTGCTCGCTGAGGGCCACGTTATGCGTCGCGGTATCGGCGCGGCCGCAATGGTCGTCGGTGTGCTTGCCTTGGCCGTTGGTTGAAAAGTGACCGACCTGACGCGCAGCCGTAGTAGCCGCGAGCACTACTATCCGCGCGATGCGCCCCCTACGCCTTCTGGTGCTTGTCGCTCTCGCGCTCGCGCTGGTGCCCAGTCCCGCCGCGGCGGCCGACATCCGGCAAGGCATGGACAGGGACATCGTCATCGCGACTACCGAGACGATCGACGACGATCTCTACGCGTTCGGCGTCAACATCTCGATAAACGGCACGATCAAAGGCGATCTGATCGCCACAGGCCAGAACATCAGCGTGGACGGCAACGTCACCGGAGACGTCATCGCCGGGGCTAACTCGATCAGCATTCGCGGGCAGGTAGGGGGAAGCGTCCGCGCCGCGGGGCAGGCGCTTTTCGTGGACGGCAAGATCACGAACGATCTCGTCTTCGGGGGGAACCAATTCGAGCTGACGGCGAATGGTCGCGTCGGACGCGATGCGCTGATCGCCGCGGGGACCACGACGATCAGCGGGCAGATCGCCCGCGACCTCCAGGTCGGCAGCTCGAACGCGAAGATCGACGGCGGAGTCGGCGGCGACGTGCTCGCATCGGTCGAACGCCTGCAGCTCACCGATCGCGCGACCGTCGGCGGCGATCTCAAATACACGAGCAGCACTGAAGCGCAGATCGCCAACACCTCGTCGGTGAAGGGCGCGATCCAGCGCGAGACCCCAGACCGGGGACAGGCGCCGCTGGTCACCGGACCGGCGGCCCTCGTGCTCGATTGGCTCAAGGGCCTTATCGGTCTTCTCATCCTCGGGATCCTCGTCGTGTTTTTCTTCCCGGGCTTCTCGCGCCGAGCCGGGGAGGCCCTCGTGCGATCGCCCTGGATGAGTCTCGCGGTCGGCGCGCTCGTGCTGGTCGGCGTACCGATCCTCGCCGTCGTCTTCTTCGTGGTCGGCGTCCTGATCGGCGGCTGGTGGATCGGGTTCGTCGTTCTGGCGCTCTATGGCGTCGTGCTCGCGCTCAGCATCCCCGTCGCAGGGGTCGGCGTGGGTGGTGCGCTTCTTCGGCTCGGTAGGCGCCCGGTCCCGGTGTGGCTCGCACTTCTCATCGGCCTCGTCGTGCTTCTGCTCGTGGCCCTGATCCCGATCCTTGGACCGCTGGTCTTCTTCATCGCCTGCCTGTTCGGAATGGGCGCGACCGTTATCGCAGTCGTCGGGAATCGGCGCGCCGAGGTCGCTGCGGCTTAGACGCGCGCGCGGCTACGATGCCATCGTGTCCCCCATAGCCCTCATCCCGATCCCTGCCAAGATCCAATCGCGGCCGGGCACGTTCGCGCTGAGTGGTTCGACGTCCATCGTTGCGCCGGCAGATCTCCGTGCTCATGCAGACCTCCTGAGGGATCAGCTTCGTCCCGCGACCGGTCTGCCGCTATCGGTCGCGCCGTCGGGAACGGGGTCGCGGATTTCGCTCGCGCTCGACCCGTCGCTCGCCAGCCTCGGCGACGAGGGCTATCGCCTCACCGCGAACGCCGATGAGGTCGCGATCCGTGCGGGCAAACCCGCCGGAGTCCTGCGCGGCTCGCAAACGCTGCGGCAGCTTCTTCCGCCCGAGATCTTCAGGCGCGCGCCGGTCAGCAGTGTGTCGTGGGCGGTCCCCGCTGTGGAGATCGAGGACAGACCGAGCTTCGACTGGCGCGGAAGTCATCTCGACGTCGGCCGCCACTTCATGCCGAAGGAGTTCGTCCTCAAGCACATCGATCTCCTCGCCCTTCACAAATTCAACGTCTTCCACTGGCATCTCACCGAGGACCAGGGCTGGCGCATCGAGATCAAGAAGTACCCGAAGCTCACCGCGGTCGGCGCTTGGCGGAAGGACTCGATGACCGCGCCGCGCACACACGATCCGGCTAAGCGCAAGTTCACCGGGAAGCCCCACGGCGGGCACTACACGCAGGACGACGTGCGCGAGGTCGTGCGCTACGCCGCGGACCGCGGGATCACAGTGGTACCGGAGATCGAGATGCCGGGGCACGCGATGGCCGCGATCGCGGCGTACCCCGAGCTCGGGAACACCGGCAACCCGGTCGAGGTCCTTACGTACTGGGGCATCACGGACCACGTGCTCGGCGTCACCGACAACGTCCTGCGCTTCTTCGAAGACGTCTTTGACGAGGTGCTCGAGCTCTTCCCGTCGAAGTTCATCCACGTCGGGGGCGACGAGTGCCCGAAGACCGAGTGGCGCCAGACGCCCTCGGCGCAGGAGCGCGTGAAGAAGGAAGGGCTGAAGAACGAGGACGAGCTCCAGTCCTGGTTCATCCGCCACTTCGACACGTGGCTCGCCAAACGGGGCCGGCGCCTCGTCGGCTGGGACGAAATACTCGAAGGCGGTCTCGCGCCCGGCGCGACGGTGATGAGCTGGCGCGGCGAGGACGGCGGGATCGCCGCGGCGAAGGCCGGGCACGACGTGGTCATGGCGCCGCACAAGCCCACGTACCTCGACCATTCGCAGACGGAGCTGCCCGTCGAGCCGCCGGGGATCGGCGGCCACAACACGCTCGAGGACGTCTATGCGTACAAGCCTGTGCCGAAGGAGCTCTCTGCGGAGGAGGGGACGCACGTGCTCGGGGCGCAGGGACAGATCTGGACCGAATACATGCCGGATCCCAAGCGCGTCGAGTACATGGCCTGGCCGCGGCTCATCGCGCTTGCCGAAGTCCTCTGGTCGCCTCCGGAGACGCGCGACCTCGCGAGCTTCAAGTCACGTCTGGAGACGCATCTCAAGCGGCTGGCGATCCTCGATGTGAACTACCGCGGGCGGTTCAACCCGCCGGACTAGCGATCCCTGGAGCGCGTCAGCGTGTATTTGCGCGCCTCGCGGTCGAGCGACGATCCTCGGTCAGCGAGATTCTTCGCGACGACGTCGCGGTGCTGCGTCGTGCGGTTGCCGCCGAACTTGAACTTAGCGCGCACATCCGTCACGGTGAGGCGTAGGCCGCGGATCGCGCTCAATCTCTTGCCGTACGGGTTGTCGCCCGGCTCGACGGGCGCGTGCTTTCCTTCAGGCTGGAAGTGCGCGAGCTGTTGCACGAGGATCTTCGCGAGGGCCGCATCGTTATCGGTCGGTTCGATATCGCAGGCGAGCTGCACCGCCGCGTAATAGCTCGTCGGCACTCCGTACTCGTCCTGATTCCAGTGCCCGGGGATGTACGCGTACGCGCCGAAGACCGAAAGGAGCGCGCGCGGCCGCTCGTCGATCGCCTTCCACACGGGGTTGATGCGCGCGAGATGGAGGAGAACCGTCTTGTCGCCGTCCCAGATGAAGTGGGTCGGCACGACGACCGGCAGATCGCGCGTCGGAGCGCCGGGGACGATGAGGTCGCCGAAGTCGTGCGTCTTGAGGAAGTCGCGCCACTCCGCGTCGGTGAGTGGCTCGTCGTGTCGGTGGATCAGCATCGAGTGAATGATGAACGGTCGGGGTGGAGAGATTCGAACTCTCGGCCTTCTGGACCCAAACCAGACGCGCTACCAGGCTGCGCTACACCCCGGACGTACCTTCGCGGAGTCTCGTATAGGTGCGTATCGCATGACAGTTCGCGCACACGAGCTGGCACTTTGCGAGCTCTTCGAAGATGAGTTTAATGCTCCATGTCCTGATCTTGGAGCTAATCTCCCCGAGCTTGACCGTACCCGGGAGGTGATCCCATTCCATGGCCTCCGGGGGAAATGTTCCGCCGCAATCGGTGCAGGTCTTACCGGTCTTCAGTTCTCGTAGCCATGCTGAGCGGCCCTGCTGCCAGGCGAGTTTCCTGTCAGCCCAACGTCGGTGATTCCGCAGGTTGTAGTCGTGGTCGTACTCCCTGCGGCAGGCCTTGCACCACGGCTGGTGACCGTCACCGCGTTTGTATTTGTGGAATTCCGAGTACGGCTTGGTCTCACCGCACTTCGAGCAGCGTTTCACTGTGATAGCCCATCCGTTCGATATCAATATAGATATCGACAAGGGCTTGCACGCCGGGGCGCACTCCCGATCCGTTCGGTCACCATGCCGTTGTGAGATCACGCTCTCTGGCGCTCTCGACGACCCTCGCCCTCGTCCTTCTACCGTCACAGCTGCCGGCGGCGGCGCTGCCGCTCATGCAGACGGAATGGCAAGCATCGAGCGCCGAGCTGGGTTGGGTCGTCTCCGCCTACCTCCTCGGCTACGCGGCCGCCGTGCTCGTGGTCCTGCCGCTCACAGACCGCGTGCGGCCCTCGCGAATCATCGCGATCGGAGCGCTCGTCACCGCGATCGCGAACATTGCGTTCGCGTTCGCGGCGTACGACGTCATCACCGCGTCGCTTCTGCGCGTGATCTCAGGATTCGGCCTCGCGGGCGTGTACATGCCCGGCGTGCGTCTGGTCGCGCAGACGTCCGACCCCGCGCGGCGGGGCACCGCCGTCGGCCTCTACGTCGCGGCGTTCTACCTGGGCGGCTCGCTCTCGTTCCTCGCGACGGGGCTCCTTCTCGAGCCGTTCGGCTGGCGCGGGGGCGCGATCATCCTCGGTGCGGTCGCGCTCGTCGCGCTGCCCGTCGCAGTGATCAGCGCCCGGGGCATTCCCGAACCGAGCGGCGAGCGCGCCCATCTCGACCTCCGCGTTCTGCGCAACGCGCCGCTCGTACGGACGATCGTCGCGTACACCGGTCACTCGTGGGAACTCTTTATCGTGCGCGCATGGCTCGCGGCGTTCCTTGCCGCGGCGTTCGCGCTTCGCGGACTCTCGCCGACGGACGCGTCAGCCACCGCGAGCCAGTGGGCGGCCCTCATGCTCGCGCTCGGCGTACCCGGCGTCTTCATCGGCGGCTGGCTCTCCGATCGCATCGGACGAACGCGAGCCGCCCTTCTCTACGCGATCGGCAGCGGCGCGATCTCGATCGGCTTCGGCCTGCTGCTCTCAGCGCCGTGGCCCGCGATGGTGGCAATCGGCGCGATCTACGGCGCGCTGGTTGCAGCGGATTCGGCGGTCTACTCGACGGCGGTAACCGAGCTCGCGCCCCAGGCGCGCATCGGATCGGCGCAGGCGCTCCAGGCCGTCGCCGGATTCGGCATCGGCTCACTCGGTCCGGTCGTGGCCGGCGCCACGCTCGACCTCGGAGCCGGTTGGACCGGACCGTTCCTCGTCGCTGGCGTCGTCGGGATCGCGACAGCGCTTCCACTTGTGATTAGCTTTCGCGAGCGACCGCTGATCACCCTCGATCGGACATGATCAAGTGATACGGGAGCGTTGGCGCATTAGGCGCCGCGCATTCGCTCCAGGCCGGCGACGAACGTGTCGAGGCCGAACTCGAAGGCGACCGCGCAATCCGCGCCGGAGATCTCGTTCCAGTTCTCCACGATGTAGGGATCCGCACCCGGCGGCAGCGGCGGCGGCTCGCTGCCACGGATGCCCGCGGTGCCCGCTTCCCAGTACGCGAATCCGATGACGTAGGACTCCGCGGTTGCGAGCACGTGGAACGCCGTACGCGCATCGAAGCCGGCGTCGCGGAGCAGCGCCATGACCGCTCCCGCCGCCCCGAGCGCGCCCGGATTGGTGAGCTGGAGCGTCGCGAGCAAAGGGATCGCGCTCGGATGGCGGAGGAGAAGCTGGCGGTAATCGCGGGCGAGGGCGCGGAAGGAGCCCTGCCAGGGAACGACACCCGGTACGGGCAGCAGAAGTTCGGCCAGGAGCCGCCCCACCACCGCCTCGAGGAGCACCGCCTTCGACGGGAAGTGCCGGTAGAGGGACATCGCCTCGACGCCGAGCGCCGCGCCGAGACGCCGCATCGAGAGAGCGTCCAAGCCCTCGTGATCGACGAGCTCGATCGCGGCCTCGACGATCCGCTCCGTCGTGAGGGGCTTGCGCCTTGACGTCAGCACCTTCGCCACTTAGGTTTACAGCGTACGCTTACGGCGTAAGTTCTGACAAGGGAGCACCCGATGTTCGAGGCCTGGGGGCGGTTCGTCTACCGGCGGCGCTGGCCGGTCCTCGCGGTGTCCGGCCTTCTGCTGCTCGCGTCGATCGTCGTCGTGGCCCAGGGCGCCAGGCTGGAGTCCGGCGGCTTCATCGAGACGTCCGAATCGGGCCGCGCCTCGCGCCTCATCGAACGGGAGCTGCCGCGCGCCGGCGGGGGCACTTTCACGCTCATCTTCTCGAGCGAAACGCTGACGGGCACGAGCCCCGAGTTTCGCGCCGCCGTCGATGCGGCGCTCGCGCCCCTCCGGAGCGACCCCCGCGTCGCCACGATCGTCACGCCCTACGACGGCACAGCGCCGGACCCGACGCAGCTCATCTCGAAGGACGGCCGCGCGGTCGCGGTCGACGTCGCGGTCAAAGACGACATCGCCACAGCCCGCGACTATTACCCGCAGCTCCGTGCGCTGGCGCGGTCGGAGACGCTCCAGATCCAGGCCACGGGGATCCTCGCGATCAACAACGGATTCAACGAGGTCCTTCAGCAGGATCTGCAGAGGGCTGAGATCGTCTCGCTGCCGGTCGCTCTCGTGCTGCTCCTCATCGTCTTCGGGTCCGTGGTCGCAGCGCTCGTGCCCCTGGGCGTCGGGATCCTGGCGGTCGTCGGCGGCATCGCGGGCATGTTCCTCGTGGCGCGCGTGACCGACGTGTCGGTCTACGCCCTGAACGTCGTCACGCTCATCGGGCTCGGTGTCGCGATCGATTACTCGCTCTTCATCACGAACCGGTTCCGAGAGGAGATGCGACGAGGCCACAGCGGCAACAACGCGCTCGCCATCGCGATGGCCACGTCGGGCCGCGCGATCACCTTCTCGGGGCTGACGGTCGCGATCGGCCTCTCCGGGATGCTCTTCTATCAAGGGACGTTCCTCTCGTCGATGGGTATCTCCGGCGCGATCGTCGTCGCGAGCGCCGTGTTCTACGGCCTCACCTTCCTTCCGGCCCTTCTCGCGATCCTCGGGCGCAACCTGGGACGCGGCAGGATCCCGATCTTCCAGCCGGACTCGTCGGGGACCGGCTGGTGGCACACGATCGCGACCGCGGTCATGCGGCGGCCGCTCCTCGTGCTCGTTCCGGTCGTCGCGTTCATCCTCCTTGCGGGGTCGCCATTCCTTCACCTGCGCCTCGCGAACAACGACGTGACGACCCTCCCGAAGCACGAAGAGTCGCGGGCCGCGTTCGACCGGCTTGTGGCCGAATTCCCCGGCGGCAATCAGACCCATATCAGCGTCGTCGTCGAGTACCCAGGGGTAGGGGCCCCTGATGGGGCAGGGGCCCCAGGCGATCCGCTGGCGCCGGCGCATGTGCCCGGCCTCGTGGACTTCGCCAGGAAGATCGCGACATTGCCGGACGTGGACAAGATCACCAGTCCGGTCACCATCGATCCGCGCATCGGGCCCGCCGAGTACGTGGCGGTGTATTCACAGCCGCGGTCGCAGCTCCCGCAACAGCTTCAAGCGCTCATCAGCGGCACGGTGGGCGAGCACATCGTGGTCCTCGACGTAGTCACGCAGAAAGGCATTTACAGCGACGATGCCCGGCAGCTCGTGCGCTCGATCCGAGCGCTTCCCGCGCCGCCGGACGCTGCCCCCGCCGTCACGGGATTCACCGCGATCGATCTCGATACCGTCGACTTCATCGCGAGCCATACGCCCGCCGCGCTCGCCTACATCATGGCCGCGACGATGCTGGTGCTGTTCCTCCTCCTCGGCTCGGTGATCTTGCCGCTCAAAGCCGTCGTCATGAACCTGCTCTCTATCTCCGCGTCGTTCGGCGCGATCGTGTGGATCTTCCAGGATGGCCACTTCGCGGCGCAGCTCGGATTCACGCCCGGCGCGATCGACCCCACCCTGCCGGTGATCATGTTCTGCACCGTCTTCGGCCTGTCGATGGACTACGAGGTGCTCCTCCTCTCGCGGATACAGGAGGAATATCTGATGACGCACGACAACACTCGGGCAGTCGCGATGGGCCTCGAGAAGAGCGGCCGGCTCATCACGGGCGCCGCGGCGATCATGGTCGGCGTGTTCTCGGCCTTCGCCCTCGCCGACATCGTGCTCATCAAGGCGATCGGCCTTGGAATGGCGCTCGCCGTGGCCATCGACGCCACTCTGGTTCGCGCCCTGGTCGTTCCAGCGACGATGCGGCTCCTCGGCAATCTCAACTGGTGGGCCCCGGGACCGCTCGCGCGGTTGCAGCGGCGGATCGGGCTCGCGGAGTCTGCGGTCTAGCACGGAAGCCCACTGGACCACCCACGTAGCATTGGCGCTCGTGCAACCGGTGCCGGCGACGCCCTCGGGCGGCGCAACGCTGCGGCCTCTCGGCATCGGTGATGTCCTCGACCGTGTCTTCGGTATCTACCGTGCGCGTGCGATCGGCCTGTTCGTCCTCGGCCTGATCTTCTTCGCTGCCCTCGTTATCGCGTGGATCGTGCTTTCTGTCGGTTTCGCACTCGCGGGCCTATCGACCTTCCAGCGGCTATCGCAGCAGCCGACAAGCGACCCGGCCACGCTCCTGGCGAATCCCGCGTTCGTCGAGCTCGTGGGCGCCCTCTTCCTGTTTTTTGCCGTCGGCTGGCTCGTCACCCTGCTCGTCGCCGCCGTGTTCACGGGTGCGGTCATCGACGCGGCGGCCGCGTCGCACCTTGGTCAGGAGCGCTCGCTCACTCAATCCTTGGGGGTCGGCTTGCGCGCGTCGCTGCGCATCTTCTTCGCCGGCGTGCTCGCGACGATCGCGGTCTCGCTAATCGGGGTGGTGTTCAACGTCGTGAGCGGGTTCTTCGTCGACAACGGTCTCCTCCTCTTCCTGATTTTCTGCGTGTATTTCTTCGTCCAGATCTACGTGCAGGCCTCGTGGTTCGTGTCGCCGGTCGTCGCGACGATCGAGGGGCACGGCCCGGTCTCCTCACTGCGCCGGTCCTGGCAGCTTTCGACCGGTTTCCGCTGGCGCATCGTCGGCCTCGTCCTTCTCCTCGTCGTCCTGTTCATGGTCCTCTTCGTCCTGGTGGTCGTTCTGATCGGGCTCATCGCCACGGCGAATCAGAGCGCTGGAGCGGTCGCCTTCTTCATAGCGATCTTTGCGGCCGTGCCGATTTGGATGCCGCTCTTCTTCGGCACGATGACGGTGCTCTACTACGACCTGCGCGTCCGCAAAGAGGCCCTCGATCTCCAGCTCGCCGCGGAGGCCATGCCGCGCGCCTAGCTTCGGTCCTCACGTTCGTCGTCGTCCTCATGGTGGCGACGGCTGGGATCGCGGACGCCGACACGGTGGAGCTCGCCGCCTACCGATCACGCCTTCGTGATACCCGGGCGCTTGTCATTCAGGCCCGTGTGGCCGCCGATGCCCAGCGGCCCGCCCTCCTTGAACGCGCGCGCACCACGCTCCTGCAGACCACTGCCGTACGCACGGCCGACGGATCGGTCATCGCGATCGACGATTCGCGCGTTGCTCGCCGGCTGAGCGCGACCGCCGCCGCGATCGACGCGGCCGTTGGCGATGTCGATCAGCTCATCGGCATCGCCGACCGCGCGGCCAACGCGCCGTTCAACGTGGCGGAGGCGAATGCGCGGCTTCGCGATCTTGCCGCCGTCGAGGAGGCCCGTTCCGGTAGCAACGACCTCTTCGCGGCTATCGGGGAGCTCCTTGCCCGGCTCTTTCCGTCGGCCGGCGCGCAGCTCCCGCCGGGCAGCGTCGAGATCACGCTCACGATCGCCGGCGCCGGACTGCTCGTCGTGATCCTCGTGATCCTCGTGCGCGGCGTTCGCGAGCGCATCCGGCGCGAGACCGTGCAGCCTGGCGCGCACGCCGAGGCCGCGGCGAGCGCGGCCGTGCAGCTCGCGGCCGCGGAGCGTGCCGCCCTTTCCGGCGATCCGCGTACCGCGCTCCACGCGTTCTACCGCTACGCGATCCTCACCCTCGCCGAACGCCGGATTCTCCGCTACGAGCCATCGCTTACCGACCGCGAGCTCCTCGAGCGGGCCTCGTCGCTGCCGCAGGTCGAAACGCTGCGCGAGCTCATCTCGCTGCACGATCGCGCGTGGTTCGGGCTCAAGGGCGCGACCGCCGAGGAAGCCGACCACGCCCGCGCCCTGGCGGAGCGGGCGCTCGCGTGAGAAGGCGCTTGCGGATCGACCCGCTCTATGTTCTCGCGGGCGTCCTCCTGCTCGTGGTCGTAGGGCTCGCCATCTTTGTCGGCACGAACGCGCAGTACCAGGGCCGCACCGGATCGGCGCTCGACAGCACCAACGGCGGCACCGCGAGGCTCCGCGCGCTCGTGGACGAGCTCGGCGGCCGGACCGTGATCGTCCAGGGTGAGCGCTTCGCGCCACGCGAGACGGGCGTGACCGTCCTGTTCATGCTCGGGGCGACCGAGTTCGTGAGCGACTCCGATGCGGTCGCGGTCAGGACGTTCCTCCAGGGCGGAGGCACCCTTATCGTCGGAACGGATCTCGGCCTCGCCGAATCTGCTGTCCTGCGCACGTACGGCGTCAGCCTGGGCGAGGGCACAGGCGCAGGTCGCTACGGCGCGAGCTCCGCGATCGCGGCCACCGCGAGCGCCGCCCAGATCTCGATCGATCGCGGGCGGAGCCTGACGCTGAGCGATCGCTGGTCGCCGGTGATGCGTAGCGAGGGGCGCACGCTCGCGGCGATGACGCGTGAGGGCGCCGGCACGCTCATCGTCGTCGGGAGCCTGGCGCCATTCGTCAATCAGTACCTCTCCGTCGCGGACAACGGACGCTTCGCGCTCTCGCTGGCGGCGGCGGGGTTCGGCGCGGGCCGATCGATCGGTTTCGACGAATACCACCATGGCGCGCACCCGTCGCCCGAGCTCATGGCCGTGCTCCAGCGAACGTGGTTCGGACGCGCCATGCTCCTCGCGGGCGCGCTCGTCTTCGTCTACCTCTGGTGGTCGGGGCGAAGGTTCGGCCCGCCGCTCCCGGCCGACCCGCGGCCGCCGCGCTCGAGCCTCGAGTACATCCGCGGGTTCGCCGGACTCCTGCGGCGTTCGGGGCGCGATGAAATCGCGCGCGAGCGTCTGCGGCGCGATCTGCGCCTCGGGCTCGCTACCCGCTACGGCCTCGACCCCGCCACTCCGCTCGAACGCATCCTCGCGACCGCCGAGGCAGACGATCCGGTGCTCGCGGCGGAGGCTCGGACGACCGACGCGGCCCTCGCCGGCCGCTTGCGCGACAACGAGCTGCTCCGTACGGTCGCGCGGATCGAAAGCCTCGTCGCGAAGAAGGAGAGACGGTGAGCACGAAAGATGTCGCCCAGCGGTTCACCGACAGCGTTCACAAGGTGATCGTCGGTCAGGACGAGACCATCCGTCTGGCGTTCATGGCGCTCGCGCTCCGCGGCCACATCCTCATCGAGGGCGTGCCTGGCACGGCGAAGACGCTTCTCGCGCGCACCGCCGCGCGGCTCATCGGCGGCAGCTTCAAGCGGATCCAGTTCACGCCCGACCTTATGCCGAGCGACATCGTCGGCACGAGCATCTTCGAGATCGCGACGAGCTCCTTCCGTATCCGGCTCGGTCCTGTATTCGCGAACGTCGTTCTCGCGGATGAGGTGAACCGCGCGCCGGCCAAGACCCAGGCTGCGCTGCTCGAGGCGATGGAGGAGCGACAGGTCACGCTCGAGGGCGAATCGCATGTGCTGCCCGATCCGTTCATCGTCATCGCGACGCAGAACCCGGTCGAGTACGAGGGCACCTACCCGCTTCCCGAGGCGGAGCTCGACCGCTTCCTTTTCAAAGCGATCGTCGCGTACCCGCCGCAGGTCGAGGAGGCCGCGATCCTGCGTCGGCACGACAAGGGACGTCCGGTCGATCTGGTGGAGACCCTCGACCCCCTCGCACCGACCGACCTCGGATCGTCCCGCCAGGAGATCGAGCGCGTCATGGTCGAGGACTCCGTCGTCGGCTACATCGTTCGCATCGTCGAGGAGACGCGCCGGTCGGGCGATCTCGTGCTCGGCGCGAGCCCCCGCGCCGGCGTCCACCTGCTTCATGCCGCGAAAGCCTCGGCCGCGCTCGACGGGCGGGACTTCGTGACGCCGGACGACGTGAAATCGCTCGTGCCCGCGACGTTTCGACATCGCGTCGTGCTGAAGGCCGAAGCGGAGATCGAAGGCGTCGACGCCGACGCGGCGCTCCGGAGGGTCCTCGCGCGACTCGACGTCCCGCGTTGAACGAGCCTCGCAAGCGGCGCGCGAGCCGCCTCCCGTTCGTCCCGCTTCCACGTCTGCTCGCGCTCGTCCTGCTCAGCGCCGTCCCGATCGCGCTCGCCACCTTCTACGAGCCGCTGGCGTGGGCCGCCGTTGCCCTCTGGGCGGTCGCGATCGTCCTCGCCGTCGTCGACGCGCGCGCGACGCGACCTCTCACCACAGACGACGTGACACGCGAGATGGCCGACCAGCCGTCTCTCCGCGCCGCGCATCCCGTGCGCCTTGTGGTGCGAAACCCTCTGCCGCGCCGCCTCACCGTCACGATCCGAGACGAGCCTCCCGCGTCCTTCGATGTCGATCGCCGGTCGGTGAGCATCGACGTCCCGGCGCGCGCCTCGTCGAGCGCCGAGTACACAGCGCGACCGCGGAACCGCGGCACCTTCCGGTTCGGAGACCTGCACACGCGCCAGCGCGGCCCGCTCGGACTCGTGGAGCGCCGCGGCAACGTCGGCGCCGCGATCGACGTGAAGGTCTACCCCGACCTTCGCGAGATCCGCCGCTATGAGATCACGCTGCGCCGCGGTCTCGCGTACGACGCCGGCCAGCGGCGGGCGCGCGTGCCGGGCGCGGGCAGCCTCTTCGCGCGGCTTCGCGACTACGGACCCGACGACGATCCGCGCTCGATCTCGTGGACGGCGACCGCTCGGCGCGCCCGGCCGATCGCGGTCGAGTACGAGACCGAACGTCAGCAGCGCCTGCTGATCCTGCTCGACGCGGGCCGGATGATGTCGAGCACCCTCGGGACGCTCACCAAGCTCGACCACGCCGTCAACACCGCGTTGATGCTCGCGTATGTCGGCGCGGCGAAAGGCGACGAGGTTGGCCTTCTTGGATTCGCCGACGATGTCCGTACCTACCTGCCGCCGCGGCGCGGTCGTGGCCAGTTCCTCCGGATCACCGAAGAGCTCCGCCGCATCGCCGTGACCACGACGGAGTCGGACTATCGCTCGGCGCTCGAGTTCCTGCGTGCGCGCGCCGCACGTCGCGCGCTCGTCGTTCTCTTTACCGACCTCGTCGACGAGGAGGCCTCGCGATCCCTGGTCGCGGCGGTGACGCGGCTCGCCGGCAACAACCTCGTGCTCTGCTGTCTTCTCGCCGACCCTGAGCTCGCCGAGGTCGCCGCACGCGTGCCGGACTCGACCGTTGCGCTGTACGAGCGCGTTGTCGCACGCGAGGTGCGCGACGCTCGAGCGAAGGCGCTCGTGACCCTGCGGCGCCGCGGCGTGCACACGATCGACGTGGCGTCGGATCGCCTCACAGTCGCGACGATCCAGCGCTACATCGAGCTCAAGAAGCGCTTTCTCTGAGGCACGCGCAGCCGCAGCAGGCGGTCGGCGAATAGCACGTAGCAGAGGACGATCGCCCCGCTGCCGAGTCCGACCGCGACCTTGACGGCCGCGGGCGCGGCAGTCGGAGAGACGTAGACCTCGATGAGTCCGGCGAAGGCGAGCATCACGATCACGAGGAGCAGGATCCGCATTGCCTGGATCCCGGCGAGCCGCAGCGCCGTGCCGCGTGTTCGCTCACCGGGCTGGAGGATCGCCCACGCGAAGCGCAGGCCCGCGGCGCCCGAGAGGACTATTGCGGAGAGCTCGAGAACGCCGTGGCCGGAGACAAACGTCAGGAGCGTCCACGAGAGGCCAGCCGCCTGGAGGACCGCGAACACCGTGCCCAGAAGAGCGCCGTTCGCGACGAGGATGTAGACGGTGAGCAGACCGGCGGTGAGCCCGCCGGCGAATGCGACGACCGCGACCCGGACGTTGTTCACGATGATGGTTGGGCCGGCGGTGAGCCGCAGCGCCTCCGGCAGCTCGGTTCCCGGCCGGCGGCGCGCGAGCTCGTCGCGGAACGAGGCGGGGAGAGCGCCGGCTGCCACGTCGGGCGAGAGCAGGCCCGCGACGAATGAGACGAGCGCCGGGCCAAAGAGAAGGATCGCCGAAACGAGGATGAACCTCGCGTTCGCGCGGACAGTCGCGGGGATGTCTCCTAACACGAATCGACGCAGGCGCCGCACGCTCGTCGGCGCTTCGCTGTAGACGAGCGCGTGCGCGCCGGCCACCAGATCGTTCAGCTCGAAGGTGACGACATCCCGCGGGAAATCGCGTTGGGCGATCGCGAGATCGCCCGTCGCCGCGCGGTAGAGCCGACCGAGCTCGAGCACCTCATCGGCCTTCAGGCGGTCGACGCGACCGGCGGCGGATGAGACGAGGTCCGCGAGGCGCGACCAGCGGCCGAGGTGATCTTCGACAAAACGGTCGATCGCGCCCGGAGCGGCGATCCGCGGCAAGGCCGGAACGTAACATTTATCGATGACGATCGCGATGGGCCGCCTCGAAATTGAGACGCCCGATCACGTCGTGCTTCGCTATCAGCTCGCGGGCGCGGGTAACCGCGGTTTCGCCGCGATCGCCGATTTCCTGATCGTGTTCGTCCTCACGTTCGCGGTCGGTTTCGCGTTTCAGACGCTCACCGTGATGGCTCCATCGCTCGAGGACTGGGCCGGCTGGGTGGTCTTCTTCGAGCTCCTCGTCGCGTGGCTGTACTTCGTGCTGCTCGAGTGGCTCTGGAATGGCCAGACCATCGGCAAGCGAGTCTTCGGCCTACGCGTCATCAGCGAGGATGGCGAGCCCGCGCGATTCGTCGCCGTCATCGTGCGCAACCTTGTCCGGGTGGTCGACTTCCTGCCGTTCTTTTACGGCTTCGGACTCGTGACGCTCATCGTCTCATCGCGCTCGCAGCGCCTCGGCGACTACGCCGGCGGCACGTTCGTCGTCCGCGCGCCCCACCCCCGCCGGAACTGGTCCGCGCTCCGGACGCTCAGCGCTCTGCCCCGCGCGAAGGTCACGGAGGCGCAGAACCCGACCGAGCCGACGCTTCGCGTCCTCCCTGGCGAAGCGCAGCGCCTGGTGCGCGAGTTCGTCCTTCGCGAGCAAAAGCTCACGCCCGCCGCGCGAACGGCCCTGGCGAAGCAGCTCGCGGCCCGGCTTCGGCCGCTCCTTCCGGAATTTCAGGTTGCCGACGATGTTGAACTGATACACACGGTCGCACGGTCGCTGCGCGCAAAGGGGGACGAAGGCCGCTGATGGAGCTGGTCATGCTGTTTTTCATCGTGGTCGGCATGGCCGGCTTTGGGCTGCTCGCGGGAGCTGGAAGGCCGCGCGACGAGCGCCTGCGCCGTCGCTGGGAATCCTCCTTCCATGAGGAATCGCACAAGCAAGTCCACACCGACGCGACCGGTGTCCTGATGTGTCGTCGGTGCGGCGCGTCCGGCTCGGAGCGTCAGGGTTGCTGCCCGTCCTGCGGTGCCGGTCTCTAGCCCGCCGGAGCGTCCGGCCGACGCGCAGCGCGATCTCGTCGTCACGGGGATGACGTGCGCGTCCTGTGTCGCGAGCGTCGAGGATGCGCTCCGCGGCGTCGCCGGGGTCCGCGGCGCGGACGTGAACCTCGCGACCGAACGCGCGCGTGTGAACGTGGATCCCGCGCGCACCGACGACGCGGCTCTCGTGCGCGCTATCGAGCGAGCTGGTTACGGGGCCCTCGTGCTCTCCGCGGATCGCGCCGAGCGTGCCGCGACGGAGGGACGCGAACGCGCACTCCGCGCGAGATACGTGAGGACGTTGCGCCGCAGACTCATTGTCGCCGCGGCGCTCGCGGTCCCGACGGTGCTCCTCTCGATGGCCGATCTGGTGTTCCCGGCCGTCACGCACGCCGATTGGCGCACGTACGCGTTGTTCGTCCTCGCGACCCCGGTGCAGCTGTGGGCTGCCCTGCCGTTCTATCGCGGCGCGCTGTCCGCGGCGCGTCACCGGCGCACCGACATGAATACGCTCGTCGTCGTCGGGACCACGACGGCGTACGCCGTCTCGGTGCTCGCGACGTTCCTTCCTTCCGTGTTCATCGCTGGGGGGCTCGAGCCGCACCGATTCCTCTACTACGACACGGCCACCGTGATCGTCACGCTCGTCCTCGCGGGCCGCTTCCTCGAGGCGCGCGCCCGCGCGCGGACCGCCGACGAGGTGCGCGCGCTCGCCACGCTCGGCGCGAAGTCCGCGCGCGTGAGGCGTCCCGGCGGCGCGGAAGAGGACGTACCGATCGACCGTCTGGCCGTCGGGGACGTCGTCATCGTGCGCCCCGGCGAGGTCGTCGCCGCGGACGGACGAGTCCTCGCGGGATCGTCAGCGGTCGACGAGGCGATGATCACTGGCGAATCCATCCCGGTCGAGAAGGGCCCCGGCGACGAGGTGACGGGTGGAACGCAGAACGGCAGCGGGACGCTGCGCTTCCGCGTCACCCGGGTTGGTGGCGACACCCTCGTCGCTCAGATCATCCGTCTGGTCGAAGAGGCGCAGGGGTCGAAGGCGCCGATCCAGCGCCTCGTGGACCGGATCGCTTCGATCTTCGTGCCGATCGTTTTCGGAATCGCGTTCGCGAGCGCCCTCGCCTGGCTCATAGTCGGGCCCGAGCCTCGGCTCGGCTACGCCCTCTCCGCCTTCGTCGCGGTCCTCATCATCGCGTGCCCCTGCGCGCTCGGCCTCGCGACGCCCACCGCGATCATCGTGGGTACGGGTCGCGGCGCCTCGCGCGGGATCCTGATCAAGAGCGCGCAGGCACTCGAAGCGGCGCGTGCGATCGACGTGGTCGCGTTCGACAAGACCGGCACGCTCACCGTCGGCCGTCCCCAGGTCGTCGAGTACATGAACTGCGCCGGCATCGGCGAGGACGAGGTCATCCGCATCCTCGCGACCGCGGAATCGCGTTCGGAGCACCCGCTTGCGGCCGCCGTGGTCGAGCTCGCGACGACGAAGGGTTTACAGCTCTCCGAACCAACGACGTTCGAGGCGTTGCCTGGGCAGGGAATCCACGCGACGGTCGACGGTCACGACGTCTGGATCGGTAACGCGCCGCTTGCCCGCGCCCACGGCTTCGCCGAGCTCGGCGACAACGTCCTCGCGCACCATCAGGAGAAGGGGCGGACGGTGCTCGTGGGGACGATCGATGGAGAACCCGGCGGCATCCTCGCGCTCGCAGACACGCCGAAGGCCGCGGCCCCCGACGCGATCGCCGAGCTTCGGCGAGCGGGCCTGCGCACCATGCTCGTCTCGGGCGACGCCCGCCGGGTGGCGGAAGCCGTCGCGCGAGAACTCGGCATCGACGAGGTGCGCGCCGAGGTGCGGCCCGACGGCAAGGCCGCGCTCATCGCCGAGCTGCAGGCGGCGGGGCACCGCGTCGCGATGGTCGGCGACGGGGTGAACGATGCGCCGGCGCTCGCGCGCGCGAATCTCGGGATCGCGATCGGCTCAGGCACTGACGTCGCGATCGCCACCGCCGATGTCGTGCTCGTCGGCGGTGACCCCCGCGGAGTTCCGCGCGCACTGCGTCTTGCGCGCTCCACGGTCGCCACGATCCGTCAGAACCTCTTCTGGGCGTTCATCTACAACGTCGCGCTCATCCCGGTCGCCGCCGGCGCGCTCTACCCCTTCACCGGGTGGCTGCTCTCCCCGGTCCTCGCCGCGGCCGCGATGGCGCTCTCGTCGGTGACCGTCGTGACGAACTCGCTGCGGCTTCGCGCGGTACCTCTGAAGTGATGCGTCTCGTGGTGGCGGCGCTCCTGCTGGCGGTCGCGTGTCGACCGGCGTCCACTCCGCAGGTGTCCGCGCTGCCATCGGTAACCGCCGCACCGACCGCGACCGCGCAACCGTCCGCGGCCGCGTCGGCCACCGCAGCCGCGACCGCGACACCGTCGTCCGCCGCGTTCGTGCTCCAAGAGTTCGCCGTCGGACGCGGTCAGCATCCACACGACGTCGCTCCGGCGAAGGACGGCGGCGTCTGGTACACAGCGCAACTCTCGGGCGAGCTCGGCTGGCTCGATCCGAAGACCGGCGCGACGAAGATGACCAAGCTCGGTTCGGGTTCGTCGCCGCACGGCGTGATCGTCGGACCGGACGGCGCACCGTGGATCACGGATAGCGGGCTGAACGCCATGGTCCGCGTCGATCCCGCGACGGGCGAAGTGAAACGCTACTCGCTGCCTGCCGACCGCCCCAACGCGAACCTCAATACGGCGGCGTTCGATCGCGATGGCACGGTTTGGTTCACAGGCCAGAACGGCATCTTCGGCAGGCTCGATCCGAGGAGCGGGGCGATGGCCGTCTTCGATGCGCCGCGCGGCAGAGGCCCGTACGGGATCCACGCATGTCCCGATGGCACCGTCTACTACGCATCGCTGGCGGGCAGCTACGTCGGTCGCATCGTCCGGGAGACCGGGGGAGCGGAGGTGCTTCAGCCGCCGACCGCAAACCAGGGCGCCCGACGCGTGTGGTGCGATTCCAAGAACCGCGTGTGGGTGAGCGAGTGGAACATCGGGCAGTTGAGTCGCTTCGACCCTGCGAGTGGGTGGAAAGTGTGGAAGCTGCCGGGCGCTCGGCCTCAGGCCTACGCGGTCTTCGTCGACGACGCGGACATTGTTTGGGTGACGGACTGGGGCGCCAACGCGATCGTGCGCTTTGACCCGGCGACGGAGACGTTCACCTCGCGTGCGCATCCGCAGGCCAACGCGAATGTGCGCCAGATCCTCGGCCGCCCAGGCGAGATGTGGGGCGCGATGTCAGGGCAGGACAAGCTGGTCGTCGCCCGAGCGCCCTAGGTCCCGAGCCCCCGTCGGTCGTCCGACCTACGGACCGAAATACTGGAAGAAGCCGAAGGCACCGTACCTGCCGGAGTGGTCGTATCCCACCTCGCCGGCCTTCAGTGCGAAACGCTTGGTTCCGACGAGCGCGAGGTCCTTCACGAGGAGGCCTTCGGGCAATGCGAGACGCGGATGGACCGTCTCCTTGGTCACGGGGTTGCGGATGTACTCCATGTCGATCTCGAGGGTGTCGCCGCCCCGGACCCGCGGGAGCCGGGTTTCGGTGTCGACCTCGTACCGCACGTAGTGCGGGCCACTCAAGTCCTTGAAGGTCTTGCGGAAGATCGCCCACGGACCGCCCGACCGGCCCTCGACGAGCGCCTGAAGGGCTTCGCGCTGCGCGGTGTCCGCCCGCTCGTCGATGAGCGAGGTCGCCACGCCGTTCCCCTCGTGGATAGCGGCCGGCCAGTTCGCATATAGCCCGAGGCAGAGGCCGTCGAGCTTCACGTCGCCGTAGATGCCCTGCTCGAACTGCCAGGTCCACCCGCCCTCGCACTTTCCCACTGTCGGGCGGCCGTTCACGTTGCAAGGACATCCGTAGTCGCAGTTGCACGCGATGACCAGGGTTCCCTTCATATTCCACGCGGGCGTCTTTGTCTCAGCCATCCTGGTTCACTCCTTCACATCGGTCCGCCAACAGACATCGCGAGGTCCGGGCGCGCGAGAACGATCACCCCGGCAGCGATGAGCAATGCCCCGGCGATCCGTCCGAACGCTACTCCCTCGGGGCGCACCTTCTCGACCAGCACCACGAGCGCGATCGCCACGGCCCAGACAAGACTCATAGCGCCAACACCCACGAACAGCGCCATCAGCGCCCAGCAGCACCCCAGGCAGTAGAGACCATGCTCGATCCCCAGCCGCAGCTGGCCCGAGAGTCCGTTGTGCCAGTGCGTCAACAGAAAGTCGGCCGGCGTGCGGCATGCGCGAAGGCACGTCGACTTGAGGGGCGTGAGTTGGTAGGCGCCCGCAAGCAGCAGGATCGCGGCGACCGCAAATGCGCGCTGCTCGGGCATCGTGATCGCGGCCGCGGCCATGGCCGCGCCCCACACGACGATTCCCACCGACGCCCACACGACCAGGTACCCGGCCACGAACGCGGCGGACCAGAGCCCAGTACGCACGCGACCGTCCGCGCCGAGGCGATGCAGGAGGATCATCGGCGTCGCTGACGGCAGCATCATCGCCGCCATCATCAGCGTCCACGTGCCGAGGAACGGCCCAAGCGCCTGGTCCATTCGCCTCCCCGGGCGCGGAGTGTAGGCGTGAGCTGAGGGTTTGACAGGCCCATTCCGCCACGATGGAATGGACCTCGCATGGCCACCCTCGAGCGGACCTTTCCGCTCAGCCGTCCCCGTTACACCGGCATCCTCGAATGGATCACGACGACAGACCACAAGAAGATCGGCGTCCTGTACCTGGTCACGACCTTCTTCTTCTTTCTCACCGGTGGCCTGCTCGCTCTAGGGATCCGCACGCAGCTCGCGACCCCTGACACGGGGTTCCTGACCGCCCCGCAGTACAACTCCGCGTTCACGATGCACGGGACGACGATGGTCTTTCTCTTCGTGGTCCCGGTGTGGACGGGCTTCGCGAACTTCATCGTCCCGCTGCAGCTCGGTGCGCGAGACATGGCTTTCCCGCGCCTCAACGCGCTCTCGTACTGGCTCCTCCTCGCGGGCGGCATCATCCTGTACTCCGCGTTCATCGTCGGGCCGCCGGCGACCGGCTGGACGATCTACGTGCCGCTCTCGACGAAGGAGTTCTCACCGACCGTAGGCGTCGACCTCATGATCCTCGCGCTCACGGTCCTCGGGTTCTCGTCGATCTTCGGCGCGCTGAACATGATCGTGACGATCTTCTCGCTGCGCGCGCCTGGGATGACGTTCATGCGCATCACGCTCTTCTGCTGGAGCGTCCTCGTGACGAGCTTCCTGCTCGTGCTCGCGATGCCGTTCCTGACGGTCGCCGGAATCCTGTTGCTCTTTGACCGCATGGCCGGGACGAACTTCTTCGCCGTGGGGCAGGGCGCCGATCCGCTGCTGTGGCAATACCTGTTCTGGTTCTTCGGGCACCCCGAGGTCTACATCATGATCCTGCCGGGCTTCGGCGTGATCAGCGAAGTGCTGCCGGTGTTCTCACGCAAGCCGATCTTCGGCTACCGGATGATCGCGTACTCGTCCGCCGCGATCGGGTTCCTCTCGTTCGGCGTCTTCGTGCATCACATGTTCGTCGCGGGTATCGATCCGACGCTCCAGATCTTCTTCATGGCCTCAACGATGCTCATCGCCGTACCCACCGGCGTGAAGATCTTCTCGTGGCTCGGCACGCTGTGGGGCGGGGCGCTGCGCTTCCGCACCGCGATGCTCTTCGCGATGGCGTTCATCGTGGTGTTCACGATTGGCGGCATCTCGGGCGTCTTCCTCGGCTCGGTTCCGGTGGACGTGCAGCTCTCGGACAGCTACTACGTCGTGGCGCACATCCACTACGTCCTCGTGCAGGGCGCGCTCTTCTGCGCGTTCGCCGCGTTCTACTACTGGATGCCGAAGATGAGCGGCCGGCTGCTGAGCGAGCAGCTCGGACGGATCCACTTCTTCCTCTACTTCATCGGCGTGAACATGGCGTTCTTCCCGATGCATCAGCTCGGCCTGGATGGCATGCCCAGGCGCACGTTCCACTACCCGCAGTCGCCCGAATGGGCGAGCCTGAACCTGGTCTCGACGGTCGGCGCCTACATCATCGGCATCTCGGTCGCGGTGTTCCTCTTCAACTACTTCTACAGCATCGTTCTGGGTCAGGGGAAGCCGGCGGGCGACGACCCGTGGGAGGCCGACACGCTCGAGTGGGCGACCACGTCACCGCCGCAGCCTTACAACTTCGCGCGGATCCCGGTCGTCCACAGCGCCCGTCCGCTGAAGGAAGACGTCGCGCACTGACGCGGCGCCCGGCATGACCTTTTCTCCACGCTATCGCGCTCTCGTGTACGCGAGTCTCGCCGCGTCGTTCCTCGTCGTGGTGTGGGGCGGGGTCGTGCGCGTGACCGGATCGGGCCTCGGCTGCCCCGACTGGCCGCTCTGCCACGGGCAGTTCCTCCCGTCGTTGGATCCCGCGACGCGCATCGAGTGGACGCACCGGTTCCTCGC
>JBOGTG010000045.1:0-130903 GCA_050692175.1 Candidatus Limnocylindria bacterium | reverse complement strand
GTCCCAGGCCGTTCCCCGAGGAGGAGCTCCACCGCGCCGCGCACCACCGTGAGCGGGCTGCGGAAGTCGTGGGACATAGCCGCGAGGAACTCGCTCTTGATCCGGTCGGCCTGCCTGAGCGCGGCAGCCTCGACGGCCTGCCGGACGAATTTCTCTCGCTGAGCCCGAAGGTGCTCGAGCTCACGGAGGAGCCCGGACATGAGGTACGCGGCGAGGATGAAGACGCTGACGTGGAACGCAAGGCGCCACGGCTCGGCCATGAGGCCGAACGTCTCCGCGCGGTACGCGGCGATCGCGACGTAGGCGAGGGATGTGGCGCCGGCCGCGGCGAAAGCGCCCGCGGTCCCGAAGCGAAAGCCGCCGGCGATGATGACGAGGCTGCCGACCACCCACGTGGTCCAGCTCGGATCCGATGAGAAGACGAGCATCGCAGACGAAACGATGCCGATATCAAGGACGAACATCACACGCGTCAGCCGCTCGAAGCTCTCGGGCTTCGACTGAAACATCCAGTACACGACCGCCGCATAGCCAAGGACGAACACGCCAAGCGCGACCAGATACGCAACACCGATGTTCGGGAAATACGGTCCCAGGAAGAAGATCAGACCGGCGCCGCCAACGCGGGCCCAGTTGAAAGTGCGCTCCAGCCGCTCAGCCACGCGCCCTAAATTAGCGCGTGCGCCGCGGGCTGGACCGGTCCCGGAGAGCGCTGCGATCGTTCTACGCCAGAGTTGCGCCGGTCTTCGTCGATCATTTCGATGAGGCAATCGACGGCGCGCTCGCGCCATTGCTTTCCGCGCTGGCGCACGAGCTCCGCGCGGACCGCATCCCAGGCGAGACCCTTTCGATACGGCCGATCCGTTGTCATCGCGTCGTACGTGTCCGCGACGGAGATCACGGAGACCTCGATCGGGAGCTCGTCGCCCTTGAGTCCGCGCGGGTACCCCGCGCCGTCGTGGCGCTCGTGATGCGAGAGCACGAGCTCGGCTCCTTCCCAGAATTCAGGGAGCCGGCGAAGAAGACGGTGGCCGATTTCAGCGTGGCGCCGCATCTCACGCTGTTCATCTTCGGTGAGCGGTCCCGGTTTCAGGAGGACGAGGTCGTTCGTCCCGATCTTGCCGATGTCGTGAACGCGCGCCGCGTCCCGGATGAGCTCGACCTGCGCGTATTCGAGGCGCAGGCGCCTGGCGAGTCGCTCCGCGAGGGCGGCGACACGCTGCGAGTGTCCGTGGGTGTACGGGTCGCGGAGATCGATGAGGTCGGCGAGCTCGAGGATCGCGGTCTTCGTCTGCTCGCGCACCCGCGCGCTGTCGCGGAGCGTCAGCAGGACGATGGCCATCGGTACTCCGAAGAGGAGCAGCGTCCACGGCTGCGCCTGCGCGGCGATAGCCGCGAGCGCACCGAGAACGAGAAGAGCCGTTTCGTACGGCAAGAGGCGTCGATGCAAGCGCCACCACCCGGTGAGGGGGTTGCGCCGCATCTGAAGCGCGACGACGACGTCGACGAGCGCGCTCTGCACGAGGTACTTCGCGATTGCCGCGATCGCGACGGCCCACGGCTCGCGCACGACCTCGGCACCAGGACCGGCGACGAGAAGGAACGCTGTCGCGGCCGCACCGGTCGACAGCATCGACGTCGCGGCGTTGAAGCCCCGGTTGTACCAACGGTTACGCACCCCGCGGAAGTGCAGCGCGATCAGCGTCGTCGCACCTGCCACGACGATCGCGTAGAACGGACCGAGAAGGAGAGCTGCCGCGAAGGTCGCCGTGTCGTCAACCGTGATCTTCATCTTCACCGACAGGTGGACGGGCCAGAGCTGTGCGACGGCCGCCATTGCCATGAGGAGCGCGAAGAGGACCGTATCCGTCGGTCGGAGGTCCTCTCGGAAGGCGGCGCTCGCGGGGAGGGCCGCGAGCGCCGTTCCGAGGACCGCGAGGATGAAGAGACGAAGGTGCCAGCGAAGACGCGACACGGACTAGAGACCGATGAGCGTGTACCGCACCTGTGTGGTCGTGTTGGACTTGCCATAGACCGTCGAGCTCAGCCAGAGATACGTCCCGGTGATCTTCGTTCTCGTTTCGAACGAGTGCGACGCCTTGACGGTCACCTTGACGATCACGGGCACGCCGAGGGACAGGAGACTGTCCGCCGGCAGGACATTGCTGATCTTCGCGGTCATCGGGACCGCGCCCGGAAGTGACACGACCGCGGCGACGGCGTTCGACGGAACGAGCAGCTCGAAGGCGACCGGCTCTTTGATCGTGGATATGTAGGCGGCCGGAAACGCCGTCGTCACATCGACGAGCGCACCGTTGACGATGAAGACCGGATCCTCTTCGCACCACTGAACGCCAGCATCGGCGTCGAGACCCAAGACGAGTGTCGAAATGACGAACGCGACTGCGAAGAGGAACTTGCCGAACGCGAACCTACCCAGCCGCCCCACGTGTCCACCCCCACCCATTTTCCGTATGTCCGACGCCCGATCAGTACGAAGTGAGTACGTCGTGAGGATGAGTGGATCTCGAGCACCATTCGTATCGCGCCAGTCGCAGGACGCGTCAATAGATGGTCAACGATCGCGTCAGGCCGTGGGTGGAAGTGGATATCCGGCGAGCGCGGGCTCGCCGCGAAGACGTGCGTAGCCGGGCTTGATACGCGCGTAGATGATCGCGACACGATCGTCGTATCCAACGAAAGCGCTCTTCATCGCGTTGATCGAGAGGCGTTCGACGTCTGCGATTGTGAGGCCGGCGATACGTGATAGCCGCTGGAATTCGTCGGAGAGCGTCACGTGCGACATCAGACGGTTGTCGGTGTTCACCGTCACCCGAAAGCGTTGTGCGATGAAGTGCCGAATCGGATGCTCCGCGAGCGTCGGTACAGCCCCGGTGTCCACGTTCGAGGACGGACAGAGCTCGAGCGGAATCCGTTTGTCGCGGACGTACGCCGCGAGAGGGCCCAGTTTGACGACCTTCTCGTCGCTGATGGCCATGTCCTCGACGAGCCGGACTCCGTGTCCGATGCGGTGCGCTCCGCAGTACTGCAGGGCCTGCCAGATCGACGGTGGCCCAAAGGCCTCGCCCGCATGGATCGTGATGGAGAAATTCTCGCGGCGGCAGAGCTGGAACGCTTCGATGTGGACCTTCGGAGGGTGCCCAGCCTCTTCGCCGGCGATGTCAAAACCGACGACACCTCGTTCGCGATTTGCCACCGCGAGCTCGGCCATTTCGAGCGAGTCGGTGCGGTCGCGCATGGCGCAAACGATCTGGCGGAGCGTGATGCCGTGCTCGCGCTCCGCGCGCTCGAACCCGCGTTCGACGCTCTGGACGATCTGCTCGAGGTTGAGGCCGCGCCGGGTGTGAAATACCGGCGCGTAGCGAACCTCGGCGTAGACGATCCCGTCGCGCGCCAGATCCTCGCCACATTCGTACGCCACGCGCTCGAGGGCTTCCTCCGTCTGCATCACCGCGATCGTGTGCGCGAATCCGCGCAGGTAGAGCGATAGCGACCCCGATGCGGCGCTCGCGTGGAACCACTTTCCGAGCTCGTCCGCGTCCGTCGTCGGGAGATCGTGATAGCCCTGGTCGCGCGCGAGGTCGACGACGGTCGCCGGGCGCAGTCCGCCGTCAAGATGGTCATGGAGCAGGACTTTCGGCGCCGCGCGCAGGGTCTCGAGCGGGATCACAGTGACGCGACTCTAACCTGGGGTCCAACGCGCGAGCAGCGTTCCGATGGAGAGCGCGGCGATCGCGAGCCACAGCAGACGCAGCGCCGATTCAGGAGCCCCGATGAGTCGCGCCGCATCGATCTCTTCCACGGTACCGTCGCGATAGCGGACGGCGCCGGCGACCTCCGCGGCTTTGCGCCGGATGCGGCGCACCGGCGTCGAGAGTCGCCGCTGCGCGAGCGAGAGGAGCGCCGCACCGATCGCGGCGGCCAGCGTCGGAAGCAGTGGTGCGCCGTTCGCCAGAGCGCTCGCGATGACCGGGAAGGCACCCCACGCGACGGCAAAGCCAAGGTCGGAGTGGACGATCGGCAATTCGAGCCCGTACGAGATGACGAGGGCCGCGCCGATGCCGACAAGAACGAGGAACCACGGGCCGATCGTCGACGCGGCGATCACGCCGAGGGCAACCGCGCCCACCAAGCCGAACGAGCCGAGCACGAGGAGGATGGACGCTGGGATTCGCGTGGCGAGTGGGCGGCCTCGAAGTTCATCGAACGAATGCGATGCGACGCCGACCGCGAGAAAGAAGGCGAGAAGTGAGCCGGCGACGATCCGCGGATCGGGTATCGGAGCCAACGCCGCGCCCAGCAACACGTAGGAGAGGTGCCAAGCCGTGTAAGGCGGATGGAGCAAGGTCCAGTAGTCCCGCCATCCTCCTCCTTGAAGAGCGTAGAAAGCCGGCGCGACCGAGGGCTGCTTTCCGAATGGCGCCACCGAAATCCCCTCCTCGGTGGAACCATCCTTCATACCGGTCGTCACAACCCCCGCGCCGAAGCTCATCCGTTCGACGCGGACATCTGTCAGTCCCGCGTCCTTCCAATAGCGCTCGACATCGCTTCGTCCGTGATCGCGATCGAAGCGCTCGATGCTGCCCCGCAGAAAGGCGCCGACGCTCGCCCATTGTTCAGAGACGACACGACCGATCAACGGCAATCCAACCGTGGTGTACACCCGCCACAGCGCTCTGAGAACAGGACTCGCGGGCACCCCGAAATCGAGTCCGACGATACGACCCCCGGGGCGCACCACCCGCGCGAGCTCGCGCAGCGTCGTGGCCGGATCGTCGACGTAGCGCAGGAGATAAGTGAACGTCAGATGATCGAAGGACTCGTCAGGAAACGGCAGCGATTCAGCGCGACCACGCACGAGAGAAATGTGTCCGTCGCGCGCGGCGGCGGCAGACAGCATGTCGGCGCTTCGATCGAGCCCGATGACTTCGCAGCCGTAGCGTTCGTGTAGTGCCCGAGCCACGAGCCCGGTGCCGGTGGCGACATCGAGCACGACGTCATCGGGAAGGGCCCGCACAGACTGAACGAGGCGCGCACGCCACCTGGCGTCCTGGCCGAACGAGAGCAGCGCTCCCGCGCTCTCGTACGTGGCCCCGATCCCGCTAAAGATGCGGCGCGCGTCGTCGGGCGGAGAGGAGGGCATCGCTCTACGCAGACACCGCACCACCTGGATCGTTGCCCGGGGTTATCCGCCAGCCGGAGCGGTACGGCTCACCGAAAACGATGTCGTCGGGGCGCACGGGGACGCGATTCAGCTCCTTCCCGGTCGCGGCCCGGATCGCGGCGACGATCGCGGGTGTGCTCGAGATGGTCGGCGGCTCGCCGACCCCCTTGGCGCCGTACGGCGCGTCGGGATGCGGATGCTCGATGAGCTCGGTGACGACGGGCGGCATATCGAGCGTGGTCGGCAGCAGGTAGTCGGTGAACGACGCGTTGCGCACGAGCCCGTCGCGGAGCTGCACCTCCTCCATCACGGCGAGCCCAAGGCCCTGCGCAATGCCGCCTTCGATCTGACCGACGACTGCCACCGGGTTTATCGCCTTGCCGACGTCCTGCGCCGTCGCGATCTGAACGACCCTCACCAGGCCGGTGTCCACATCGACGTCTACGACCGCGCGGTGCGCCGCAAAGAGGAACGCGACATGGCCCTGGTTCTGCGTCGTCGGGTTACGCGCTTCGGTGTCTCGATGACGGTGCCTGACCGTCCGATCGATTGGCTCGTCCAGAAGGGCGCCCAGGTCATCCGGCGACCGTCCCAGCTTGCGCGCGCGCGCGAGGAGCTCAGCCTTCACCTCACGGCATGCCGCGAGGACCGCGCCGCCGGTCATCCAGGTCTGCCGTGACGCCGAGGAGGATCCGGCGGAGCCGATCGTGGTGTCGGGCCGATCGACCTCGACGCGCTCCACCCCGAGCTCGGTGCGCGCGATCTGCGCGCAGACCGTCACGATCCCCTGCCCCACCTCGGCGGCGGCGGTGTGCACGCGCGCGATCGGTCCGCGCGCATCGCGCGCGAGCCGCACCCGAGCCGTCGAGAAGTCGTCGAACCCGTGCGAGTAGCACACGTTCTTCATTCCGGCGGCGTAACCGACACCGCGCCGCACCCCTTCGCCGTGGGTGAGGTTCCCAAGGCCACCCGGAAGTGCGACCGGGTCGTGCGGTATCTCTGCATCTGGCATCGCCACGTCGGCGCAGCGACGGATGATCTCCGCGACGGGAGCGCTCCCCTCGACCGGCTGGCTCGTCACGATCGCGTCGCCATTCCGTAAGGCATTCCGCTCGCGCAGCACGACCGGATCCATCTCGAGCGCAGCGGCGAGCCGGTCCATCTGGGATTCGTAGGCGAAGCACGACTGGACCGCGCCGAAGCCGCGCATCGCGCCCGTCGGCGGGTTATTCGTGTACGCGCCGACAGCGTGGATGCGCGCGTTGGGAACGCGGTAGGGTCCGGCTCCGAAGCACGCGGCGTTCGCGACGACTGCGGGGCTCGACGATGCGTACGCTCCGCCGTCGAGCACGATCGTCGCGCGCACGAACACGAGCTCGCCGTTCTTCTTCGCTCCGTGGCTGTACCAGAGCTTCGCCGGGTGGCGATGGACGTGCCCGTAAAAGGACTCCTCGCGTCCGTACGTCATCCGCACCGGGCGTTTCGTGGCGAGCGCGAGCAGACAGGTGTGGATCTGCAGAGTCACGTCCTCTCGTGCGCCGAACGCGCCGCCGACCCCCGCGAGGACGAGGTGCACCTTCGATTCGGGCAGCCCGAGGCAGGGCGCGATCTGACGCAGATCCTCGTGCAGCCACTGCGTCGCGACATGGAGCTCGACGCCGCCGTCCTGGCGCGGGATGGCGAGGCCCGCCTCCGGTCCGAGCGCGGCTTGATCCTGCATGCCAAGCTCGTACTCAGCTTCGACGACAACCTCCGCGCTGGCGTCCGGATCGCCGTGCTCGACGAGAACGTCCTCGATCACGTTCCCCTTGTGGTGGAGCCACGTCGCGTCCGGCTGCAGCGCCGCGACCGGATCCGTGATCGGCGCAAGCGGCTCGTACCGCACCGCGATCGCGCGCGCCGCAACGCGTGCCTCCTCGGCCGTCTCGGCCGCGACGATGGCTACTGGCTCGCCCACGTAACGGACTTTTCCGCTCGCGAGGACCGGCTGATCCAGCTTCATGAGCCCGAAGAGCTCTCGCGTCGGGAGCTCGGCCGCGGTGATGATCGCCTTGACTCCGCTCATCTTCTTCGCGGTGGCCGTATCGATCCCGAGGATCCGCGCGTGCGCGTGGGGGCTGCGGAGCGTCGCGCCGAAGAGCATGCCCTCGCGACGCAGATCGCTGCCGTACTGGAATTCGCCCTTCACTTTGGGCGCGCTGTCGGGCCGTTCGATCGACTCGCCGACACCGCCGCGGATCTTCGGGCGAACAGGGGCGATGCTCATCGTCGGTACATCGCTGCTGATGCGCGCTGCACCGCCTCGAGGACCTTGCCGTATCCGGTGCAGCGGCAGATGTTGCCGGAGAGCGCCTCACGTACCTCCTGATCACTCGGCTCGGGGTTCCGTTTGAGGAGCGCGTACGTCGCGACGACGAGGCCCGGCGTGCAGAAGCCGCATTGCACGGCGCCCGCGTCGACGAACGCGCGCTGCACCGGATGGAGCTGGTCGCCGTCGGAGAGCGACTCGACGGTCTGGACCTTCCGTCCCGCGGCCGCGGCGCCGAGCACCAGACACGCGCAGACGAGCTCGCCGTCCATGAGCACGGAGCACGACCCGCACTCGCCCTGCTCGCACGCGTTCTTGCTGCCGGTGAGACCGAGGCTCTCGCGCAGGACGGTGAGCAGGCTCTCGTGATCCGCCGCCTCGGCCTCGCGCTCGTCGCCGTTCACGATGAGCTTGATCCTCACGGGATTGCCGCGACGCGGGCGAGCGCGCGCGCTCCCATGACGGCGACAACGTGACGGCGGTACGCGGCGGTGCCACGGACGTCGTCGATCGGCTTCGCGGCGCCCGCCGCGAGTCGACCGAATTCCTTCGCCGCAGCGGCGCTCGGTCGAGACGGCCGGTCCCACCCAGCCTCCTCGAAGAGTGCGGCGGCGAAGCGCTCGGCCTCCGTCGCGCGGAGGATCGTCGGCCCGCACGAACCGAGGCCGACCCCGACCCGCCGCCGCGCGCGATCGACGACGAGCGCGAGCCCAGCGACGGCGATGACCATCGCGTTGCGCGTGCCGACCTTCATGAAGGTCTGTGCCGGGCCGGCGTCGTCCCATTCGGACGCCACGATCAGCTCGTCCGGCCGTCGAACGGTCTTCTTCGGACTAGTCATGAACTCGGCAAAGGGCACGCGGCGCTCGCCGTTCGTCGATCTCAGGACGACGGTCGCCTCGAGCGCGGCGAGCACCGGCAGAGTGTCGCCGGCGGGCGATGCCGTCCCGAGATTGCCTCCAATCGTCGCGGCGTTCCGGATCTGTGGCGAGCCGATCGGCCGCGCGGCTTCCTGAAGGGCGACTGAACCGGCGTCGTTCTCGAGCATCCGCGTGTAGGTGACGAGCGCACCCATACGGACGCGCCCGTCTCGGGAAAGGTCCTTCAGCTCCTCAACCCGGTCGATCGCGACTAGGTGAGCAGGACGGATCCGTCCGAAGTTGATCTCGACCAGGAGGTCCGTGCCACCAGCGAGGATCGTCGCGTCCTTAACGCTGGAAAGGTTCTCCAGTACATCGTCGACGTGCCGGGAGATGTGGACGCTCATGCCGGGATTATCACTTCCGTGTTCGCAAGGCGGTCACTAGGATGGCGGCACTCGGAGGCGAGGAGTTGGGCGGAGCGGCGGACCTCGAGCGGGAGCTCGCTGAATCGCGGGCGCGCGAAGCCGCGCTCGCCGAGGTGCTGGGCGTCATGCGGCGCACTCCGGGCGAGCTTGCCACGGTCCTGGAAACCGTCCTCGACCGCGCGGCGCGTTTGTGCGGCGCGGAGCGGGCCTCGATCCACCTGCTCGACGGCGACGTGTACCGTACGGCCGCATTCTGGGGACCCACGAACGAGGAGTACAAGCGGGTCGCCTACGACACGACGCGCAAGCCAGGACGCGAAACGCTCATCGGTCGCACCGCCTTGGAGCGCGCGGTGATCCACATTCCCGACGTCCTCACCGACCCCGAGTACGCAGCGAATGTCCTCCAGCGCCTCGGCGGATACCGCACGATGCTCGGCGTCCCGCTCCTCCGCGGCGAGGTCGTCGCAGGTGTGTTCGTCCTGACGCGCAACATCGTCAGACCATTCTCGGACCGCGAGATCGGGCTGGTGCGGGCCTTCGCCGATCAGGCCGTCGTCGCCGTCGAAAACGCCCGCCTGATCAAAGGCACGAACGACGCTCTCGAACGCCAGACGGCGATTTCGGAGGTCCTCAAGGAGATGAGCCGGTCGGTCTTCGATCTCGAGCGGGTCCTCGAGAGCGTGGCCGTGAATGCGGTCCGGGTGTGCGCCGCGGACAACGGATCCATCGCCCGGCTCGAAGGCGACGGCTGGCGGCTGGTCGCGAACGTCGGTGATTTCGACCGAGAAGGCCTGGAGCGGAACTGGGGCAACCAGCCGATCGAGCCCGACCGGCGCAGTCTCACGGGCCGCGTTCTCATGGACAGGCGGACGACCGCGATCGTCGACGTCCTGGCCGATCCCGAATACGACGTCGGTGCCGGTCTCTTCAACGTCCGATCGGTCATCGGAGTCCCCCTGACCCGTGGCGACGAAATCGTCGGCGTGCTCATCCTGAGGCGCGGGGAGCCAAAGCCATTCACGCCCGAGGAGATCCATCTCGTCGAGACTTTCGCCGACCAGGCGTCGATCGCGATCGAGAACGTGCGCCTCTTCAACGAGACGAGGGAGTCGCTCGAGCAACAAACAGCGATCGCGTCGGTCCTGGGCGCGATCAGCCGATCAGCTTTCGACCTCGACCTCGTGCTGACCACGATCATCGAGAACGCAGTCCGGCTCACCGACGCGGCGAACGGGTCGATCCTGGGTATCGAGGGATCGATGGCGCGTGGCCTCGTGACGACCGAGCCGGAGTCTGATGGCACCGTAGAGGGTCCTCTCGACCCCAGCCGTCGGAGCCTCACCGGCCGCGTGCTCCTCGAACGCCGGACGGTCCAGATCGAAGACATCGGGTCAGACCCTGAGTACGACCTGACCGGATACTTCGGTCCCGCTTGCACGATGCTCGGCGTGCCGCTGCATCTTCGCGGCGATCTGATCGGGGTACTGATCGTTCGCCGCCGCGTCGTGCGCGCGTTCACCGCTGATCAGATCCGCATCGCGGAGACGTTCGCCGACCAAGCCGCGATCGCGATGGACAACGTTCGCCTCTTCAACGAGACGAAAGAGTCGCTCGAGCGTCAGACGGCGACATCCGACGTGCTGAAGTCGATCAGTCGGGCGCCGTTCGAGCTTCAGCCAATCATGGACATGCTTGTCGAGACCGCGGGGCGGCTTACGGACGCGGACTGCACCGATCTGATTGCGCGCGATGGAGGGATATTCCGGGACGTTGCTCACTTCGGCGTCAGCTCCGAAGCGTACCGCCGGGCGCTGCACGACGCGATGGCCGAGGGCTATACGCCGTCACGGGGGACGCTGGCGGGACGCACTCTCCTCGAGCGGCGGCCGGTGCAGATATTGGACTCGCTCACCGATCCGGATTACGAGCTCAAAGACGTGCAACGCGTTGGAGGGTTCCGCACGGTGCTGGGCGTCCCGTTGATTCGGGAGGGCGAGCCAATTGGAGTCATCTCGGTAATGCGGCGCGAGGTTAGGCCCTTCAGCGACCGGCAGATCGAGCTCCTGACCACGTTCGCGGATCAGGCCGTGATCGCGATGGAAAATGTGCGGCTCTTCAACGAAACGAAAGAGGCGCTCGAACGCGAGACCGCCACGTCCGAGGTCCTCCGCGTGACCGCGCAAAGCACATTCGAGCTTCAGCCCGTGCTCGACGCGGTCATCGCGAACGCGACGCGGCTCGCCGGAGCGGAGAACGGATTCGTCTACCAGATTGACGGCGATGTCCTCCGTATGACCGCGGCTGTTGGCGAGAAGGCCGAGCTCATGCGCGAGTGGCAGCGCACGAACCCGATCCGCGCGGACGACCGCGGCACCTCGACCGGGCGCGCGTTCAGCGAAGCGCGCACCGTCCACATCCCTGATGTATTCGCCGACCCCGAGTACAGGTACTGGGAGGCACAGAGGCTCGGCAACTTCCGCACGCTCCTGACCGTGCCGCTCGTCCGCCAGGCAACGGCCGTGGGTGCGATCGCGATGTGGCGGACGGAGGTCAAACCGTTCACCAAGAAAGAGATCCAGCTCGTCGAGACCTTCGCGGACCAGGCCGTGATCGCCATCGAGAACGTGCGCCTCTTCAACGCGACGAAGGAAGCGCTCGATCAGCAGACGGCGATAAGCGAGGTGCTAAAAGTCATCAGCGGCTCGGCCTTTGACCTGAAGCCGATCCTCGAGACGGTTACCGAGAGCGCGGCGCGGCTGTGCGACGCCGATCTTGGCTGGACCGGCTGGATACAGACCCTGGAAGGACTGGGAGGCCTCCGAGACATACCCGCGCGCTGGGCGCGGACCGACGAGCTGCGGAGGCGCTTCGATTCGCTGGGGGGCGCACCGCTGCCCCCTCGTGACCAAATTCGGCCGAGCGTTCTGGGGCTCGCCTTCCGCGAGAAGAGAACGATGCATATCCCCGACATCACAGCGCAGCCGGATCTGCTTGCCGCTTCGAGGGCGGTGCGCATCACCGGGTCCCGGACGGTCCTGGCAGTTCCGATGATTCAGGGAGACGAGCCCCTTGGAGTCATCGTGCTCACGCGGGTGACCGTCCGGTCGTTCACACAGCGCGAGGTCCAGCTTGTCGAGACGTTCGCGGATCAGGCGGCGATCGCCATCCAGAACGTCAAGCTCTTCAAGGAGATCGAGGACAAGAGCCAGCAGCTCGAGATCGCCAGCCGGCACAAGAGCGAGTTCCTGGCGACGATGTCGCACGAACTGCGGACGCCGCTCAACGCAATCATCGGCTTCTCGGAGGTTCTCCTCCAGCAGATGTTCGGTCCGCTCAACCCGAAGCAAGCCGAATACCTGGACGACGTGCTCACGTCCGGCCGCCATCTGCTCGGCCTCATAAACGACATCCTCGACCTCTCGAAGATCGAGGCCGGTCGAATGGAGCTCGACGTAGACACGTTCTCGCTCGTCGAGGCGCTGCAGAATGGCGTCACGATGGTGCGCGAGCGCGCGGTCCGGCACGGGATCGCGCTCTCGCTCGAGGTCGCACCCGGCGTCGACCTGGTCGAAGCGGACGCGCGGAAGGTGAAGCAGGTCCTCTTCAACCTGCTCTCGAACGCCGTAAAGTTCACGCCTGACGGCGGACGCGTCGACGTGACCGCCGCCCGGGCGAACGGCGACATTGTCGTAACGGTGAGGGATACGGGTATCGGGATCGCGCCGGACGATCAGGGGCGCATCTTCGAGGAGTTCCAGCAGGCCCGTCGGCAGAGCGAACGTTCGCGCGAAGGCACCGGGCTCGGGCTTTCGCTCGCTAAGCGCTTCGTGGAGCTTCATGGCGGTCGGATCTGGGTTCAGAGCGAGCCGGGCAAGGGCAGCACCTTCACGTTCACACTTCCTGTCCGGACGCACGCTGCCCAGCCGGTGTCCGCGTGAGCGGCGGCGAGCTCGTCCTCATCGTCGAGGACAACGACAAGAACCTGAAGCTCGCGCGCGACCTGCTCCAGTTCGCCGGCTTTCGAACGCTCGAGGCCGTCAACGCCGAGGACGGGATCGCCATCGCGCGCCGCGAACGGCCGGACCTTGTGCTCATGGACATCCAGCTCCCGGGAATGGACGGGATCAGCGCTCTTCGCGGTCTGCGCGAGGACGAACGGACGGCATCGATACCCATCGTCGCGCTCACCGCGTCGGTGATGAAGTCCGACCGCGAGCGATTCGACGCGGCGGGATTCGACGGATTCATGCAGAAGCCCATCGACGTGAAGACGTTCGCGGCTGATGTGCGCGGCTTCTGCACGCGCGGTCGCGTGGCATGACCACGGCAAAGATCCTCGCGGTCGACGACACCCCACAGAACCTGCGGCTGCTCGAGGCCCTCCTCGCGACGGACGGCTACGAGGTGCTCACGTCGACGTCCGGTGATGAGGCGTTACGCGTCATATCGGACCGGCACCCGGATCTGCTCCTCGTGGACATCTTGATGCCGGGGATGGACGGCTACGAGCTGTGCCGGCGCGTACGCGCGAACGATGAGACGCGCTATCTGCCGATCGTCCTTATGACGGCCAGCATCGAGCAGGACAAGGCGCGCGCCCTCGAGTCAGGCGCCGACGACTTTGTGCAGAAACCGGTCCTTCAGCATGAGCTCTCGGTCCGCATGCGCTCGCTCCTGCGAATCAAGCGGTACCACGACGGTCTTGAACACGCGCTCGATCGCCAGACCGCGATCAGCGACGTTCTCCGGACGATCAGCTCGTCAGGGTTCCGCCTTGAGCCTGTCCTCGAAACAGTCGCCAAGCACGCCGCTCGCCTCTGCGAGGCGCGCGACGTGATCATCTGGCGAACTGTCGGTGACACGTACGCGCTCGCCGTCGCTTCGGAGGTGGCCGCGGATCTCGTCAGGCCAATCATGGAAGACGGTCCGATGCCCATCGGACCGGACACTATAGTCGGGCGGGCGCACCTCGAGAAGCGGCCGATACAGGTTGCCGACACTGCCGAGTACTACCGCGGTGCGAGTGGCCGGGCTGCCGAACTCGCCCGTCGTGGCCCGACGCGGACACTCCTCGCTGTGCCGCTGATCCGCGACGAGAAAGTGCTGGGAGTGATAGCCCTCACCCGCCCAGAGGTGCGGCAGTTCAGCGACGAAGAGATCGATCTCGTGCGCACGTTCGCCGACCAGGCCGCGATCGCCATCGCGAACGTGGATCTCTTCGAGACCGTCGAACGGCAGCGCGCGGAGCTGTCGCGCTTCCTCTCTCCGCAGGTCGCCGCGCTCATCACGAGCGAGCATGGCGCGAAGATGCTCGAGGGCCACCGTCGTCCGATCACCGTGGTCTTTTGCGATCTGCGCGGCTTCACCCAGTTCGCCGAGACGGCCGAGCCCGAGGAGGTCCTGGGTGTGCTCCGCGATTACCACCGCGCCATGGGCGAGCAGATCGTCAGCCACCAGGGGACGCTCGAGCACTTCGCAGGGGACGGCATGATGGTCTTCTTCAACGATCCCCTGCCGGTCGAGCGTCACGAGCTGCAGGCGGTGCGCATGGCGTTTGCGATGCGCGAGCGCTTCGACGAGATGGCTGGCGCGTGGCAGAAGCGGGGATACGAGCTCGGGTTCGGAGTGGGCATCGCGACCGGCTACGCGACGCTCGGCCGGATCGGCTTCGAGGGCCGCTACGACTACGGCGCGGTCGGCAACGTCGTGATCCTCGCGCAGCGTCTCTCCGCGGAGGCGAAGGCCGGCCAGATCTTCCTCAGCCAGCGGGTTCACGCGGCGGTCGAGGCCGATGCGGAGACGACCGGGGTCGGAGAGCTCGTACTGAAGGGCTTCACGCGTCCGGTCCCGGCATTCGCCGCCGAATCGGTGAAGACCCCGACACCGGCCCGTCCGTGACCGCGGTCTCTTTCAGCACGATCGCGTAGCCCACGCCGGGCGGTGTGCTACGCGAGTCCCGCTCGCTTCATGAGAGGGCCGAGCTGCTCGGCCGCCTTCGCCCGCACCTCGTTCGCGTCCATCTTCGTCGGGAGTCCATCACGGACGAGGAACTCGCCGTCGACGAGTACGTGGCGCACGCCGCGCGAGCCGCCGCCGAAGAGGATCCGCGCCACGGGATCCCCGCCCGGTCCATCGAGTCGCTCGAGGTCCAGCACGACGAGGTCCGCGCGTTTTCCCTGCTCGAGCGTGCCGACCTCGGCGTCGATCCGCAGCATCTTCGCGCCCTCCCGCGTCGCGAGGCCCATCGCGTCGTAGCCGCTCAGCGTGCCGAGCCCGCTCACCACGCGTGCCAGGAGCGTCGCGAGACGCATCTCTTCGAATCCATCGAGCCGGTTGTTGCAGGCCGCGCCGTCCGCTCCGAGGCCTACCGTGATGTGCGCGCTACGTAATCGCGCAACCTGCGCGATTCCGGAACCAAGCTTCAGATTCGACGACGGGCAGTGCGCGACGGACGTTTTCGTCGTCCGGAGGATCTCGACCTCGGAATCGTCGAGGTGGACGCCGTGCGCGATGATCGCGCGCTCGCACGCGATACCCGTGTCGAGGAGGTACTGCATCGGCGTGCGGCCGGTCGCCATGACCACCGCGTTGCGCTCGTCCACGCTTTCGTTCGAATGCGTGTGCACGAGCAGGTCGCTGAGCTTGGCAAGCTGCGTCACGGCTTCGAGGAGCTCGCGGGTGCACGAGAGCGCGAAGCGAGGCATGTACACGTAGCCGATCCGCCCGCTCGAGGCTTTGTGCCACCGTTTGGTAAGGGCGCCGCCGGCGTCGAGCGAAGCGCGCAGCGTCTCGAGGAGATTGGCGGGAACGCCTTCGCCGGTGTCCATCATCGCCTGGCCGAAGCGTGCGCGGATCCCACTTCGCACGAGCTCCTCGGCGACGATGTCGCCGAAATGAGTGGTTCCCATGTCGAGGATCGTCGTCGTGCCTGTCGTGAGCAGGTCGAGCAGACCAAGGCGCACGCTGGCACGCACCGACGCCTCGTCGTGCGCCGCCTCGAGCGGCCATACCCGAGTCCGCAGCCATCCGAGGAGCGGCATGTCCTCGGCGAGACCACGGAAAAGCGTCTGCACCAGATGAACGTGCGTCTGGACGATGCCTGGCATCACCGCGCACCCCGAGATGTCGACCACCTCGGTGTCGGGAGGCGGCGTGACCTCGCCGACACCCCCGATGCGCGTTCCGCTGACCAGGAGGTCGCCCATCACCGGCCGCGGCGAATCCCGCAGTGGCAGCAGCGTGCCTCCGCGCAGGAGAACGCTCATGCCTGGTACGCGAGGCCGCGGAGCGCGGTCGCGAGAACGCGGGTGCCGAGCACGACGTCCTCCGCCGCGGTCGCCTCTTCTGGACAGTGCGACCGGCCGCCGATGCTGGGGACGAACAGCATCCCCGTGTTCGCGGCCGCCGCCAGGACCTGCGCGTCGTGACCGGCGCCGCTCGCCATCTCGCGCGGCTCGATGCCGGCGGCGACGCAGGCGCGGCGAAGGACATCGGTGACGCGGGGGGAGAGCGTCACCGGCGGACGATCGCGGAGGGTCCGGACTTCCACGACGAGACCACGTTCGGCCTCGATCCTCTTGGACGCATCCCCGATTTGGGTGATGAGCTCGCTCCGCCGTGCGGGGTCCGGGTGTCGAGTGTCGACGGTGAACCGAGCGAGCCCCGGGACGACGTTCACCTGCGACGGCTCGACCGCGATCGTGCCAACGGTCGCGACCGCCGGGTGCCCCATCCGTAGGGCGGCGTCGGCTATCGCGAGGGATATCGCAGCCGCGCCGAGGAACGCGTCGCGACGGCGATCCATTGCCATCGAGCCGGCGTGATCGGCCTGGCCGCGCACCGTTATCTCGAGGTGCGCGGTACCCGCGATCGTCGTGACCACGCCGAGGCGCGGTCCGTGGTCCTCGAGGATGGGTCCCTGCTCGATATGCAGCTCGACGAAGACATCGAGATCGCGGCGGACCGCGGTCGCGGTGTTCGCGGGGTCGAGGCCGACCCCGCGCATCGCCTCGGCGAGCGTCACGCCCTCCGCGTCGCGCGCGCGATCGGCCTCGCCAGGCTCTAGCCGATCGGCGATCGCGCGGGCGCCCCAGAAGTTCGTGTCGAACCGGCTCCCTTCCTCCTCGCATATCGCGACGCATTCGAGTATTCGCGTGGATCGGCCGAACCGTTGCCAGAGACTGCTCACTGCTTCGATCGCCGCTACGACGCCGAGGGCTCCGTCGAGTGCGCCTCCCCCACGCACGGTGTCGATGTGTGAGCCGGTCGCGATGACGCGACCCCCTCGCGATCCTTCGATCCGACCCCATACGTTCCCGACCCCGTCACGCCTCACGAGAAGGCCGGCGTCCTTCATCCAGGTGGTGACGAGATCCATCGCGGAGCTCCACGGCGGCGAGTACAGGGGTCGGTACATGCCCCCCTGCGGAAGCGCGCCGCGCTGCGCGAGGTCGTCGAGCCGGCGCAGCAATCTGCGCTCGTCGATCTCAACGAGATCGCGCGTGGTGGTCGCGGTCATCCTGGGACCCCTTCCCCTCCGCGGATGAAACGACCGCGCGGGGGATCGGTGACCTTCTCACCCTCCTTATAGACCGTGCGACCGCCCACGAGCGTCCGGACGACCTTCCCGCGGAACGATCGGCCCACATACGGGTCGACCCCCCGGGTGTGCGAGCGCTCCTGACCCTGGGTCCACTCACGGTCGGGATCGAAGAGCACGATGTCGGCATCCGAGCCCGGCGCGATCGCGCCCTTCCGCGGCCAGAGGCCGAAGCGTTTGGCGGGTCTCGCCGATAGCCGCCAGACCACGAAACCCGCGACCTTGCGAACATCGAGCGCATCCCCTGCGCGCGCTATGGCGCCGGCGAACACCGCTGGCAGGAGCGACTGCGCGCCGGCGATGCCGCCCCAGGCAGCGAAGATGTCGTCGGATTCTTTGAGTGACGGCGGGCAGGGCGAGTGGTCCGACGCCACGAAGTCGATCTTTCCTTCGAGCAGGGCGCGCCAAAGACCATCGCGGTTCCGAGCGTCGCGGATCGGCGGAGCGCACTTGAGCGGCCCACCCTGCCCGGCGAGATCGGCGTCGTCGAACGTCAGGTAATGGGGGCAGGTCTCGGCCGTGACGTCGACGCCCGTATCGCGTGCCGCGCCGACCGCGCCAAGCGCCTCGACCGCCGAAAGATGCACGACGTGGATACGCGCTCCGGCTTCCCGAGCCGCCGCGCAGGCACGCGCCACGGCTCGGACTTCGACGAGTGGCGGCCGCGACAAGGGCCAGGCCCGAGCGTCGTGTCTCCCCGTGCGGCGGATCCGGGCGGTCGCCTCGCGAACGAGGCCCTCGTCCTCACAGTGGAGCGCCACGACGAGATTCGCGTCCGCTGCGGCGCGGAGCGCCGGCACGAGGTCCTCGTCGCCGAGCGCGGGAAACTCGACAACGCCGCTATCGCAAAGGAACGCTTTGACGCCCACGGCGCCTCGTTCGCCGAGCTCGCGCAGGCTGCGTGGGTCGGCGTCGACCAGCCCGCCCCAGAGCCCGAAGTCGACGACCGATGCTTTCTCAGCCGCCTCCTTCTTGACATCGAACGAGGCGCCGTCGAGTACCGGCGGGATCGAATTGAGGGGCATGTCGAGGACCGTCGTGGTCCCGCCAGCCGCAGCCGCGCGGCTGCCGCTCGCCCAGCCTTCCCAGTCCGTCCGGCCGGGCTCATTGAAATGCACGTGCGCGTCGACCACTCCGGGCAGCGCGAGAAGGCCTCGCGCGTCGATCTCGTCCTTTGCCGCGGAGGCGTCGGCTTCGACGAGCGCGGCGATTCGCCTGCCGCGAATCAGGATGTCGCGGGGATAGGCGCCATCGGAGATGACCAGTGCGCCACGTATCGCGAGATCGGCCTTAACGGTCACTCTTCGGTGATGCTGAAGTCCTGCGCGCCTTCCCAGAGGGTGAGCCGGCCGATCTCCGCGAGATGCTCGTTTCCCTCAACGACGGTCGCGAAGTGGTTGCCGGCGAGCTGTCCCACCTTGCTCGAGAACATCGTCGAGCCGTACGGGAAGAGGATCTCCATCTCCGAGATGCCGCCGGGGTACACCAGCACCTGCCCCGGCGCCGGGTGGCTGGTGTGATTCTCGAAGTCGACGCCGAGTCGCGTCTCGCCCATCGGGACCCATGTCGATTCGCCGCTCCACCGGCAGTGGACGAGCTTGCTTCGCATGGGCAGGAGCTTTCGAATCGCCGCGCACGTTCTTGGCGCGTCCCTTTCCTCGAGACGTGCCCTGAACGTGAAAGGTCCGGCCGTAATGCGGAGCATGGCCATCGCGGGCGTACGATACCGGCCGCGCATGGCGACCCTCTCCACGCACATCCTCGATACGGCGAGCGGCCGCCCCGCGTCCGGAGTGGCGGTCTCGCTCGAGAGAGGCAACGCGGTGCTTGCGCGCGGCGTGACCGACGACGACGGACGCATCGGGGAGCTGGCCGGTTCGCTCGAGCCGGGTCGCTACCGGCTCGTCTTCGAGCTCGCGACCAGCGGATTCTTCCGGCGCGTCGCGCTGGACATCGAGATCGGCTCCGACTCCAAGTACCACGTCCCGCTCCTCGTCACGCCATTCGGGGTGACGAGCTACCGCGGCTCGTGATGACCATCGCGCCGGAAGCGCTGGCGGCGATCTTCGAGCGGGCTCCTGGCCTCGCCGACCGGGTGCGGGGAACGGACCCCGTGTCAATCGTCGCGTCGGCCCGCTCCGTGATCGCGCGCATGACCGAGGAGGAGCGCATCGCCGTGCTGAACGCTCACCCGCGGATCGGGGCCGATCCCGTGTCGCTCTCAGCACTCTCGCGCCGCGAGCAGGGCGGCGGCGCGGACGTCGCGGCCGTGCGAGACCTCGCCGCGCTGAACGACGAGTACGAGCGCCGGTTCGGCTTTCGCTTCGTCGTGTTCGTTGGCGGCCGCTCGAAAGCTGACATCGTGCCTCTGTTTCGCGAACGCCTGCGACGCACGCGCGAGGATGAGCTCGCGACCGGCATCGAAGAGTTCCTCGCGATCACACGCGATCGGTTGGAGCGGATCGTATCGTGACGTCGACCGAGATTAGCTACGGGAAGGCCCACGTCGTGTTCTACCGGCTCGGCGGTCGCGATATCGCGCCGCTCGCCGCCTCGGTCGACATCGACGTTTTTGGAACGCGCTTTCTCGCCGCATACACCGAAGGTGCCAATCGCGAGGTCGTCGCGACCGACACGATGAAAAACTTTGTCTATGCGATGGCGGCTGAGTACAGCGGTCGCACGCTCCCTGGTCTCTGCGCCTTCCTCGGCCGGAAGTTCCTCGAGACCTACCCGGTCATGGAGGCGCTCCGCGTGACCGCGCGTGAGGTGCCACTGGACGCGGCCCCCGGAGAACGCGGCCCAAGCGATGTCGTCTTCCGCTCGACGCGCGCGGAGGGTGCATTCGCACAGGTCGCCCTCGAGGCGATCGGTGGACAGCCGGAGGTCACCTCCGCGCGCAGTGGCTGGGAGGGCATGGTCCTCATCAAGACGACCGGCAGCTCGTTCGCGACCTTCGCACGGGACGACTACACGACGCTCCCCGAGCTCACCGACCGCCCGCTGACGATCACTCTGTCCGTCTACTGGCGCTACAGCGATCTCAAGGACGGTGTCGCCGAGGGCTCCGGCTTTCTCGGTGCCCGGGCCATGCGCGACGAGATCGAGCGGATCTTCGACGAGTTCAACAGCCGCTCCATCCAGCATCTGGTCCACGAGATGGGCGCACGCCTGCTTGCGGCGCATAGGCAGCTTCAGGAGATCGAGTTCGTCGCCGAGAACCACACGCCCGATCACGTGCAAGACGGCCCCGGCGGCGTGAAGGTCTTCGCGGAACCGAGGGCCACCTTTGGGAAGATCGGCCTCGTTCTTAGACGCTGAGCCCGCGCGTAGACTCGCGACGTAAAGAGAAACCAACTCCTGGGCCCTGCGCGAGTCTTGGTCGTGGTCGATCAACCACTCGCGAACCTCGTGGCGCTCACGCTCGATCACGGCAAGTACGAAACGCGCATCGCCATAAACGCGACGATCGCCAGGACCGAACTCGAGACCTGGCGGCCGCACCTCCTGCTGGTGGATCTCGACGCCAACGACGCCGACGCTCTCGGCCTCATCGGCCTGCGAGTGGCGGGCAGACGGGTTCCGACGATCGTGTTCAGCGTGCGAGGCGATCTCAAGACGAAGCTCGCCGCCTTCGATCGAGGCGCGGACGACATCATCACAGTGCCATTCGTTCCCGAGGAGCTCGTGGCCAGGGTGCTGGCCTTGATGCGGCGGAGCTACGGCGACGGCGTCGCCTTCCTCCCCGTGATCAAAGTCGCCGGCCTGGAGATCGACTTGCTGAATCAGCGGGTGAAGGTCGGTAGATCCCACCCGGAACTCACCGCGATGGAGCAGGCACTCCTCTACCTGCTTGCGTCCAATCCGGGCCAGACGCTCGGGCGCGACGAGATCCTGGACGCGCTCTGGGGCGCCGATTATGTCGCGGGGAGCAACGTGGTCGATCGCCACGTGCGAAATCTGCGGATGAAGTTGAAGGATCCCTGGCGAAATCCTCGGTTCATCGGGACAGTCCCCGGAAAGGGCTACCGCTTCCTCGCCGTCGCGTGAGTTCACGTCATGACAGGGCGTTATCCCGAGGGTAGACCTGACTCGTGGCAGCTCTCAGCGGGCGCACCCGCGGGGGCGCCAGATCGGCCGAAGGCGAATCCCCTCGCGCATTGCTCGTCATGAACGAGACCCTGGGAAGCCTCGTGACCTTGACCCTTCAGCATGGACGGTACGAGACAAAACGAGTCACGAACGCGGAGGAGTGTCGAGCGCTCCTGGACGACTGGCGTCCCCATCTGGCGTTCATCGACCTCGATCTGTATGGGAAGTTCATCGACATCGTCGGGCGAGGCCTGACCCACGGCCAGATCCCCATCCTCGCGTTCACCCGCCGGCGCGACACCGCCTTGAAGCTCAGTGCGTACGAGCGCGGCGCCGACGACATCGTCGAGGTCCCGTTCACGTTGGACGAGATCGTGGCTCGCCCCTTCGCTGTGCTGCGGAGGGCGCACGGTATGGCAGTCACCATCGTGCCAATGATCAGACTCGACGGACTCGAGGTGGACCTGATTGCGCAGCGCGCGAGGGTCGGGGGCCGCGAGCTTCACCTCACCCCGATCCAGCAGACACTCCTCTACCTGCTCGCTGCGAACGCGGGGAAGGCCTTGAGTCGGGAAGACCTTCTCTCCACGATCTGGGGTGGCGAATTCCAGATCGAGAGCAACGTCGTCGATCGCCACATTCGTGAGCTGCGTGTGAAGCTCGGTGACGACTGGCGCACGCCTCGCTTCATCGAGACGGTCCCCGGGGCGGGGTACCGCTTCAAGTCGCAGGCAGCTGTGAGCGCTGCGGCCGAATGAAGCCGCGGCGCAATCAGATCGTCCTCTTTATTGAAGGTATGGACCTTGGTGATGCCGTAGTCCAGACTCGTAACCGTTTGGTTTCGCCGCTGCGCGTTGGGGGAGGTTGACGATGTCTACGCGAAGCATCGTCCATTGGGAATGCCAGTCGCCTGACCACCGGGCGCTTCGCTCGCGTCACGGCAACGGTGGGCTGACGATCAATGAGGGCGCCTGGGCGTACTGCGACGGAGCAGACGCCGATGACGCCCACCGCTGGTCGGCGACCGGGGGTGTACCGCTGGAGTCTCTCGTCCGCTGGACCTCACCGAACGGAGTTTCGACGAACGGTGATGGGCCGCTCGCCGCGAGCACAACGAACGGCAGTCCGAAGGGTTCGAGGAAGACGTCCGGAGTCCGCCGGACCTAGCCTCCTCCGCTCAGGAGGACGGCGTTGGAATATCAGCTTCGGCACTATCGGATCCGCGCGGGAAGCATGGGCACGTTCCTCGACGGTTGGCTCCGCGGTGTGTACCCCTTGCGGCGAAAGTTCGGGTTCACGTTTGCCGGCGCTTGGCGCGTCGAGGGCGCGGACGAGTTCGTCTGGATACTCGGTTACGACGGCCCCGACGGGTTCGCCGCCGCGGATAGGCGGTACTACGACTCGGAAGAACGCAAGCGCATGACACCGGACCCCGCGCAGTACATCGAGGCGCCGGTCAACAAGATGATGACGAGCGTGTTGCCCGACTAGTCACGTTCCGAACAGGTGCACGCTGAAGCCAACCTCATTGCTGCGCATCCTTCGCGCCGATCGGCCAGGGCAGCACGCGTGCGTCCAGCTTCGCGGGGCCCGCCGAGGCCGCGGGGATCTGAAGCTCACGCTCGAGGACCTGCGGGGCCACGGCCAGATAGACCGGGACGCAACATTTGTCGAGATCCCGGACCAAGACCTCCTCGAGGGCGGTGCGCGCCCGCTCGGCGAGGCGGCCCCCGCGTTCCCCGCGCCGCGCGTGCTCGGCGGGATCATCGACGAGCCGGGACCGCCCAACGCTCGTGCCAGCGCGTGCCGCGACCTATCCTCCATGCACGCCTGGCCGATGGGCGGGAGGGATGCATGGCCACCACCGATCGCAACGAATTCTTGCGGGCCGCCCTTGCCGCGGGAGCCGCGTCGTTCGCGAGCTCGGTCGCGACCAACTACACGGCGCATCTCGAGCCATCACCGACGCTGCACGAGCTCGCAAATGTTGTGCGGCTCCTCGATGCGGCGAGCGACCGGCTCGTCGGGGCGCTGGCCGACCCTCGAGGGGTCGATCCGGCCGTAGTCGCGGCGCTTGAGAACATCAAGCTGAAGGCGCGCGAGATCGCAGGGCAGGTGGAGGCGGCGCTACCCCTCGGCTAGTCCTCGCGCGGTGGAAGCGCCGCGCCGATCACATCGCGGATCGAGGTAAGGCCCCGCTCTTTGACGTACGCAGCGAGTCCTTCGATGACCTTGAGCGGCGCGAGCGGGTCGGCGAACGTGGCCGTGCCAACCTGCACCGACGACGCCCCCGCCATGAGGAACTCGAGCGCATCCTGCGCGTTCGTCACGCCGCCCGCGCCGATGATCGGAATGCTGACCGCCTGCGCGACCTGATAGGTGATGTGCACGGCGATCGGTCTGATCGCGGGACCGGAGAGGCCCCCACTCCCCGTCCCAAGGATCGGGCGCCGCCGGGCTGTGTCGATCCGCATACCGAGCACTGTGTTGATCGCGGTGAGCGCGTCGGCTCCCGCCTCCTCGCACGCGCGCGCGACGGCGACGACGTCGGGCGCGTTCGGCGTGAGCTTTACGATCACGGGCAGGTCGGTCTCCGCCTTGACGGCTCGGGTGACTTCCGCGGCAAGGTCGGGATCGCAGCCGAACAACATGCCGCCCTTGACGTTTGGACACGAAACGTTGATCTCATACGCGACGACCCCTGGCGTGCCTGTCATCTCGTGGACGACGTACACGTAGTCGTCGATGCTGTACCCCGCGACGTTCACGATCACCGCAACGCCGAGCTCGGCCCACGCCTTTCCGTATTTGCGAGCGACCTCGGCCGCACCCGGATTCTCAAGGCCGATGGAGTTGAGGATGCCGGACGGCGTTTCCGCTATCCGGTATTGAGGATTGCCCGGACGCGCAGCTGGAGTAGTCCCCTTGTTGACGATCGCGCCGAGCCGCGACACATCGATGAGCTCGGCGTACTCGACGCCCTGCCCAAATGTGCCCGAAGCCGTCATCACCGGGTTCTTCAGACGAAGACCGCGCGCGGCCTCAACCTCGAGATCGACGCCAAGCTCGGGATACAAACGCGACGCAGCGTGGGGGTCTTCCGAGCGAGCGGCCCCTGGACGGCGGTCCATCGCGATCCCACGAGGGGCCGAGCGAGGAAGACCCACGCGATGCGGCGCGTCGCTGTCGAACGCTTCGCGGAGCTTGTCGCCGAGATCGGTCGGCGCGCGGTCGTCGTCCGGTTCCCCCGTGGCGGCTTCGGCAATCGTGGCATCGTCGAGCTCGGCGAGCTCGGCGAGGTCCTCTTCGGCTTCGCCGTTCGCCGCGTCCTCAAGGGACTCTTCGATGGATTTGCTCACATCGATCGGGCGCTCGACTTTCTTGCGGAAACGGCGCCAGGGCATCAGGCCATGATCCTGACCGTCGCCGGCTCGCCTTCATCGAACGCGATGTCACCGAGCGCGAAGACCGGACCCTCGCGGCACACGCGCGCATTTCCCTGCGCGGTGACCACGACGCAGGCGCGGCACACACCCATCGCGCAGCCCATGTGCTGCTCTACCGCGATCTGCGCTTCCAGGAGAGGGGTGCGTCCCGGGTACGTCGCGGAGGCCCGTGCCGCGTTCTCGCGGATGCGTCCGAGCGCCGCGAGCATCGGCCACGGACCGCACGCGCAGATCTGATCCGCCCACTCGAGAAGCGGCCCGATCGCATCGGTCACGCGTCCCTTGATGCCGAACGACCCGTCCTCGGTGGTGGTGACGTACTCGACGCCGGGCGGGAGGAGCTCGCTCGGCCAGAGATGCGCGACCGAACGCCCGCCCATGAGCAGCGTTACGTTCCGCCGCGCGGATTCCTGCTCCGCGAGAACACGCATCGGGGCGATGCCGGTACCGCCCGCGACGAGGACCAGGTTGCGGGTGCCGCGCTGGATGACGAACGAAGACCCGAGCGGACCGAGCAGGTCAAGCGCATCACCCTCTCGGCGCGACCTGATCCAGTCGCCGCCGGGCCCCAGGGGCTTGACGATCAACTCGATCTCACGGGCATCGCGCGCGATACGGTTGAAGGAGTACGGTCGCCGCAGGAGCGGTTCGAACGAGGGACCGGGGCGGACGTGCACGAACTGTCCGGCGCGCGCCTGGGCCGCGATTCCTGGCGCGGAGATCCGCAGCACCGTGCCGAGCTGTCCGATCTCGGCTGTCGCGACGACGCGTCCGTCCTCGAGGATCACTGCGGGACTCCGACAGCGAAGGTATAGCCATCTGGATCCTCGAGCACGCAGTCGCGCCAGCCGTGCGGCCAGTCGCGCACCGGGACGAGGACGGTGAAGCCCCCGTCGCGGGCGCGACGCTCCGCCGCGTCGGGGTCGATGCCAAGAATGCGGATCTCGGCACCGAGCCCGCGCTTTCCCGGCTCGGCGAGGCGCGACGCCCATGGCATGCGCTCGTAGGTGTGATCCGCATGGAGCTGGAGCTTGACGCCCGCGCCTTCGAGCGCGGCGAAATCCGCGTCCGAGTAGAGGACGCGCAGCCCAAGCACATCCGTGTAGAAGGAGAGGCTCCGCCCGGGGTCGCGCACGATGAGGTTCACTGAGAGCCCGGCGAGCGTCCGGCCGTACTCCTCAGCGGTCATCCAGGGTCCGCCCATCCTCGTTTTCACTCCGGGCTGGCCGGGGCTAGTCCGCCGCCGTCGTTGCCACGACCTGCGGTGCGCGGTACTCGGCGAGCGGGGCGACGCTCGTGGTGACCGCACTGGCGCGAAGGGCCGTGACCACGGCGAGCGCGGTGTCGAGCGACGTGAGGCACGGCACACGGGCCTCGACCGCGGCGCGGCGGATGAGGAAGCCGTCGCGGTCGACGGTCTTTCCGAGCGTCGGCGTGTTGATCACGGCGGCGCACTCGCCAGACCGGATCAGCATGAGGATGTCCTGGCTTCCCTCCGCGAGCTTTTGCACCTCGGTCACGTCGACCCCGAGCGAGCGGACGAGGGCGGCCGTGCCGGAGGTCGCGACCAGGTCGTACCCGAGCCAGTGGAACCCCTCGATGATCTGGGCGACCTCGGCCTTGTCCTTGTCCGCGACGGTGATGAGGATCTTCCCGCTTCGCGCCGGTGCGAGTCCGGCGGCAACGAGTGATTTCCAGAGCGCGGGAGCGAACGAGCGGTCGATCCCTATGACCTCGCCGGTGCTCTTCATCTCCGGACCCAGATAGGTGTCGACCTCCAGGAGCTTGGCCATCGAGAACACCGGCGCTTTGAGCGCGACGAGGTCACCGGTCGGCCAGATGCCATCCGCGCGCGCGTACCCCTCGTCGGCGAGCGACGAGCCGAGGGCGATCCCGACCGCGAGCTTGACCAGCGGGACTCCCGTGACCTTCGTGAGGAAAGGCACCGTCCGGCTGGCACGGGGATTCACTTCGAGCATCCACACCCGCCCGTTCTCGACGATGTACTGGATGTTGAGCAGACCCCTCACCGGGAGCGCCTCCGCGATACGGCGGGTGAGCGCGACGATCTCGTCACACTCGGCGGGGAGCAGGTTCTGCGCGGGGTACACCGCATAGCTGTCGCCGGAGTGGACGCCGGCGCGCTCGATGTGCTCCATGATCCCGGCGACCAGCGTGTCGCGGCCGTCTGAAACGGCGTCGACCTCGACCTCTTTGCCGCGCAGGTACTTGTCGACGAGCACGCGGCCGGTGCCCGCTTCCAGCGCGGAACGGAAGTACCGCTCGAGATCCTCGGGGCCGTAGGCGATCTCCATCCCGCGACCCCCAAGCACGTAACTGGGCCGCACGAGGACCGGGTATCCGATCTCGGCCGCGACAGCGAGCGCCTCCGTCGGCGACGAGGCGGTGCCGCCCGGCGGCTGCGGGATCCCGAGCGCGTCGGCAAAGTCGTGGAAGCGGCGGCGGTCCTCCGCGAGCGCGATGGCATCCGCGGAGGTGCCCGCGATCTCGCCGCCGATCGCCGCGAGGCGATCCGCCAGATTCAGGGCGGTCTGCCCGCCGAACTGGGCGAGGACCGGGATCGCGGGGGTGATGGAGGGGGCAGCGCCCCCTCCAAGCTCGTTCTCGAGAACCGCGGCGATGGACTCCTCGTCGAGGGGATCGAAGTACAGGCGCGCGGACGCGTCGAAGTCCGTCGAGACCGTCTCCGGATTGCTGTTCACCATGATCGGCGCGACGCCCCTTTCGAGGAGCGCGCCGGCGGACTGCACGCAGCAGCAGTCGAACTCGATGCCCTGCCCGATGCGAATCGGCCCACTGCCGAGGATGACGGCCTTCGGCCCCGCGAGTGGGGTGGCCTCGTTTTCCTGTTCGTACGTCGAATAGAAGTACGGCGTCACCGCCTCGAACTCGGCAGCGCATGTGTCGACCATCTTGTAGACGGGCCGGATCCCCCACTGCGTGCGCAGGCGACGCACGTCGGCGGGGAGCATGCCGGTGAGCGTCGCGATGTCCGCGTCGGCGAACCCCATCCGCTTCGCGGCGCGCAGGAGTGCGGGTGTCGGCGTCCGTCCTTGAAGGTCGTCCTCGGCGAATCGGACGATGCGCGCGATCTTGCGCAGGAACCAGCGATCGATGCGCGTGCGCTCGTGGATGAGCTCGATCTGGGCTCCCCGCCGTAGCGCGGCGAACAGCCGCCAGAGCCGATCGTCGGTCGGCTGACCCGAGAGGAACTCGTCGACGAACTGGGTCGGCTCGGTTACCTCCACCCACGCGGGCGCTTCCCAGAGCAGGCCTTGACCTTTCACCTCGAGCGAGCGGAGCGCCTTCTGCAACGCTGCTTCGAACGACCGGTCGATGGCCATGACCTCGCCGGTCGCCTTCATCTGCGTGCCGAGCGTGCGATCCGCCGCCGCGAATTTGTCGAACGGCCATCGCGGGATCTTCACGACGACGTAGTCGAGAGCAGGCTCGAACGCAGCCGTCGTCTTCCTCGTCACCGCGTTCGGTATCTCATGAAGCCGCTTGCCGATCGCGATCTTGGCCGCGACGCGCGCGATCGGATAACCGGTCGCCTTAGAGGCGAGCGCGGAGCTCCGCGAGACGCGCGGGTTCACCTCGATGACGAAGTACGGCACCTGCGCTTCGGGATCGCTCGTGGGCGGGCAATCCGGGTCGAGCGCGAACTGGACGTTGCAGCCCCCCTCGATGCCGAGCGCGCGGATGATCCGCAGCGCCGCGGAACGGAGCATCTGGTACTCCTTGTCCGTGAGGGTCTGCGACGGCGCGACGACGATCGAATCGCCGGTGTGCACGCCCATCGGGTCGATGTTCTCCATGTTGCAGACGGTGATGCACGTGTCGGCGCCATCGCGCATAACCTCGTACTCGATCTCCTTCCAACCGAGGAGAGATCGCTCGACGAGCACCTGGCCGATCGGCGACGCCGCGACCCCGCTCGTCACGCGGGCGGTCAGCTCGTCGACGCCGTTCGCCACGCCGCCGCCGGTGCCGCCGAGAGTGAACGCCGGACGGACGACAAGGGGGTAGCCCGCACGGCCCGCGAACGCGAGCGCCTCCTGGACCGAGTGCGCCGCGATCGATTCGGGCACGGGCTCGCCGATCGAGAGGAGGAGCTGCTTGAAGGCCTCACGGTCCTCGGCCTGCTGGATCGCCGAGAGCGGCGTACCCAGGAGTCTCGCTCCAAAGCGTTCGAGAACGCCGGACTCGGCGAGCTGCACCGCGAGGTTGAGTCCGGTCTGGCCGCCGAGCGTCGCGAGGAGCCCGGCCGGCCGCTCCTTCTCGATGATCCGCTCGAGCACGTCGACGGTGAGCGGCTCGAGGTACGTCACGTCAGCGACGCCGGGGTCGGTCATGATCGTCGCTGGATTCGAGTTCACGAGGACGGTCTCGACGCCCTCCTCGCGCAGCGCGCGACAGGCCTGCGTCCCCGCGTAATCGAACTCGGCCGCCTGTCCGATGAGGATCGGCCCTGAGCCGATGATGAGGACTTTCATATGTCGAGCCAGCCGCCGCCCATCGGAACGCAGCGACCTCCGACGCGGACAGCGGTGACTGCAGCGCCGGTTCGATCGACCTCGATCTCGAGGATGCTCGGTCGTCCGATCTCGAAACCCTGCTCGACACGTATGCGCGTCGTGGGCGCCGCCTGCACCAGCTCGTGAACCACAACGTACGCGCCGAGCGGACCCTGAGCCGAGCCGGTCGCCGGGTCTTCGCCGATACCCAACCCCTGATCGAACATGCGACCGTGGACGTGCGAGCCGGACCGCTCGCCGCTCATCGCGAAGACGTACACGCTCGCGTCGAGTCCGCTCGGGCGGCGCGCCCGGCGGACAGCCTTGAGGTTGCTGAGCGGCACGAACAGGAACGGGTTGCCGGATGACCCCACCTGGATCGGCACATCGCTCCGCACCTCTTCGATCGCGATCCCGAGCGCATCGGCCGCCGCTTTTCGCGTGAGGGTCGTTCCGGTGAACGTGGGCAGCGGCTGCTCCATCTGCACGAAGCCCTCGCGCAGGGTTACGCGAATGACGCCGACGCCCTCCTCGAGACGCATGGCGCCGTCCTTGCCGTCGGCGAGGACGTAGGCCGTGCCGAGAGTCGGATGCCCCGCGAACGGGAGCTCTGCGTCCGGCGTGAACATCCGCAGGCGATGGTCGGCCGCGGACGAGGTCGGTCGGAGCACGAACGTCGTCTCCGACAGGTGGAGCTCCTTCGCGATCGCTTGCATCGTCTTGTCGTCCAGCTTCCCCGGCTCACGGAAGACCGCGAGCGGATTACCGCCGAAGGCCTTGTCGGTGAAGACGTCGACCAGCCGGTACTCGTACCGCGTCACTTGCGCGAAACCGCCTCGCGAACGTCGTCGAGGAACGCGTCGAAGACCGGCTCGTTATCCTTCGGTCCGGGCGCGCCCTCCGGGTGGTACTGATAGGTACGGATCGGAAGCCGCTCGTGGGCGAGACCTTCGACCGACCCGTCGTTCAGGTTCCGTGCCGAGACGACGAATCCCGAGTCGGATGGGATCGACGCCTCGTCCACCTGAAACTCGTGGTTCTGGCTCGTGATCGCGACGTGGCCGGTGCGGAGGTCCTGCACCGGATGGTTCGCGCCGTGATGGCCGAACGGTAGGCGCGACGTCGTCGCGCCGATCGCGCGGCCAACGAGCTGATGACCCAGGCAGATCCCGAGAATCGGGAGCGCGCGGTTCATACCTCGCGACGACGCGGCATCGAGGACCGTCCGCGTCGCGGCCGCGATCTGCGGGATCGCCGCCGGGTCACCCGGTCCATTCGAGATGACGATGCCGTCCGGCGACCACGAAAGGATCTCGCGCGCCGTCGCTGTCGCCGGAAAGACCCTCACGGTCGCGCCTTTCTGCACGAGGCAGCGGATCTGGTTCTCCTTCACGCCGGTGTCGAGGAGCGCGACCTTGGGGCCGCTCCCGACCTGCCGCTCAAGGCCGGTCGACTCGACCACCAGCGGCTTCGTGGCGAGCGCCGGGATCGAGCGCGCCGTCGCGACGGCTTCGCGTGCGATGTCCTCACTCTGCGAGCGGTGCGGCGGCACCTGCAGGATCGCGCCGCGCAGCGTGCCCTTGGAGCGAAGGCGACGGACCAGCGCGCGCGTGTCGATGCCGACGAGCCCCGGCACACCGTACGACCGGAGGTAGGCTTCGAGATCGATCGTCCCCTCGCGGCACGTGCCGACGAGCTCGCGGACGATGAGCCCCTCGACCCACGGACGCCGGCTCTCTGCGGCGCGCTCGAACGTCCCGTAGTTGCCGATGAGCGGGTACGTGAGGACGACGATCTGTCCGTTGTACGAGGCGTCGGAGGCGATCTCCTGATAGCCGGTCATCGCGGTGTTGAACACGACCTCGCCTGACGCCGGCGATCCGTCGCCGAACGCCTCTCCCCACCACGTCGAGCCGTCTTCCAGTCCGAGGACCGCCGCCCTGGTCATCGGTGCATAACTATACGTGTCCGATGCATAAAGATGCAATTGTCCCTCGAGGTCAGCGACGGGCGACCGCTTCGGCATCCCCTACCCGCCTTCCACCAAGCTTCGTTTCTCCTGCGAGCGAGACGTGCACGACCCGACCCATGACCGTCCGTCCGAGGACCGGCGTGTTCTTTCCCTTCGAGACGAGCTCGCCCGCCGTTACGAGCCACTCCGCGTCGCGGTCGATCGCGATCCAGTCGTCTTCGCGAAGCGGGATGCCGAGCACGCGCGCGGGTCCGATGGTCAGGGCATCGATGACGGTTCCGAGGGCTGCCCAGTGGACACGGACTCCGCCGAGCACGAGAGCGAGCGCGATCTCGAGACCCGATATCCCAAAGGCGGCCTGATCGAACTCGACGTCCTTCTTCACCGACGCATGCGGCGCGTGGTCGGTCGCGATCGCGTCGACTGTCCCGTCCTCGAGCCCCGCCCACAGCGCTCGCACGTCCGCGTGACCGCGAAGCGGCGGATTGACCTTCGTCGACGAGTCGTAGGGAGCGACCTGCAGCGCTTCGTCGGGGACCTCCCACGCGAACGCGCGCGAGCCCGCGACCCAGTCGTCGGTCATGGCGAGGTGATGCGGCGTGACGTCGCAGGTGATCGACGCACCGTCGGCCTTCGCGCGTCGGACAAGCTCGATCGAGCCTGCCGTGGAGAGATGCGTCAGGTGCAGGCGCGCCCCCGTCATCGTCGCGAGCGCGATGTCGCGGGCGACCGCGGCCTCTTCGGCCGCCGCCGGCATGCCCGGCAAGCCGAGGCGCGCGGAAATGGCTCCTTCATGCATGACGCCCTTCGCCGTAAGGGCCAGGTCCTGCGGATGCTCGATGACCGGCCGGCCGGTCACCCGCGCGTACTCGAGAGCGCTGCGGAAGAGGCGGGCATCCTCCACCGGCGATCCATCGTCAGAGAAGGCCACCGCGCCAGCCGCCGCGAGCTCCACGAGGTCGGCGAGCTCGCGGCCTTCGCGCCCCCGGGTGATCGCCGCGATCGGGAGCACTCGCGCTCCGCCGGCCGACCGGCCGCGCGCGATGAGCTCGGCGACGATCCCGGGCGAATCGATCGCCGGCTCGGTGTTGGGCATCGCGCACAGGGTGGTGAACCCGCCACGTAGAGCGGCGGCCGCGCCGGAGGCGATCGTCTCGGAATCCTCGAACCCGGGCTCGCGGAGGTGCGCGTGCAGATCGATGAACCCAGGGACGACGAGATAGCCCTTCTCCTCGAGCGCGCGTCGATCGACCGTCATGCGTTGTCTCCATCGGCAAGGGGGCCCCTATCCCCAGGGGCTGGGGCCCCTGATGGGGCAGGGGCCCCAGCCAGCAAATAGAGAAGCGCCATGCGCACCGCCACTCCGTTCGTAACCTGCTTCTCGATGAGGGAGCTGCTCCCGTGCGCGACGCCGGCGTCGATCTCGACCCCTTCGTTCATCGGACCGGGGTGCAATACCTTTGCTCCGGGTCGCATGCGCTCAACCCGATCGGCGGTGAGGCCCCAGACGCGCGAGTACTCACGAAGGGACGGCAGCAACCCCGTCTCCTGACGCTCGCGCTGAAGCCGAAGCGCGATCACTGCGTCGGCGCCGTCGAGCGCCTGGTCGAGATCGGACTCGTAGGTCACGCCCGGCGGCAGCTGCCCGCACCGCCACGCGATCGGGATGAGCGTCGGCGGTCCTGAAAGGGTGATGCGAGCGCCGAGTGGTACGAGCGTGTTCATGTCCGAACGGGCCACTCGGCTGTGCAGAACATCGCCGACGATGACGACCCGTTTGCCATCCAGGTCCCCCAGCGCCTCGCGAAGCGTGTACGCGTCGAGAAGTCCCTGCGTCGGGTGCGCATGCCATCCATCGCCCGCGTTGATCACGGCGGCGTCGGTCCGCTCGGCGACGAAGTAGGGAGCACCCGATGAGGCATGTCGCATGACGACGACGTCTCCGCCGAGCGCCTGCAGCGTCCGAACGGTGTCGTACAGCGATTCGCCCTTTTCGACCGACGACCCGCTTGCCGTGATGTTCGTCACGTCGGCGGACAGCGCCTTCGCGGCGAGCTCGAAAGAGACACGCGTGCGGGTCGACGCCTCCGCGAAGAACAGGATGACCGTCCGTCCGCGAAGCGGCGGGGCACGGCGGATAGGCCGGCCGAGGATCTCGACCATCGCCCGGGTCTGATCGAGGACGGTCTCGATCTCATATCGCGACCAGTCATCGGTGTCGAGGATGTGACGACGCGTCCACTTCATGCGGGCACCCTCGTCACGATCTCGACCTCGTCGCGGCCGTCGACCTCGGCGAGATGCACGCGGACGTCGTCGCCGGCCGCGGTGGGCACGTTCTTACCGACGAAGTCGGCTCGGATCGGAAGCTCCCGATGCCCCCGGTCCACGAGGACCGCCAGGCGGATGGCGCGAGGCCGGCCGTAGTCGACGAGTGCGTCCATAGCGGCGCGGATGGTGCGGCCCGTGAAGAGCACGTCGTCGACGAGCACGACGACGCGACCGTCGACCGAGAACGGGATCTCCGACTCGCGCACGACCGGCGCGTATCCGATTCGAGTCAGGTCGTCGCGGTAGAGCGTGATGTCGATCGCGCCGAGCGGTACGTCGAACCCCTCGTTCGCCCGGATCGCGGCTTTGACGCGAGCTGCGAGCGCGTCACCGCGCGCGCGAATACCGACAATGGCGAGAAGGGAGAGGTCACGGTCGCGCTCGACGATCTCGTGCGCGATCCGCATGATGGCCCTGCGGACGTCGTCCGCTCCGAGCAGCGTGGCCGTCTGGCGCTCCTTCCCGGCCTCACAGGACCGGTCCTTAAAGGTGGTGGCGCTTGGCGAAGTATAGGTTTGATGAGACCGCATTGCGCTTGGTTGGCACGCTTTCGGCGGTAGCGTGGGCCGCCGTGCGGATCATCCTCGCGATCCTCGGCGTCGTCCTCTTCGGTGCCGTCGCGGTGACCGCATCGGGCTCGGGGCCAGAGCTTGCGCGTGCGACACCGACACCCCGCCACACGGCCATACCCGCCGTCGAGACGATCCCGCCCGATATCGGCGAGCGCGGCGCGCGGACCAATGTCCGCCTCTGGGGACTCTTCGCGCTGCCAATTGAAGGCGGCGACATCCCCACGGACGCCGAGCTCCTGCCCGGCGCGGCACGCGATTACCGAGGCGGCCTCCACGAGGGAATCGACTTTCCCGCCCCCGACGGAACGCCCGTCCTGGCTGCCGCGAGCGGGACGGTGGCTCGCGTCGATCTGAGCTTCCTCGATTGGAACCGCGAGGAGCAGGACATCGCGCTATACGAGGCGCTCACGCTTGGATACACGCCCGCGGCGACGCTCGACCGCATCCGCGGACGTCAGGTATGGATCGAACACGGAAAGGGCCTGATGACGCGCTACGCGCACCTCTCCGCGGTGGAGCCGCTCGCCGTTGGACAGAAGGTCGAAGCGGGCGTGTTGATCGGCCAGGTTGGAAGCTCAGGCTATCCGCAGGGCGGGCCGCACCTCCACTTCGAGGTGCGAGTCGGCGACGCCTTCTACGGCGACGATTTGAGCGGCGACCTGCTCGTGCGCGCGGTCTCCCGACTCTTCGGCTAGGACGCCCCCGCTTCGCCTTCGAGGCAGCACCGAGCGCAGAGACGCTGCTTCTCGATGAGAGTCACGTATCCCGTTCCACCGCACCTATCGCAGCGTCCGTCGACGGGCTTGCGCCCGGTCACACGGTCTCCAAGGCGAAGCCAGCTGGTGACAGCGCGCTCGGATTCTTTGTCGATCACGAGGTTGCGTCGGGCCGCATACGGGGTGCCATCAGGCAGGTCCAGGCAGTTCTGGGAGCGAGTGTTACCGAGCCGTTGCCTTAGCGGAGGCCGGTGCGACGGGCGCGGAGCGCGGCTTCAAGCACGACCTCGACCGATCGCGAGGCCAGCGGCGCCGGCAGCGTTCGGAAGACGCCGATCTCGGCAACCCGGTCCTTCTCCGGCGCGTCGTACCACCACGCGAGGTGGCTGACCTCGCACATGTACACGTACGCCGTCGTGTTCTTCGGGGTTTGGTAACGAATCGCTCCGAGCAGGTCGAGACGGGGCGGAACGATCCGGGCCGAGTCCCAGAGCTCGCGCTTGGCCACCTCGAGGATGGTCTCGCCCGCCTTGCGTCCGCTTGTCGGGAAGTGCCAGCCGGCGGCGTCGGGCTTGCGAATCCATACCGTGAGCTCGCCGTAGAACGGGATGATCATCGCGAGCTGAGCGGACGCGGGTGGGTACTCGCGGAAGGTGTTGTCTCGCCGAGAAACGAATGAGTGTTCGGCCACTTTGTCGCACACTATGCAAGGGACAAAGCGAGCGTCAATAGCGCGGTGGGGTCGAAAGCTCTCTAACCGCGTAGCAACTCGGCCAGCCGGAACGGGTCCGCGGCGACCACGCTCGCCGCGTAGAGCTCCATTCCACCGATGTCGCTGGTCTTGTTCGCGGTGTCGCCGCGGTCTACGAGGCGGGCGTGAGGCGGAAAGCGGCGCCAGTCGTTACCGTCCGCGGACAGGGGCGGAAGCAGCAACGCGAGGTTGTAGGAAACGACGCCCTGCTCGCGGTACTTGGCGATGACGTGCGCGATCGCGCCGGCGAGCGCGCTTTCGTCCTCCCCCGGGCGGCCGAGGATGATGACCTCGCTCTCCTTGATCGGCGTAAGCGAAGGAAACACGCGCGCTCCCTCATGCACCAGTCCCAGCCCAAGCGCCTCGTGGACGAGCCATAGGTCGTCGAAGTAGTCGCGTCCCTGCTGCTCGTCGTAAGACAGCGAGCGTCTGCGAAGCATCTCGACGCGCGGGTAATGCATGCCGCGGGTGACCGTCATCTGCATATGGCCATGCACGATCGAGCCACCGGCGCGCCAGAGGCAGTTCCAAATGATGAAGTAGTACTTCGCGCTTGGGTCCTCGTCGTTGGCGGCGAGGGCCCAGCGGCGCGCGGTGAGCAGGCGATCGCGGATGATGCTCGCGTTCATCGGAGCCAGAGGATCGTGCTCGTCGAAGACGAGGAGACCGTGATAGGCGTCGTACTTGGCGATGTTCGACGCCGTGATCCCGTGGTCCCCCTTGATGCGGCCGAAGGTGTCCGCTGGTGTTCCGGTCTCGGGATGGCAAAACGGATCGTCGCGCGAGCGCTCGATCGTCTCGCGTACCTCGTCGGCCCCTTTGACCTCGCTGGGCCGGCGCGCGCGAAGGTCGTTGAAGAGAGCGCCTTCGAGTAGCACCCGATTCGTCACGCGGACGATCTGCTGCGTCGTCACCGCCTCCACCGACCCGAACTGCTTCGTGATCCAGTCATGCATCTCTGGCGGCGGGACGAGACGGCTGGCGGTGCTCGAAACGGAGAAGATGCGCTCGGCCGCCGCGCGCGCGTCCGGCGGTAGTGCCGCGATCCGCTCCTCGAGCTCAGTGATTGAAGCTCGAGTTGGGGGGTTCTCGGGGGGCGCAGCCCCCCGGTACGCTTTCATGCGGCGCGCCTGGCCTTCGCGGCTGCTGCGTACATCTCGATGTACTTCTTCGCCGATGCCGTCCACGAGTGATCCTCGCGCATAGCGCGGGTCCGCAGCTGACGCCACGGCTCGCCGCCGGCCTTGTACCGGTGCAGCGCGCGCCCGATCGCGTCGGAGAACGCCGCGGCCTCGTACTTCGTGAACGAGAACCCATTCCCGCGCGGATCGGCGTCGACGTCGTGCACCGTCGTTGCGAGACCCCCGACCGCGCGGACCACGGGGACCGTTCCGTAGCGGAGTGAGATGAGCTGGCCGAGACCGCAGGGCTCGAAGCGCGACGGCATCAGGAAGAGGTCGGACCCGGCATAGATCCGCTGTGCCAGCGCCGCGTCGAATCCAAGCGTGAGGGCGAGGCGGCCCTTGTTCTTCGCGGCGAGCTCGCGCCATTTCTTCTCGTATGCCGGATCCCCGCTGCCGAGGACGACCAGCTGTCCGCCTTTTTCGAGGAGCCACGGCGCGACCGCGGTGAGGAGGTCCACGCCTTTCTGCTCGACGAGGCGGCCGATCACTCCGAACAACGGAGCGGCCGCGTCCACGCCCATGCCCGTCTCCTCCTGGAGGGCGGCCTTGTCGACAGCTTTGCCGCTCTGGTCGTCCGCGTCGTAGCGCGCAGGGATATTCACGTCGTGCGCCGGATCGAAGGCCTTCGTGTCGATGCCGTTGGTGATGCCCCAGAGATCGGCTCGACGCTCTCGAAGGAGCCCTTCGAGGCGCTCCCCGAATTCCGGGGTGAGGATTTCCTCCGCGTACCGTTCGCTCACCGTCGAGACGATGTCGGCGGTCGCGATCGCGCGTGCCATCGGATTGGCCTCGCCCCGGTCCTCGATCGGCAGACGAGCACGTGGCAGACCTACCAGCTTGAGCACGTCGGCGCTCGTCCGTCCCTGGTATGCGAGGTTGTGAATCGTGAAGACCGTGGCCGCTGTCCGAAGCGGGCGCGCGCGCGCCGCGAGCGGGACTAGGAGGCCGGCGTGCCAGTCGTGCGCGTGGACCACGTCGGGCGGCGACTCGATGAGGTCCTCGAGCACGGCGCGGCAGAAGAGCGCGTACCGCTTCGCGTCGTCATCGTGGCCGTAGACCTTGTCGCGCCCGATGCGCACGCTGCGGACGAACACCGTTCGGACTCCGTCGCGGGTGATCTCCGGATATTCGATGCGGGCGCGCGCGGCACCGTACGGGATCGAGTGCGTGCGGGCGCCGGATGTCGGGATCCCGAACTTCTGTGCGTCGATCGACCGGTGATACGGCATGTAGACGCTGACGTCGTGCCCCAGCGAGGCGAGGGCCTGCGGCAGCGAGCCCGCGACATCGGCGAGGCCGCCGACCTTGGCGTAGGGGGCGACCTCGGCGGCCGCGAACGAAATCCGCACGGAGCAGAGCGAATGTTAGCGGCGTGTAAGGACCCGACGCTGACGCCACCCGGCTGCCACGCTTTGGGCGCCGCATGCGTTAGACAGGTGGTAGCCAGGGTGAGCGTTACCAGGAAGGCGGACGAAGGATGAAGAGCATTCGGCAGAAACTGATGTTGGCGGCCGCTCTGGGCGTCGGGAGCGTGGGTCTATTCGGCGCGGCGGCCCTGGGCGCGTTCGGTCCGGACGCCTCATCCAGTCTGCTGTCCGCGGTCGCCCCGGCGGCGTCGGCCGTGATGGGTGCGGACAGGACCGGAGACAAGCTCAAGGAGATTCTCGACGGCCTCGTGCAGAAGGGCGTCATCACCGCGCAGCAGAAAGAGGCGATCCTCGCCGCGGCCAACGAGGCGACGGCAAAGCCGGCGCGCCCGGCGAAGGCCGTCCGCGACTTCCTCGGCGAGTCCGCGAAGTATCTCGGCCTCGCGCAGAGGGACCTCCTTGCGAAGCTCCCCGGCACGAGCCTCGGCAAGATCGCCGATAACACCCCAAACAAGAGCAAGGCTGGGCTGGTGACGGCACTCTCCGTTGCCGCCAACGAGGACATTACGAAGGCCCTCACCGACAAGAAGATCACCGACGAACAGGCCAAGAAGCTTCGGGACGGACTCGCGGCGAACATCAACGCGTTCGTGGACCGCACCTGGCCGGCGAAGTCCGCCGCCGCGCCGCGGGCCGCCGTGCCGAATGTGAAGGCGTTCCTCGGTGACATGCTCCAGACGGCGCGCGAGTACCTCGGAGGCGCAACTCTGCAGGATGTGACCGCCGCCATGCGGAGCGGTAAGAGCCTCGGCGAGATCGCGAACGAGAGAGGCAAGGGACGTGACGGACTAGTCGCCGCACTGACGCTGGCCGCGAACAGCCGCATCGACAAGGCGGTCGCGGAGAACAGGCTTACAGCGGATCAAGCGGCAACGCTCAAGACCAAGGTGACGGCCGAGATCGCGAACTTCGTCGATCGCAAGTACCCGGCGAAGAGCACGACCACCAATAGGACGACGACGAAGACGCCGTAGCGCAAGAGCTCGCACCAAGATGACGCCGGGCGCGATGCCCGGCGTCTTCAATTTCGGTATCCGTTCGGTCGCGGGTCGGAACGGGTCTTGGCGGTTCCCGTTGGACGTAACGGCTGGGGAGTCGGGGGGCGGAGGCGGAATCATGTCGAACCCGCTCACACATGTCGCAACGCGAAGTGTCGGCGTTATAGTCGGCGCGCCAGCGCGATCAACGGAGTTGGGAATGGAGCGGGTTCTACAGGGTCGGTACAAGATCGAGGAGCCGCTCGGTGTGGGCGGCTCTTCTCAGGTCTACCTCGCCCGCGACCAGGCTCTGAATCGCGATGTCGCCTTGAAGGTCCTCGACCCCGCAGCCGCGGCCGACGGAAACCTCCGCAGAATGTTCGTCAAGGAAGCGCGCGCACTCGCGCAGCTCTCGCATCCGAACATCGTCGCGGTCTACGACGTCGGCGAGGTCGACGACTCCCCCTTCATCGTCATGGAGTACTTGCCCGGCGGCTCGATGAAGCAACGGATCGAGCAGATCGGTCCGCTCAAGACCGCCGACGCGGTGCGTATCGCGATCGAGGTCGCCAACGGCCTCGCCTTCGCGCACTCGAAGGGCATCGTTCACGCCGACCTCAAGCCGTCGAACATCCTCTTCGATGCCAACGAAGCGGCAAAGATCTGCGACTTCGGAATCGCGCGCAATCCCCAGGAGGACGCGGACACGCCGCAGCTCTACGCGACCGCCATGTACGTCGCCCCCGAGCGCGTCGAGGGAAAGAGCGCGACGGTCCAGTCCGATGTGTACGGCCTCGGTCTGGTCCTTTACGAGGGGCTCGTCGGCAAACCGCCATTCACCAGCACCAACGCGGCCGTGCTGCTCCGCGACCACGTGGTCAGGCAGCCCGTGCCACCCAGCCACCTCCGGGCGTCGCTTCCCCGCGAGCTCGACTCGGTCGCTCTGAAGGCGCTCGCGAAGCAGCCGAATCTCCGCTACCAGAAGGCCAGCGACTTCGCGACGGCCCTCCAGAGAATCGAGAACCTCGACAAGGACCTCGCGACGACGCGGATGGTCATGGCCGACCCGCTCGAGGACTTCGTCCCGAAGACCGAGCAGAGCCCGGTCGTCGCGCTTCTGTCGAACTATGGCCAGCCGCTCCGCGGAGCCTTCTTCTCGCTGTGCAGCGCCCTTCCGGTCTTCGCGATGGCGATCCTCGCCGGTTTCGAGATCGTCGGCGCGCTTCTCGCCACGGGGCTCGTCGCGATCGTGGCGTTCGCCGGACAGCTCGGTGTCGCGATCGCGATCGCGTGGGTCATGGTGACGGCCTTCGTGTTCATCTTCGTGCCGGGCCTCGCATTGCTCCTGGGGATCCTCGGCATCTTCCTATGGGCGCGGAGCGCCCCGCCCGAGCAGATCGCGGTCGCGATGGCGACTCCAGTGCTCACTCCGCTCGGACTCGCCCCCGCGATGATCCTGACGACGGCGGCGGTCTTCGGCCTCACCGGAGTTCTGACGGTCGCGGCGAGCGCCGCGTTGACGATGGTCGTCGCGGTCGCGATGGGCGTCCAGTCGCTCGGCGCGTACGCGCAGACCGGCCTTTCGCTGCGACAGGAATCGCTCTTCAACCCGGTGCGGGCCGCCGAAGTGAAGTCGGCGCTCCTCACCATGCTCCAGAGCTCGGGTGATCGCTTCGGCGCGCTCGGCACGCAGCTCGATCCGGCGGTGCTCTGGTCGCAGATGGCGGGTCTCGTATCGCGGCTCGCCACGGCCACGCTCGAAACGTGGATCGCGACCGTCCTCGCTTGGACGATAGCGGCGCTGACGGTGTGGACGGTCACGCGTCTTCTCCGGACGTTCTTCGACACGCTCCTGCGGCGGCCAAAGCGCTGGTTTGCGCTCTACGTGATGGCGGCAGGTGCAGGTGTTGTGACCGGGGCGGCGTTCCTCTACTTGATGGCGATAACTCTCTCAATGCTGGACAACGCTCCCGACCGCCCGACGGATGGCGTGTTGCTCCTCTCGGCGATCACCGGCGCGATCCTGTCGCTCGCACTCGGAATCATTCTCGGGGCGACCGAAAAGCCGGAGCCCGAGCCTGACGAGTCGATCTCGCTTTCGGCGCGGAGACTGCCGGTCCGGTAGCTAGCGCGCTTTCTTCACGGGTAGCGTCTTCGCATACTCGTGCGCGTGATCGATCCACGCGCGCAGCTTCCTCGGGCTCTTCATCACGGCACCGGGGACGACGAGGTATTCCTTCATCGCGCGCCCGGGCATCGGCTCGAATGTCTTCGCCGTCTTCGCTCCAGCGATCGTGCGATCGTCGCCGAAGCGGACGACGATCTTGTCCTGGTATGTTCCCGCGAACAGGTTCCCCTTCAGGAAGAGCGCGGGATATCCGAACATCGGCCGCGACGCGACGGTCGGATCGGCGGGCTTCGCCTTTTCGAACGCGGCGATCAGCTCGGGCGGCGATTTCTTCTACGGCATCGCGCCGATTATTCGCGCGCAGGGCTTGATTGTTTGGTCATGATGTGATAGAACATGCGTTCTAGAGGCTCGTCAGGCGGAGCGGAGGGCCGACCCCGACCTCAGAGGTTCTCCGTGGCGGTTGCCCGTGCGCTGCCTTCGATGCCCGCGACCAAGTGGTGCTACGACTGCCGTCGATTCAAGCCTATTGACGAGTTCGCGTTCGCCAACAAAGCCCGAGGCAGCCGGCAGGGGCGCTGTCGCGCTTGTCACGCGAAGTACCGGCGTGAGCACTACGTTCGGAACCGCGACACCTACATCCGGCAGGAAGTCGCGCGGATCCGCCGCTACCGCGAAGAGAACCGGCCGCTGATTCGCGAGTACCTTCGGGCTCATCCATGCGTCGATTGCGGCGAGACCGACATCGTCGTACTCGACTTCGATCATCGCGACCCCTCGGCGAAGAGCCATAACGTGATCGTTCTATCTACCCATAAGCCGTGGAACCGAGTACTGCTCGAGATCGCGAAATGCGATGTCCGATGTGCGAACTGCCACCGGAAGAGAACAGCAGAGCAGTTTGGATGGCGAAAGTCTCGCGGATGGACGGACGAAGAACGCGAACGAACGGCCACCGAATTGGCGTCGTGATGGAACCCGCAGCGAGCGGCGACCAGCTGCGCCACTGCTCACGATGCGACCTGTGGAAGCCTGTCGAGGACTTTCCCCACAAGGATCGCCGGCGCGGCACGCGGCGGAGCTATTGCCGTGACTGCTGTCTAATCTACGGCCGCGAGCACTATCGGCTAAACCGGTCTGCATACCTGAAGAAGGCACGCAAGAGGCGCATGCGGTATCGAAACGCCTGCCAGCTATTCGCATACGACTACTTAATGGCCCATCCCTGCGTCGACTGTGGTGAGGCCAACCCGGTCGTACTCGATTTCGATCACAAGGACCCGGCAACGAAAACGCGGGAAGTTGCCTGGTTCGTTCGGAGGCAAGATCTGGTCGGGCTGGCAGCCGAGATCGCAAAGTGCGAGGTCAGATGCGCAAACGACCATCGGCGAAAAACCGCTCGAGACCTCGGCTACGCCCGCTGGCTGGCAAAGGATGAATAGAATGTGACCACGCGCGGGAGTAGCTCAGTTGGTAGAGCGTCTGCTTCCCAAGCAGAAGGTTTTCGCGGGTTCGAGACCCGTCTCCCGCTCAGTAGAACTGGATGATTATTCCGCCGGCGCCGCGCACATAATCGATCGGCGATGGACCGCGCCCTCATCCAATTCATCTGCGTGCGCAAGACCCACCGCCGCAAGCCGCCCGTCGATCCGTCCAGCCCCTTCAATGTGGCGGAGGAAGGCGGGTGGGCTTACTGCCCGGGCGGCGAGCCCGAAGGCCACAAGTGGTTCAAGACCGGCGGCATCACCCGCGCAGCGCTCGCGAAGTTCGACTGGCCCGATGAGGAAGAGGCCGAGGCCTAGAGCCGAAGCGGGCGCGCGACGGGATCGCTGAACATCACGCCCGGATCTTCCTTCCAGCGCGCGGGCTGGACGTCGATGTAGAGCTCGATCTCGTTCCCGTCGGGGTCCTCGATGTAGAGGCTGTGCGTCACGCCATGATCGGTGGCGCCGACAATGCGCACACCAGCGGCGGCCAGCTCGTCGCGAGCCGAGCGAAGCTCATGGTCCGTCTCTCCGATTTTCAAACCGAAGTGGTAAAGCCCGAGCCTTCTACCTCGGGGCAACGGTGGGGCACCTGGCACCTCGATCAGCAGCAGCTCGTGATGGGTTCGGCCGGACGAGAACGCCGCAGCGGGGAAGCCGATGCCGTCCTCAGGCGTGATCTCCCGCCAACCGAGTGTCTGCCCGTAGAAGCGACGCGATAGTCCGAGGTCGCTAACGTACAGGACGATGTGCCCGAGCTCTTTCACATTCATGCCGTAACGGCCTCCTCCAGGTTAGGTTGCTAACAACGATGCGCATCCTTGCCGCGATTGTGCTCGTCGCCGCCGCAACGTTTGTGCCTGCTCGGCCGAGTGCCGTCGCCGCGGCATGCACAGCCGACATCGGTCCGGGCATCCCTCCGCCGAGTTCAACACCGACCAAGCTGCCGGGCTTTCACGCGTCCTGGTACGGGCAGAGCGGCTACATGCGCCTCTGTCCGGGTGGCACTGCGCAGGCGACACTCGCCTATTACAACTCGGGATCACGCGGGTGGGTCGCCGGACGGATGGGCGAGGTGGCGTACCTCGGCACGTGGGGCAGCGAGCCGGGACAAGACCAACCCAGCATCCTCGGAGGCGACGGTCAGCTCGGTTCACCCGCGACGGGATGGCCGCGCTTCAATCGCATCGCGCAGCAGCCGGCCCCGTACGTCGGTCCGAGCCAGGTCGCATGGTTCCAGTTCAACCTGCAGGCGCCGACACTTCCCGGCACCTACCGGCTCTACGTGAGGCCGCTCGTCGAGGGCGCGACGTGGATGGAAGACATCGGAGTCTTCTGGCAGGTGCTCGTCCTCAACCCCGACGGCACGATGCCGACGCCCACTCCGCCTGACCCTGTCGGAGTCACATTCCGGATAGACCCCGGCGTGAACGCCAGGGATATTGCTCAGGTCCACCAGGGCGTGCAGCACGCCCACGCATACCTCGACCGGTTTGCGGGCGGAGCGCGTCAGCGCCCATCGACCGTGCACGTCTACGTCGGCGACGGGACGCAGCGTTTCTGCTGCACCGCGTCTGGCGACGCCTTCGAGATCGTCACTTCGAACGCCGCGTGGGCAGCGCCCCAGGCCGCGGCGCCTGACACGTGGACCGCCGATACCGAGCGCACAGAGCTCGCGGCGCACGAGCACGTCCACGTGTGGCAGTACGCGGTCGGCGGCCGCGCCTGCATGGCCGGCGGCGTGCGCTGGATCTCCGAGGGCATGGCCGAGTCCTTCGCGTACCGTTCGCTTGTCGCCGATGGCCTCATTCCTCAACCCAATCTCGACACGTTCACCAGACGTCAGCTGAACAACGCTACGAACAAGGCGACCCTGGCCTCGCTGGAGACGGCGTGGCCGGCGGACGCGAACCCCTTCGCGGTCGCGTACCTCGCCGTCGATCGTCTTCTCGCGGCGAAAGGCCTCCTCGCGATCCGCGACTGGTGCACGCGGGTGGGCACCGGCCAGGAGTGGCACCAGGCCTTCGCTGCCGCCTTCGGTGAGACGACCGGCGCGTTTTACGCTCGCTTCGAGGACTTCCGCGCCGCATACGTCCGGTAGTCATTACCCTTTCGAGACGGTGGAGTTCAGGCCCGGCGACCAGGCGCCCGCGTTCGCCCTGCCGGACGAAGAGGGCAAGCTCGTGTCCACCGAGAATCTCAAAGGCTCCCGGTACGTCGTGTACTTCTATCCGAAGGACGACACACCCGGCTGCACGACCGAGGCGTGCCAGTTCACGGACAACTTCCCGCAGTTCGAGATGCTGGGCGTTCCTGTGCTCGGGGTCTCACGAGACGACGCGGCCGCGCATCAAGCATTCCGCAAGAAGTACGGCCTCCGCGTTCGCTTGCTGAGTGATGCCGACCGCAAGGTGCACGAGGCGTATGGCGCGTGGGGCGAACGGCCAGGACGCGGCGAAGGCGTGATCCGCTCGACCTTCCTTATCGGGTCGGACGGGCGCGTCGAGAAGTCGTGGTACTTCGTGAAGCCGGACGGGCACGCGCTCGAGGTGCTTTCCGCGCTTCGCGCGTAGCGTTTCGCCGCGGCGCGCCATCTTCCTCGAACCGCATCACCTTGAACCCCTCGGCATACGCGTAGCGCTTCTTCTTGCCAGCCTCCTTCATCCATCCTTTGATGAAGTCGACGCTGTCTGAGTCGATCTGCGAGCGGTGCGCGAGAAGAGCCTTGATCTTGACGTCGACCACGTCGCTCACGTCCACGATAGTGTCCGGCTCGCCGAACGCGATGAGAAAGAGCGCCTTGGGCTTGTGCGGCTCGAGCCGCTCCTTCTGCCAGAGCTCCGGCAGCATCTGCCGCGTCGACGCGTCTGGATTGATCGACCGCAGAACGACCTCGCCCGCGGCGATGTGATCGGGATGGTTCACGTAGCCGCTGACGTAGCGGATAGTCGGGTCCATCGTGAAGATCACGTCCGGCTTGTGTATGCGGATCTGCCGGGTTACCGCTCGGCGCACCTCGATCGTGGGCTCAAGGTAACCGTCCTCGAACTCGAGAAAGACGACGTTGCGCACGCCAAGGATTTTCGCCGCCTCGCTCTGCTCGGCTGCGCGGATGTCGCGCAGCCGTTCGCGTGTCATATCCGGATCCTGCGATCCCGACGCGCCATTCGTGACCATGCAGTACGTGAACTCGACTCCGGCCTTCGCCCATTTCGCGACGGTCCCAGCCATGCCGAACTCGGCGTCGTCGGGGTGCGCGTAGATCGCCATCGCGCGCTGGACCTCGAGCGTTTTGTCGAACCGCACGCCACTAGTGTGCGCGAGGCGCGACGCGGGCTCGGGAAAGACGCGGCGGGCCATCGTGCCCGGGCCGCGTATCGTCCGCGGGCATGCGTCGTCGAGCGACCGGGCACGCACCTGGGCGCATTAACCTCATCGGCGAGCACACCGATTACAACGACGGACTGGTGCTGCCGATCGCTCTGCGGCTTGGCGTCACGGTCGAGGCGCGATCGCGCGGTGACGCACGAGTCCAGCTGACCACCGATGCGGCGGTGTCCCCACAGGAGGCTACGTACGAGCTCGGGGATGAGCAGAGGGATGGCACCTGGGTGGACCGAGCCAGGGGAGTGACCGCGACGCTCGATCGGCAGGGCGTTCGCCTCGGCGGTTTCGACGCCGCGATCACATCGGATCTTCCGCTCGGTGCTGGCCTTGGATCGAGCGCGGCGTTCGCGATCGCGCTGGTGCGTGCCCTGTCCGAGCTCTTCGATCTCGCGCTCGACGACGCGGCAAGCGCGCGAGTCGCCCATGCGGCGGAGACCGAGTTCGCGGGCGCTCGCGCGGGCATGCTGGATCAGCTCGCGTCGATCTACGGCCGCCCGAACGAAGCGCTTCTCATCGACATGCGTGACCAGGTCACGCGCGCGATCCCTCTCGCGCCGACGACCGAGCTCGCCGTCATCGACTCCGGAACGCGCCACGAGCACGCAACCGGTGGGTACAACCGAAGGCGCGAGGAGTGCGAGGAGGCCTGCCGCCACCTGGGCATCGCGTCGCTCCGCGAACTCGACGCGAGACCGCTCGATGCGGTCCTGGAGCGGCTGCCACCACCGCTCGATCGGCGCGTCCGTCACGTCGTGACCGAGAACGCCCGCGTGCGCCAGGCGGTCATCGCCGTTGGCGAGCGGGATGACGCGACACTCGGTGACCTCTTGAACGCATCCCACCGTTCGCTTCGGGACGACTACGAGGTGTCGACGCCGGAGCTGGATCGGCTCGTTGACCTCGCGACGGCGGCCGGAGCGCTCGGGTCGCGCGTGGTTGGTGGCGGCTTCGGCGGCAGCATCATCGCGCTCGGCCGGCGAGGCACGACGCAGAAACTCGCCGCCCAGGTCCTTGGGGGATTCGGCGGCGGGCACCTCGTTGCGGTCGTGCCCTAATGGGGCTCGGACGTCTCTCCGATGGGCTCGCGCCGACGCCGCCAATGGGGTGGAACAGCTGGAATCGGTTCGGCGTGAAGATCGACCAGGCCCTCGTGATCGAGACGGCCGAGGCGATGGTCTCGTCGGGAATGCGCAATGCGGGCTACCGCTATGTCGTGATCGATGACGGTTGGATGGCGCCCGAGCGCGATCGTAGTGGCGACTTCGTCGCCGACCCCGACAAGTTCCCGATGGGGATCAAGGCGCTGGCCGATCGCGTCCACGCGCTCGGGCTGCGTTTCGGCATCTACACCGACGCTGGCACGAAGACCTGTCAGAACCTGCCGGCGAGCCTCGGCTACGAGTTCCGCGACGCCCGGCGCTTCGCCGAGTGGGGCGTCGACTATGTGAAGGTTGACTGGTGCCACACGGACGGCATGGGCCCACGGGCTCTCTATGCGAAGTGGGCCATGGCGCTCAGCGCGGCGCGGCGGCCGATCGTGCTTTCGATCTGCGAGTGGGGACGGTCGCGCCCGTGGGAGTGGGCAGGCGAGATCGGTCACATGTGGCGCACGAGCTGGGACATTCAGCCTGAGTGGTCGAGCATCCTCACGATCCTCGATCGCCAGGCCGACCTGCATCCTTTCGCCGGAGCCGATCACTGGAACGATCCAGACATGCTCGAGGTCGGGAACGGCGACCTGACGGCCGCACAGAGCCGCGCGCACTTTGCGCTCTGGTCGATGCTCGCGGCGCCGCTGATGGCGGGCAACGACCTCCGAACGATGAGCGACGACGTACGCGACATCCTCACGGCGCCTGAACTCATCGCGGTCGACCAGGATCCGGCGGGCAGGCAGGCTCGACGCATCCGCCACGACGGTGACGTCGACGTCTGGATGCGCGAGCTCGCGGATGGACGCCGCGCCCTCGCGGTCCTGAACCGCGGGCCAGACGATCATGACGTGCGAATCGCGCTCGCCGACATCGGAGTTGAGCCGAGCACAGATGTCCGCGTTCGCGACCTCTGGCAACAGAGCGACGTCGGCGAAAGGCGACGCGAGATCGTCGCCGCGACTCACGCGAACAGCGCGACTGTCCTTGGCATCGCTCCGCGGTAGCCAGGCAGTACCGATAGGGCCCGCGTCCGGGTCAGCGACTCGATCCGGGCTACGGGAGGCGGTTGAACCAGAGGAGCGAGAAGGCTCCTGCGAATACGGCCAGGATGGCGGCGGCGAGCGTGGCGTAAGCGGTGAGCTCGGTCTTCTCGTTGCGGATGACGAGCTGCGTCGTCAGGTTCTCGTAGACCGTGCGGAGGTCCGCTTCGGTGTTGGCGTTGAAGTACTGGGCTTCGGTGACTTCCGCGATCTTCTTGAGCGTGGTTTCATCGAGCGCGGTCCGCACCGCGCGGCCCTGCAGGCGCACGATCGCGCCGGCGGCGCTGCCCAGGCCGATTGTGTAGACACGCACGCCGCGGCTGACGGCCTGATCGACGACATCGAGGGGCGGCGGGAACTGGTTGTTCTGGCCATCGGACATCAGCACGATCGAGGCGGATGAGTGCTGGCCTTGGAGATATGAGGGCACCGTCGCGCTTGGGCGCGGTGTCGCCGCGACACCCGGCTGTCCTTGCTGCAGGATCGAGCTCGGGAGATCCTCCTCGCTGCCCATCGATTCGTTGATCGCATCGAGTGAAACGAGGATCGCGCGCCCGATGGCGGTCGCCCGCTGCGGGCGAAGCCGGTTGATCGCCGCGATGACGAGTGTCTTGTCCGTCGTCGGCGATTGCACGATCGACGCATCGCCCGAGAACGAGACGACACCGATCTTCACGCTCTCACTCTGCTTCTCCACGAAAAGGCGGGCAGCGGCCTTCGCGGCTTCCATGCGGTTCGGCTTCATGTCCTCGGCGAGCATCGAGCCGGACACATCGATCGCGAGGATGACCGTTCCCTGCTGGCTTGGAACCGCGACGACCGCCTGCGGGCGGGCAACCGCGATGGACATGAACGCCAGGGCGAGGATGAAGAGAGCGGGCGGGACATGCCGCCGCCATCCCGGTCCCTTTCCGATGGCTTCGCGGACGAGCGAGAGGTTCGCGTACCGGAGCGCGTAGCGGTTCCGCCTGCGCTGCGCGAGCACGTACAGCACGGCCAGCCCGGCAACAACGGCGAGTAGCAACAGCGCTGACGGCCAGATGAAGGTCATGCGGATGCTCCCATCGCTGCGCGCCTTCCGGCGCGCCGCTTACGCGCGTACGCGAACTTGACGATAGCCCGGACCAGGTCTTCGTCCGTGCGCAACACCAGTGCGTCAACGCCGGCACGCGAAAAGGCTGCGTTGAGCGACTCTTCGCGGCGCCGCGCGGCCACCGCGAAACGCTCGCGGAACCGCGGGTCGCCGGTGTTCACGCGGAGCTGCTCGCCGGTCTCGCTATCGGTGAGGATCACCGTCCCGATGTCCGGCAGCTCATCCTCTCGTGGATCGGCGACGCGCACGGCGAGCGTCTCGTGACGGCGGGCGATGCGCTCGAGGCGCTCTTCCCAACCCGCCGCGCTGAAGAAGTCGGAGACGACGAAGACGAGTGACCGCCGCTTCAGGCTACGCATCCCCGAGTCGAGAAGGTCGCTGAGCGACGTAAGCGGCGCGCTCTGCAGGCGCGGACGCTTCTCCAGCTCGTTCAGGATGCGAAGGACCTGCATGCGCCCGCCCCGTGCCGGGATCGCGCGCTCGACCCGGGTTGCGTAGAGCGTGGCGCCGACGCGGTTGCCGTGGCGCGTCAGAAGCCGAGCGAGCAGTCCGGTGAAGTCCACGAGCAGATCACGCTTGCGCCGATCGACGGTCCCGAAGTCGACCGAGGGCGACAGATCAAGGAGGAAATGCGCGTTGATCTCGCGATCCTCGAGGTACTCGCGCACGTATGGCATGTCGAGCCGCGCGGTCACGTTCCAGTCGATGTGGCGGACGTCGTCGCCGAACACGTACTCGCGAATGTCCGCGAGATCGAGACCCTCTCCCTTGAAGATCGTGCGGTAGTCACCCTGAAGCAGTCCGTCGAGCCTGCGCATGACGGTCCACTCGAGGCGCTGCAGCCGGCGCTCAGCTGCGGAGGGAGACATGTCCCTGCAGTGGTTCGGTCGGTACCGGAATCCGTGCGAGCACGCGCTTCACGACATCGTCGGCCGAGACGTCCTCGGACAGCGCCTCGAACGAGAGCACGATGCGGTGTCGTATGACATCGAGCGCGAGGTCCTGAATGTCCTGTCCGGTGACGTAGCGACGACCGCGAAGGTACGCGAGCGCGCGGCCGGCCAGGACGAGATTGATCGACGCGCGGGGGCTGGCGCCGTAGCTGATGTATTTGGCGACGTCGCCGATGCCGTACTCGGCCGGTTTCCGCGTCGCGGACGCGAGCCGGACGACGTACTCCATGAGCGTCGGATCGACGAAGACGTCGTCGACTTCACGCTGGAGCTGCACGAGGCGCTCGGTGGTCATGACCGGGACCACCGGCGACATGCGGCCGGTCACCCGTTCGACGACGACGAACTCGTCCATCTCGTTGGGGTAGCCGACGAGAACTTTCAACATGAAACGGTCGACCTGCGCCTCGGGAAGTGCGTACGTCCCCTCGGTCTCGATCGGGTTTTGAGTGGCCATGACGAGAAAGGGGTCGGGGACCTTGTGCGTCTCGCGGCCGATCGTCACTTGCCGCTCCTGCATGACTTCGAGGAGAGCGCTCTGCACCTTCGCCGGCGCGCGGTTGATCTCATCGGCGAGGAGCAGGTTCGTGAATACGGGGCCGACAGAGGTCTGGAAGTCGCCGGCGCGCTGGTTGTAGATGCGCGTACCGACGAGGTCGGCGGGGACGAGGTCGGGCGTGAACTGGATGCGCTTGAAATCGCCGGTGATCGCCTGAGCGATGGTTTTCACCGAGAGGGTCTTGGCGAGGCCCGGAACGCCCTCGACGAGCAGGTGGCCGCGGGCGAGAAGACTGACCATCAGACGCTCGATCAGGTGGTCCTGACCGACGATCACCTTCTTGATCTCGAAGAGAAGCCGTCCCGTGTCCGGCGGCACCGCTGCCTGCGTTTCTGCCATCAGTCCTTCACTCCTCTAGTCCGGCGGCACGCCGAGCGCGCCCCCCGCTGTCTCGATGGTCACCGCGAAGCCGACGCCGCTGAACGCCGGCTGTCCTGTCGGGTTCACGAGTCCGGTGACGATCCCGATGACCTCTCCATCCCGGTTCACCAGTGGGCCCCCCGAGGACCCAGGGTTCACGGCCGCGTCGAACTGGATGAGGCCCGTGAGGGAACGGCCCTGGTTCGGCACCTGAACAGAGCGGTCGAGTCCGCTGATCACACCTGTCGAGAGCGACCGCGTGAGGGCAAACGGATTTCCGACGACGATCGCGTCATCGCCGATCCGCAGGGACGCCGAGCTCGCAAGGGTCGCGGGCACGAGCTCACCGGGAAGGTTCGCGGGTCGGAGCGCGGCGATGTCGCTCTCCGGAACCTGAGCGATGATCATGGCCGACGACTCGGTGCCGTCGGCGAAGACGACCGTGACGCTTCGAGCGTCGCGGACGACGTGAAGGGCCGTCAGGATGTTGCCGGCGTCGTCGATCACCACGCCCGATCCGGAACCGGCAAGCGTGCCGTCGGCGCGCTGCGCCTTGACCTGCACAACCGACGGGGAAACCTTCGCGTAGACCTCGCTTATGAGTGGCGTCGGCGTCGCCGATGGCCTCACGTCTTCGGGCCGCGGGACCGGAGCCAAGGAGATCGCGATGAGCAACGCGGGACCGGCGAGCGCGGCACTCCAAGGGAGCGCGCGGCGGAGTGCCGTGCGAATCCGCGTTCGCGGCGGTGCCAGCTGGGCGGCCGCGTCGGGGGCCACGTCGTGATGGCCGCGCGGGAACGCGCCATAGGGCCGATCCGCTCTGCTGGACACGAGGTCCGACGAGTGTAGGCACGCGACTTTCGCGGTCGGGTATGGGTTGAGTAAGAAGGACAGCCACTTGCATCGTTAGAACTAACGTTCTATAATGCACAGGTGCCGGATCAAGCGGAAAAACGCACAGAGATCTATGCGCTATCGAGCACGAACGTGCGGACGACCGAGTCACAACCCGAAGCTTGCCGAGGACTGACTGCTGGGCACCTCGGGTTCGACGTGATCCACGATCGACGAGGGCATCTCCGGGACCATCTCGACGAACTGCCAGGGCACGTTCCGTTTCGCGAGAGGCGGCGGAGCAGCGCGTTGAACGAAGTCGCCTACACCCAGGTCGAAGCCAAGAGCGCGCTCAATCGCGTAAGGGGCATGCCGTTCGATTGGAGCCTGAACCCCTACACAGGGTGCGCCCATGCGTGCTCCTATTGCTTTTCACGGGCTTACCACGCGCGCTACCCGCGAGGGACACAACTTCGACGGCGACCCGAAGGTTCGGTCGCTATCGGGACCGCGACAGATCCCTATCAACCAATCGAGGGGAAGTACCAACTCACGCGGCGGTGCCTCGAAGCGCTCGTCGACTATCCGATGCCGACGAGCATCGTCACGAAGGGTCCGCTCGTTGTGCGCGACATCGACGTGCTGAAGAAGCTCGACACAAAGACGGACGTCACCGTGTACTTCAGCGTCCCGTGCGTAAATGAAGAGATCGTCCGCAAGACCGATCCGGGTACGGCGCCACCGGTCCTTCCAGGCATCAGCGACAGCGAAGATTCCCTCGACGCGGCCGCGCGTGCCGCGAGCGAGGCCGGAGCGACTGCGTTCCGTCACCGGCCGCTCAAGATCGACGTTGGGATCCAGCAGTACTACAGAGACTTCCTCGCGACCGAGTTCCCCGTCCTCGTCCCGCGCTACGCCGCGCTCTACCAGGGCGGCGTGCATCCGACGAAGGATTACGAGCGTGAGCTCGAGGAGCGCGTGCGACGCGTGCGGTCGCGCTACGAGTTCCGCGAGCGTCCGCCCAGACCGGCGCGGCTGCGCGAGCCCGAGACGGTCCAACTCCAGCTCGCTCTATAGCTCCCGGGACCTGCGTACCCTGGGCTTGTCACACATTTGTTACGGCGCCCGTTTCCGCGGCACGAACGGCGCCAGCCGAGAGGCACAGGAAGTGCGTATTCCGCGAGCATGAGTTGGATCGATCAGCTGATCCGTCATCTGGAGCAGGTGACGTGCAGCGGCTGCGGTGAGTACTACCACGGTGGCGACATCGCAGCGGTGGTGACCGAGCCTTCGCGTCTCATCGTCAGGCTGCGCTGCCGTTCTTGCGGCCAGGACGGGATCGCGATCCTCGACTTCGGCGGGACGCCTGTGGAGGTCGACCCGATCACGGCCGACGACGTCCTTGACTGCCACGATCTCTTGGCCCGCGGGGCGCGTCCTCCGTCGGAGCTCTTTCCCGCTCTCGCGCTTAACGTCTGACGCGCCGCGCCGTGCCGCCCGTCCCGATGCGTGCGTAAGCATCGCGACCACGAGGCTTCACGCGAGAGGTCCAGGGTGGGTCACTCTTTCGACCGGTCAGCACGCAGACGACCGTCATCGCGAATAGATCCCATTGACTTCGTTACCCGAGCGTGACAAAACTCTCGTTGGAAGCTCTGGGGAGGGCTCGTGTCGACGATCGTCCACTACGAATGCCGCAATCTCGATCACCTCCGAGCCGGCTCGAGGCGGGGCAACGGAGGTCTGGTTATTCATCACGGCACCGTCGGCTATTGCGACGGTCTGCACGTCGACGCGGCTCACCGCTGGGTCGCCACGGGTGGCGTGCCGATCGAGTTCCTGGTCGAGATCCCCCCGGACATCGATCCGGGCACGTATCGCACCGACGACGGAGACCTCATTCACGTTCGGCCGTCGGCGGGCGGCAGGGTGCAGGTCGACGTCGAGGGATCCAGCCGCAAGCCGGGCAACCTGCGGATCGGCGTGAAGCTTTCGGACGATCCCGATTGGCCCGACGGTTCCGTGTCGCACATGACCCTCCTCCACGCGGACTAGCTTCCTTCCAAGCTCACCAACCGCGACATCGCCGAAGCTCCTCGCGCTCAAGCGCAGCGAGGGACGCGAACAGCGCGCGTGACGCGGTGCCTCGTCGGCGCCCGATCTCGACTGCGCGCGAACTCGCCGAGAGAGTCGGTCTCATTCGTGCAACGAAAGCAAGCGCACGAACGAGAGGAGAACGAAAGTGGCAGATGGCAAACGCGAGCGCATCGACACCACACCGGGCAAGACCGGCGGGTCGCGGTACGTCAGGCGGGAGGCGAGTGGGCAGTTCAGCGCCGGCCAAACCGGGGCCGGCCGAAGTGTCGCCCAGGATAAGCGGACCAAGGCCAAGAACCCGGCGCCGAAGGGAATGAAGGATCGCGGCGACTAAGGAGCGCGCGCGCGCGCTCCGCGAATACAAACGCAAGCGCGACTTCGCAACGACGCCCGAGCCGCAGGGTGGGAAGCCGAAGGGCGTCGAACGGCTCTATGTCGTTCAGAAGCACCGCGCCAGCGCGCTGCACTACGACTTCCGCCTCGAAGCGGGCGGCGTCCTTGTCTCGTGGGCGGTGCCCAAGGGTCCCTCCCTCGATCCCAAGGTCAAACGCCTGGCGATGGCCGTCGAGGACCATCCACTCGACTACGCTCGGTTCGAGGGCGTGATCCCGGAGGGTGAATACGGCGGCGGCACGGTCATGGTCTGGGACATCGGGACGTACCGGCTCGAGGACGACGAGACGTTCGACGAAGCGATGCGCAAAGGGCGAATCGTGTTCACGCTCAATGGGAAGAAGCTCGGGGGCGGATGGGTCCTCGTCCGCACGCGCGGACGCCAGTGGCTGCTCATGAAACGAAAAGACCGTCACGCCTCGACCACCGACATCACTAGAGAGAAGCCGCGATCGGTGCTCACACGGCGACTGCTCGCAGGGATCGCGCGCGATGAAGGCGGTGACGTCGTTAAAGCGGCGACGGGCGATCCGGCGTGAAGCTGATTCGTCCGATGCTCGCGACGCTGTCACCGAAGATCGTCGAAGGCCCGGAGTGGGTATTCGAGGAGAAGTACGACGGCATCCGCGCGGTCGCCAGCCGCAAACGCGGCCGGGTGAAGGTCTGGTCGCGCACGCTACTGGACCTCACCGCTGGATTCCCTCACGTGATCGACGCGGTCGGCGCGCTCGACGACGGCGACCTCATGCTCGATGGCGAGCTCGTCGCGCTGGACGCGAAGGGCGTTTCGCGCTTTCAGCTGCTTCAGCGGCGGGGCATCGTGGGGGCGTCGCCGACGCGCTACGCGATCTTCGATCTGCTGCAGCGGGACGGCCGTTCGCTCATGAGCCGTCCCCTGAGCGACCGACGCGCCGCGCTCGAGGAAGTCATAGGCCATCGCACTGGCGCGCTCTTTGTGTCGCGACGCCTCGTCCGCAACGGGAAGGCGGCGTACCGCGAAGCCAAGCGCCTCGGCTGGGAAGGGGTCATCGCGAAGGACGAGGGGTCGCCGTATCAGCCGGGCATTCGCTCGCCGTATTGGCGGAAGGTCAAGGTGCGGAAAGAGTCCGAGTTCGTGATCGGCGGCTTCACTGCCCCGAAAGGCGGCCGCCAGCATCTGGGGGCGCTTCTCGTCGGCCTGTACGACGGACCGAAGCTCCGCTACGTCGGCAAGGTGGGCACGGGATTCACGCAGGACACCCTCGACATGCTCTCGGCGAAGCTCGAGCGGCTGCGTACGGACAAGCCGCCATTCGACCCCGCGCCTCGCATGCCCGACGCGACGTGGGTCCGTCCGAAGCTCGTCGCCCAGCTCGTCTATGCGGAGTGGACCGCCGATGGCAAGCTGCGCCAGCCGGCCTTCCTCGGCCTGCGTACGGACAAAGCCCCGTCCGAGTGCACCTGGAGCGAGCGTGAGCGCTGAGACCGTCAAGGTTGCCGGCGTCACGATCAGCAATCCAGACAAGGTCTGGTGGCCCGACGAAGCCATCACCAAGGCCGACGTCGCGCGGTTCTACGACGGGATCTCGTCTCAAGTGGCGCCATGGCTCCGCGATCGTCCCCTGACGGCGGAGCGCTGCCCCGACGGCATGCTCGGAGGCTGCTTCTACCAGAAGAACTTTCCCGAGGACAAACCGCCACCCGGACCGCGGCTCGTCCTTCGCGCGAGCACCACGGGCAAGGACGTGCATTACATCGTCGGCGGTGCGCGCTCGACGCTTATCAGCATGGTCAACCTCGGGTGCATCGCCATCCACGTGATGAGCACGCGCGCTTCGCACATGCAGCAGGTTGACTGGCTCGCGTTCGACATGGACCCGCAGACCGGCGAGTTCGCCGACGCCGCACGGGCGGGTCTGGCCCTGCGGAAAGTGCTCGACGAGGTCGGGCTCGTCTCCTACACGAAGACGTCGGGCAGTCGCGGCCTGCACGTGTTCTGCCCGCTGCGCGCCGGCGTCACCCCCCAGCGGGCGGTCGCGGCCGCGGTTTCGCTCGGCGAGGAGCTCGCGCGGCGCGAACCTGAGCTCGTCACGGTCGAATTCTCGAAAGCGAAACGCGGCGCCAGAGTTTTCGCCGACGCGATGCGGAACGCCCACGGTCAGACGATCGTCCCGCCGTACAGCGTGCGGCGCCGGCCACGGGCTCCGGTCTCAACCCCGCTCGCGTGGGACGAGGTGTCGGCCAAGCTCGATCCCGGTACGTTCAACGTTCGTACCTTCGAGCGGCGCCTCGCCCGCGCCGAACCGTGGGCCGATTTCTGGCGCCGCCGCCAGTCACTTCCGACGACGCTCGCGTGACCACCCGCACCTCGTTCGGGTCCTAGGCCGTCCGTGCCCTCCCGCGGTGGCAGGGACCCGCACCTATTGCGCGGATGGCTCAGGCTTATCGCGTGCGCTCCCGGATCGCGCGTCTGATCGTCCGCGGCCTCTTCGCGGCGATCTTCCGCGTGCGCCACTACGGAACGCTGCCGGCGCGGGGACCACTTCTCGTAGTCGCGAATCATCAGGGCTGGGCGGATGGCTTTCTCCTCGCGGCATCCTTCCCGCTGAGCGCCGAGGTACGGCTTCTCGGAGATCGCGAGGGGACCACGAAGGTGTGGTGGTGGCGCGCGGTGCTTCGCGCCGTCGGCATGGTGATCTTGATCGAGCGCACTTCGAACACGGGGGATCGCGCCGCGATCGCGGCGACGCTCGCGGCCCTCGCGCGCGGTGAGGTCGTCGTCGTGTTCGCGGAGGGTCGTGTCTCGCGCGTTGAATCGTCGCTCGGACCCTTCGCCCGCGGCGTCGGCTACCTCGCCCTGCGGTCCGGCGCGCCCATCCTTCCGGTCTGGCTCAGTGGAACGGCGGAGCTGTACCTACGAAGGGAGCTCGCGACGATCGCGGGCATGCCGCGCGCCGTGCCGCGAGGTGCCCCGACGAAGGAAGCGACGCGGGTGCTCGCGCTCGCGTTGCACGACGACCTCGCCAGTCTCGAGCCCACGGAGCGGGCGCCCGAACCGGCGCACAAGCGCATGCGCTGGCTGACGGACCTTTTCTAGACGCGGATCTCACGGAGGAGCGACTTCTCGTTAAGCACGCGCACGTTGCGACGCTCGACGTTGATGAGACCGCGCCGCTCGAAGTCGGCGAGGAGCTTGTTCACAGTCATCCGCGTGGAGCCGACCGCGGCCGCGAGGTCGTCCTGCGTCAGCGGCAGGGACGCCCCGAGACGTCCGACCTCGACGAGGTACTTTGCGAGGCGGCTGGTCACGTCGAGGAAGGCGAAATCCTCGACCTGACCTTCCAGCTTGCGGATGCTGCGCGAGAGACGCTCGAACATATGCTTTCGCGTTTCCTCGTTGCGCCTGAGGACGGCGAGCGATCCGTCGCGGTCGATCTGGAAAACGCTCGTCGGTATGACACAGACTGCCGTGCCATCACGCGGGACCTTGTCCTCGAAGATGACGAGCTCCCCGAAGAACTCGCCGCGCGAGTGCAGCGAGATGAGAAGCTCACGTCCGTTCTCATCGAGAAGCAGCACCTTCACGAGCCCCTCGAAGACCACGAACCAGTGCGCCGCCGGGTCGCCCTGGTGATAGACGACTTCGTCTTGTTTGAACTTGCGGAGCGTCATGTGGCTCGCGAGGTCCTGGCGATCGGCCTCCGACAGGATGTGGATCGGAAGCACGTCGGCCAGCGTGCCGGCCATCTTGCGAAGCTCTTCGACCTTCACGGACGAGAGAGTCTAGGAGTCATCAGTAGCGGACCTGCTTGCGCAGGAGCGCGGGGTCCTTGACCGCGATGTGACGGCGGCCGACCGCGATCGCGCCCTGGGACTCGAGATCCGCGAGCGCTCGGTTCACGGAGACCCGCGTCGCGCCCACGAAGGCCGCCAGGTCGTCCTGGGTCAGCTCGATCTCCGTGCGTGCGTGTGCTGTTGCCAGGTCGAGCAGGCACTTCGCGACCCTACCGGGCACGTCGAGGAAGACGAGGTCCTCGATCCGTCCGGACGCCCGCCGGACCGTCCGCGCGAGCAACCGGAGGATCTCCCGCGTGGCGCGAGGGCTTCGCTCCAGGACGCGAAGGAAGTCCTCGCGGGCGAGCGTCACGACCTGCGTCTCGTCGAGCGCCGTGACCGTCGCCGAGCGCGGCGCGTCGTCAAAGAGAGCGAGCTCACCGAAGACCGCGCCCTCACGCTCCACGGCAACGACCACCTCGCGACCTTCCTCATCGGGTATCGAGACCTTGACCCTGCCCGACAGGATCACGTAGAGGTGACCCGCCGGGTCGTCGCGGTGGAACACGACCTCATCTCGTGAGAACCGCCGCGCCCGAAGCAGACCGACGAGCTCCTTTCGCTCCGCTTCGCTGAGCGCGCTGAACACCGGCGCGCCGGCGAGGACGCGCGCGACCGCTTCGGTGTTCACGGCGCGGAACGATACGCTCGGGCGTGCGTCTGCAAGAGCACCGAGACAAGCGCAAAGACATTCGTCCTGAGAAAAATGACCGCCGACTGGTACGACTGTTCCCAGGAATATCCCTCGCTCGCTCGCTTGACTCGACCCACCGAGCCCCGAAGACTTGTCGTTAGCAGATCGTTACGCGCGTTGAGGAAGGAAAACTCTGAGGCTCACCACCACGCTTGCGGCTGTCCTCTGGTACTTGGCCAGCTTGTTCGCCACCTACCCGGCAGAGATCGCTCCGATCGGGACGGCGGCCCCGGCCGGCCAGTTCCGGGCGTTCTGGGCGGACGCCTTCGGCGAAGGCATCAACGACCAGGCGGAGATCGACGCGCTCGTCGCCGCGACGAAAGCGGCGCATGCGAACGCGATCGTCGCGCAGGTCGTCCGGCGTGGGGACTGCTTCTGCTTGCGTGCGGGGCTGCCCGTAAACGAGGGCCTTGCGCCGGGCTTCGATCCTCTGCAGGCGCTGATCAACACCGCGCACGGGCAGGGCATCGAGGTGCACGCGTGGATCATCGCCACGGCGATGTGGAACAACACGACGCCGCCGCTGGATTCGAGCCACCTCTTCAACCTGCACGGGCCGGCGGCGTCCGGACGCGACAACTGGGTCATGACCCGCTCTGACGGGCTGTCCAAGTTGGGCGACGACTGGTATCTGGATCCGGGGCACCCCGACGCGGCGGCCTGGGTGGTGAACACGGCGACCGCCATCGTCCGCAACTACGAGGTCGACGGTATCAACCTGGATCGCATCAGGTACCCCGACGGCAATCCCGGCGGCATTCCCTCGTGGGGCTACAACCCGACCGCGCTCGAGCGCTTCCGAGCCGAGACCGGGCGTGTCGGGATTCCGGCGAACAACGATTCGCAGTGGACCGCGTGGCGGCGGGATCAGATCAGCGCGATCATGCGCCGGGTCTACCTCGATTCGACGGCACTGAAGCCGATGGTCCGGGTGTCGGCCGACACCATCACCTACGGGAACGGACCGCAGACGATGGGCAGCTTCGAGGCCACCCGTGCGTACGTCGAGCAGCTGCAGGACTGGCGCGGCTGGTTGCGCGAGGGGATCGTCGACACGGCGATGCTCATGAACTACAAGCGCGATTCCCTCGCGACCGAGCCAGGCAATCAGCGCCGCATGTACGACGAGTGGAGCGAGTTCGCAAAGGACAACCAGTACCGCCGGTCGTCCGTGATCGGTACCGCGCTCTACCTCAACACGATCCCGTCCAGCGTGAGTCAGGCTCGACGAGCGGTCTCACCGAGCGCGGCCGGCAGCGCCTCGGGCGGCTGGATCGGCTACTCCTACCGCACTCCGGACGTCATGGCCGACGCCGGGACGCGCAGCGGCGCAGCGAGCCTTGCGGAGCTCATCCGTGGGCTGACACAGCCCTCCGAGTACGAGACGATCGTTCCGCCCGTGTTCGCCGACACACAGCCGGTGCCGCCGATGACGTGGAAGACGCAGGCGATCTTCGGGCACCTGCGCGGGACCGCACTCGCGTCCGACGGGACGCCCCTGACGGGAACGGTCGTCCAGCTGGTCGAGATGAGCGCCGGCGTGGTCCTGCGCAGCGCGACGACCGACGGCAAGGGATGGTTCGGCTTCGTGGATCTTCCGACGGGCACCTACCGCATCACGACGAGCTCGACTCGGGTGACCGGTGGCGTTCTCGGCCAGGCGACGATAGTCGCCGGGCATGTGACCACCCTCGGCGCGGCACCGCCAACACCAACCCCGACCCCGACCCCCTCGCCCTCGCCCCCGCCCGCCCCGTGCCAGCGGACCGATGGTCCCGGCATCGCGGCTCCCGGGACGGTCGCTTCCGGTATCGGCGGATTCCACGCGTCCTGGTACGGCCAGAGTGGGTACTCGACCCTTTGCCCGGGCCAGACCGCGACGGCGGTCGTCGCGTACTACAACAGCGGGACGCGCGGTTGGCTCGCCGACACGATGGGCCAGGTCGCGTACCTCGGAACATGGAATCCGGAGCCCGGTCAGGACCGTCCGTCGATGCTCGGCGGTGACGGCGCGGCCGGATCGCCGGACACGGACTGGCCACGCTACAACCGCGTCGCGGTGCAGCCGGCGGAGTGGGTCGGACCGAACCAGGTGGCGTGGTTCCAGTTCACGATCGTGGCACCTTCAGCGCCGGGAACGTATCGCCTCGCGATCCGCCCGCTGATCGAGGGTGCGCAGTGGATGGAGGACTTCGGCGTCTTTTGGATCGTGACGGTGCGCGCGGCCTAGGGCTTAGCGGACCGTCACGGTCGCGATCTGCGCGGTCTCGCCGCCGTACGAGAACAGGAGCTGGTATGAACCGGCGACGACATTCGTCGGGACCTGAAGCAGGATGCGGCCGTTCCCATCGAGGGTTCCGTTCATCGCGCGGCGGTTCGCGGGTGAGCTCGGGTCGTTCAGGAAGACGCCGAACGCGCCGCTCGCGGCCCTCCCGTTCGCAAGGACCACGGAGAACGACGCCGGAAGCGTCGCGTTGCGCGCGGCCGTGAGCGGGCCGGTGTAGGTCACGACCGTGCCATTCTTGAGCGTGTACGACGGCCCAGCCGGACGAGGACGCGCCGTCGCCGGGGCCTGTGTCGCCGGGGCTTGCGTGGGTTCGGGCGTCGGCTCGGGAGTTGGCGCGGCCGTCGGCGCGGCCGACTGCGCGGGTCCGGGGTCGGTCGAGGGGACAACGGCGGCCCCCGAGGGCGTGGGAGACGCGGTCGCATTCATGAGCTCGGGCGCCGCGACAGCGACCCCACCGACGAGCGCAACCAGCACCACGAGCCCGACGAGGATGGGAAGCGGGTTCCGCTTCTTGGTGGTGGTGGCTGGGCGAGCGATCGCGGCGTCTGGAACGCGGTAGGCCCCTCGCCACTGCGCCGCAAGCTGACGGCCCATCGGCCCCAGGACCGTTTGAATCCATTCGTTTTCATCGGCATCAAGAAACCAGGTCTGGATCGCGTGGACGTCGTGTGGAGCCGGGGGAGGTTTAGCCGCGCCGCCACGTTCCTGTACCCACATCTGTTCGACGGGATTCCAGGTGAACACAGGAGCTTCCTGGCGACCCACCACATCCATCACCGCTAGGTTAACGGCCATGCTGGCGAGGTTGACCCGCTCATGGGTGACCGTGGGCACTCAATCCGTGGGTGGCGGTACTAGTACTTTGCTACTGATTCGACGCCTCGCCGTCGATCGCGAGCGCTGGATGAGCCCGCGAGAGTTCGGTGAGGCGTGGGCGCTGTCGCAGCTCTCGCCCGGTATCCACCTCGTAGCGCTCGCCGGCCTCATCGGACGTCGTGCCGCCGGTTGGCGTGGCGTCGTCGCCGCGGTCGCGGGAATGATGATTCCGGCCGCGGCAATCACGGTCGCACTCACGGCGGCGTACGGACTCATCGCCGCGTCGCCGCTGGCTCTCGCGGCGCTCGCCGGCGTCGCGCCGGTGACGGGAGGGATGACCATCGCGACGGCCGCTCTGCTGGTGCGCGCGTCGGCGCGACATGGCCGCACGCACCTCGCGATCGACGTCGCGGTATGCCTCGCCTCAGTCGCGGCGGCCGTATTCCTCGGGGTACCGGCACTCGGTGCGATCGGAGCTGGGGCGGCGATCGGCGCGCTCGCACTCGGCCGCGAGCCGCCGACCTCGCGCGAAAGCTCCGTGGGGTAGACATGGACGCACTCGCGCTTTTTGGCGTTTTCCTCAAGGCGTCCGCGCTATCGCTCGGAGGGCTCTCGTCACTCCCGCTCCTCCAGGCGGACCTCGTCGCGCCAGGAATCGCGACGGACGACCAGGTCGTGCAAGCAATCGCGATCGGGCGGATCTCGACCGGACCCAACGGCTTGTACATCGTGAGCCTCGGCTACCTCGTCGCGGGTGTCGTCGGTGCCACGATGGCGCTCCTCGCAGCATCGCTCCCCCCGCTCATCATCGTGCCCATCACCGCGCTCGCCAGGCGCCGGCTGCTCGCTCCGCCCGTGGCCGGACTGGTGCGCGGCGTCGCCCTCGCGACCGGGGGTCTCCTCGCAGCGACGGGCATTGGGATCGTGACGGCAACGGGCTCGCCCTCATGGTGGCAACTCGCGCTGGTCGCCGTGGGGACAGTCCTGACGTATCGCGGATCGATCCATCCCGCATTGGTGATCGCGATCGGCGCCGCGGCAGGACTGGCGCTCGGCCACTGACGGCACCCGGCGCTTCGCGGGTGGCACGGCGAGGGATGGCCTCACGCGCGGGTTGGGGTGCGAACGATGGATGGCTCGGCCGTACGAATGAACGTTTTGACGGAGCGCGGATGGAACCTAGATTTGAGCGCAACCGAGTTTCTTGGACGATGTCAGAGGCTTCGTCCCTAGATTGCGGATCATGGCATCTGGACATTGGCGCAACGAGTTCGAGTAGAGGTCACGGCGATGAGACCGGCGGACGTCCAGCAGGCCGCCGACGAGCACCTGAACTTTGTCGCCCAAGACGGCTGGCGCCTCGTGGAGGTAATCGTGCTCTCGCCCTTCAAGCGGGCCTCGTTTGTCTGGGAGAGGAAGAAGATCGAAGGCGAGCGCTAGCCTAGCCCTCCTCTGGCGCCACCGCGGCGACGATCGCAAGGTCTTGCGGCCGCACCTTCGACGGATCGAATTTGCGGAGGTTCGCGGTCATGCGAGTGAGCAGCTCGGCCATGGTCATCGGCGGCTTCTCGCCCTTCTTCGAAGGGATCCAACGCACGGGGTTGCAGCGCGCGACGATGACCTGCCGGAGGTAGGGGCTCTTCATCCCGCGCTCCTGAAGCGTCTTTACGTGGACCGCGACGCGGTCGTCGATGTCCATGAGACGCACGGCCCACTGCTCGCGCTGCCGCAGTGCGGCCGGCAGTGACGTCTCCATGAAGCGATCGACCCGACGCAGCATCGAGTTGTAGGAGGAGCCGGCAAAGCGGTCGCGCTTTTCGTAGGCGGCACCGAGCGTGAGGAATGCGGGCGACTCGAAGCTCGTCCCGTGATCCGACTCCTTCGAGCGCGGCGACTCCTTGGCGAGCGAGCGGGCCATGCGTATAACCTCGAGCGCACGGTCGCGCAGGTTGTGCGCCTTCTCGGTGTTGAGGGCGAGGATCCGGTAGGCGAGCGCGGGATCGTCGGTCAAAAGCGCTGTGATCGAGCGCAGCCCAAGCTGCTTCGCGGCGGCCAGGCGGTGGCGGCCGTTCGGGGACCAGAAGCCTTCCGCGCTCGGAATCGCGATCACCGGGTCCAGGAAGAGGCCCGACGCGCCGATCGCGATCGCGAGACGGTCGGCATGGGTGCGCGAGAGATCACGCTGGAAGGGCGTCGCCTCGACGGTCGCGATCGGGAGAGACGCCAGCACGAGCGGCAGTCCGGCATAGGGATCGCGATAGGCCGCGAGTACCGATCCCTTTGCCCTCTCGACCCGCTCGGTGAGGGCCACGACATGCTCATCGCCGCGATCGAGCGCGGACTCACGGGCTTCGGGCCCCCGGGGCTCCGCGGGTCCCCGCTTGCGTCGAGTGGTGGTCTTGCGCGTCGTCGCCTTCTTGGTCGCGGTCTTCTTGGCGGGACTCATGACTCCCCTCCTGCCTGCGCGGCCTCGGCCAAGCGTGGACGCCGAGCCGCGGCCGAGAAGTCTCGCAGACGCGGCGCGCGCGCGGCGACGGCGGCAACGATGGCGCCCACGACGATCGCGCCAAACGTGGCCGCGGACGTCGGGCCGACGAGCGCGGTGACGATGCCGGTCTGGAGCTGCGATCCCTGGGTCAAGCCGCGGCCGACCATGATGAGCAGCGACATCACCCGCCCTCGGTACGCGTCGGCGGCGGCGAGCTGGACGATCGCGCTCCGCATGGTGCCCCATGTCGCGTCCGCGAATCCGAGTACCGCGAGAATCGCGACAGAGAGAGCAAAAGACCGCGACCACGCGAATGCGATCATCGCGGCGGCGTAGACGATCCCGGCCGCGATCATGAAGACGCCTTTCCGACGGACGTCGCCGACCGCGATCAGCATGAACATCCCGACGATCGCCCCCGCGCCGATGCTGGAGAGAAGCAGGCCAAGGCCTTCGGCGTCCGTCCCCAGCACGTCGCGCGCGAAGATCGTGATGAGGGCCTGGTTGTGGCCGAAGATCGAGAGCGCGCCCTCCATCGCAAGAACCAGCGGCACGATCGCGTTCGTGCGCACATAGCGGAGGCCGACGAGCGCCTCGCCCAGCAGCGAGCCGCGGGTCCGCGCGAGGATCGGCGGGATGCGCATCGCGAGGAGCGCACCGATGATCGCGAAGTAGCTGACCGCGTTCACGAAGAAAGGCGACGCGATTCCGACCCGAGCGATGAGGAGACCAGCGACCGCTGGGCCGACGAGGGTCGACGTCCGGAACAGCACGGCGTTCAGAGTGATGGCGTTCTGCAGCTGGCCACGCGGCACGAGGGTCGGGAACATCGCCTGTCGCCCGGGCGCGTCGAACGCGGCGATCGTCGCGTTGAGCAGGTTGAAGACGTAGATGTGCCAGAAGGCGATCTGCCCGGTCACGACGAGCGCGCCGAGCAGGACCGACGTGACCACCGAAGCGCTCTGGGTGAAGAGAAGAAGACGGCGGCGCTCTACCCGATCAGCGACCGCGCCGCCCACGATGGCGAATGCGAATATCGGGAGCGCCCTGAACAGCCCGCCAAGCCCGAGGAGGAGCGGTGAGCCCGTCAGCTGGTAGAGCAGCCACGTCGTCGCCGTGAGCTCGACCCAGGTCCCACATTGCGAGACGGTCTGGCCGACCCAGTAGAGCGCGTAGTTTCTGTGGCCGAGCGGGGCGAGTCCCGGAAGAAGTCGCGTCACACGGTCATCGTTGGCGGAACTTGCGAATGTGACGGCCGCTGCCCGACTTACCGGGCGCGTCCTTCGGGATGATGCTGATCGAGCCGTCGCGCTCGAGATACGCGGAGTCGACCTTCGCGATGTCTTCGATGCCGTGTTCGCGAGCGGCCATCATGAGCTCGTCGAGCTCCACGTTCTCTCGCTCGAGATTGGACTTGATGAGCTTCCCGGCCTTCATGAGTTGAGTGGGTTGGCTCTCGAACAGGTGCTCGAGGTACGGGACGCGGCGGGCCACCTTCGCGAACACGGTATTGATCGCGACGAGCGTGGTGGCCGCGATGACGCCGCCGATCAGCGAGTTGTCGCCACCGGTCATCGCGTTCTGAACCGCGTTCGCGATGACGAGGATCACGACGAGGTCCACCGGACTCATCTGGCCCAGCTCGCGCTTCCCCGCGACGCGGAGTAGGACCAGTACCACCACGTAGACGACGGCGGTGCGGAGGATGATCTCCCACCAGGGGGTCGTCAGGCCGAACACACGCTCAGGATGACAAAACTTGGTGCGCGAAGCGCGCGGAGGAGTCGCCGACCACGGCCAGGGCCGCGTCGAGGTCGATCCCCACACCCTGGCGCCGGAAGTACGCGGCGGTGCGTTCGACGTCTCGTCTCAGGAGGTCGCGCGCCGCCGGATGCGTGACCGCGTCGACCGCTTGCGAGAAGTCGATGATGACCGCACGCTGGTGCCACCACAGGACGTTGAAGGCGGAGAGGTCTCCGTGCACGAGCTCGGCGTCCAGCATGCGCCGGACTTCGCGCTGCAGCTCCCGCCAGACGCGCCTCGCGGTCAGAAGGTCGAGATCGACGTCGGACAGCCTCGGGGCGGCGCGGTCACCGTCACCGATGAACGCCATGCGATAGCCGTTCTCGACCTGCTCGACCGGTGGCGGCACGGTGACGCCGGCGTCGTGCAGCCGCCTGAGCGTGGCCCACTCGTGCGCCATCCACTTCCACTGCAGGAACTCCTGGCCGAAGCGGGTCCGTTTCTTCATGGCACGATCTTCGTGGCGGGTTCCCTCGCCCCACACGCCGACGTACAGGTAGTCGTTGCGGAAGCCCCGCTGCAGCCGCGGCTTGAATCGCTTCTCGGCCATCAGGCACATGCGTGTGGGACCGGTCCGAGACACGAGGTACACCTCGCTCTCCTTGCCGGCCTTGAGCACGCCGAGGTCGTGATCTTCGTAGGGTGCGTCGGCAAGCCAGTCGCTTGGGAACAATGCGGGCACGCGTCCTCCGTCTTGGAGACACGTCGATGGGTGCGACCGTCGCGCGCGTGGCGCTAGAGGGTGCCCGGCGCTCCCGCGATGCGGAGGCCGGCGGCGTCACGCGCGATTCGAACGCTCATCTAACGGCCTCCTCGAGATTTGTCGACCGGTGGTCGCGCGAGAAGAGTAGACCGGGGACCCGTGTGCATCAAGGGTCCTATGTTCAGGACGCTCCGCCTCTGGTAGATGCTCGTGGGTGGAGTCGAAGGACGAGCGAAAGAAGCGCGAGGCGCGCGAACGGACACGTCGGTGCGGAGAGCGGCACCCGGAATACGCGGAACGCCACCGCGAGCTCCAACGCCAGCGGTATGAAAAGAACAAAGAGAGGCTCCGAGCGAAGGCACGCGAGTACATGCAGCGGCGGTACGCGACCGATCCGCAGCGGGTCCTGGCGACGAGCAAGGCCTGGTACGACCGCAACAGAGAGCGGATGCTCGAGTACGACCGGCGCCATCGGCTCGCCAATCTCGATGCGATCCGAGCGAAAGAGCGTGAGCGGACCCGCGCTCGGTACGCCGCCGATCCGGAGGCCTGGCAGGAATACCTCAGAGATTGGCGCCGCCGAAAACCCCGACAAGTCCCATGCCTATGTCCGCGCTGCGACGCACAAGCGTCGCATTGCAGCCGGTGGCCAAGGCTTCAGCACCGCGGAATGGCTCGCCCTACTGGCGCATCACGGCGGCAGCTGTGCGTACCGCGGAGGCAAGATTCTCATCGAGATCGACCATCGAATCCCGCTTAGTCGCGGCGGGTCGAATCTGATCGACAACATCCTGCCGGCATGCCGGAGATGCAACCGGCGGAAGCACCGGATGACCGAAGACGAGTTCCGCGAGCTACTTCAGCGCGAACGGCGTCAGGGACTCGAGCTCGGCCTCGATGGTCTCGATGGGAACGCTGGCACGACAAGGTCCTGACCGAAGATCTTCGAGCGCGGCGTGTCGTTGAGGAAAGTCATGATGCCGTCCGCGACCGCTGTCGCGACGACATCGGGCTTATCAAGCATGATCGAGCGGTCGACGTCGTGCGAGACGTACCCCATTTCGAGGATCACTGCGGGCGTGTGTGCGGCGATCGCGTGTTGAAAACGGCTCCAGCTGAACGCGTAGTACCCCCTCATGGCACTACTGACGTGCGTTGGGTCGTAATCAAGTCCGGTCGCAGCGCCATACGCGTCCTTGATGCTGTTGAGCAGCGCATCCTCGTAGGGTCCGCGGCGCGAGCCGTGCGCCATCTTGAATCCGCTGTTGGTCCCCACCCCGTCACTGTCTCCATGCAAGGCGACGAACGCGTCCGCAACGTAGCCGACAGGGATCGTCGTCGGCAGGATGTCCACCGCGATGCCCTTGGAGTTGAGGATGACGCCGACGCGCTGGGCAATGTCGAGGTTGATCTCTATCTCGGTCACGCCCTCCCACTCGGCGCCGGTCTGCGGGATGAGACGACGCAGCTCGTCGGGGGCCTCGTCGCTCTTCCAGTGGCCGGCTTGGATGGCGACGCGCCGAGGACCGGTCGGAACGTTCTTCGGCACCGGAATGAGGATCGTGCGCGAGGCGCCGGCGCTCGCGGTCGGCCCTGGCGATTGCAAGATCACGCCACCCGGCGGGGCGGCGGCCGACCACGGATCGTCTGGATCGTCGGGGTCACTGCCGATCATCCCGAGAGGCGCGCCCGCCGGGACGTAATTCGGATCGGCGGCCGGTCCGAGGACGGGGCCGATCGTGATCCCGCCGAGCTGCAACCCGCTCATCGCCACGTTCGCGACAAGTAGGATCGCCACCATCGCGCCCACCACGCCGACGGACACGCGAAGGACACCCCTCAGGATTTCGGCCTCACCGCCCGCATTGTCAGGCCGCGACGACCTCGCCGACCCACTTGATCCATAAGAATCCGCGAAGACTTGGGACGACGAGACGGAGCGGATACCCGTGCCCGGCGGACAGCGGCTCTCCGCCGACATGCGTCGCGAGGATCGCCTGTTCGGCTTCCGAGCGATCGAACGTCCACCGATGACCGGTAACGGAGATCACCTCGACACGTGTCGCGGCTTCGCTCATCCCCGTGCGCGCGAGCATTTCCATCAGCGAAACGCCCGACCAGACCTGCTCGCTCCACCATCCGCCGGTGCAATCGAGCACGACCGATGCCTCGCGACGAGGCAGCCCGGCGATGTCAGCATACGAAAGCTCGATTTGTCGGGAAGCCGATCCCCTCACCTTGAGACGCCAACGGTCCACGTCGATGCTCGGCACGCTGTCGAAGCTCCATATCGTCACCGGAAAGGCATTGCCGCTGAAGGACCCCGCGTGGCGCGAGCCGGTCGCCCGTTTCGCGAGCGCGAACCGATCGACCGCGACGCTCACGACGAAGGACGCGGCGAGCAGGGCGAGTCCGCGAAGTGCGGCGCGCCGACCGGCGAGCGTGACGAGGGCAGGGCGCGACTCACCGCGTGCGAGCGCGTGTACGACGACGAGCGCTCCAAGCGCGAGGCCGGCGATCACATGCAGATTCAGCGCCGAGTAGTCGAATGGCCGGTCGAACGAGACGAGGCCCGCGCTCCACCCGAGGCCGAGTCCCGCCGCCACGACAGTCGCGATCGCGGTCAGCACGCCGATCCACACACCCGCGCCGGTGAGGCCGCGCCGCCGGAGCGACCGCCGTGCGATCGCGTACTTCCACACCAGAGCGAGGACGAACGTGACCCCGGCGACGCGATGCGCGACGTACAGAAAGCCTGCTGCGCTTTCCGGAAGGAGCCACGAGATCACCCCGGTGACGAGGAGCGAGGCGACCGCGGCGAGGAGGGCAAGGTTCAAAAGACGCCTGGGCATCTCTCGCGATGCTAGTCCGCGGCCGCTGGCAGACTGACTGGATGCCCGAGCGAGATCTGGTCGTCCTGAGCGAGGACCCTCTCAACGCGGAAACGCGCCTGAACGAGAAGACGCCGGCGATCACGCCGGCGGGCCGCCACTACGTTCGGACGCACTTTCCGATCCCAGCCGGTCCGCGATCGATCGTCGTCGACGGGGCGAGCAGCACACCAGCTGCGATCTCGTTCGACGAGATCCGGGCGTTGCCGCCGCGTTCGATAGTTGTGACGCTCGAGTGCGCGGGAAATGGAAGGCGATTCCTCGACCCGAACGTCCCGGGAGAGCAATGGGGCTTAGGCGCGGTCGGGACGGCGACGTGGACCGGCGCGTCGCTCCGAGACGTCCTCCTCCGCAAGGTTGCGATCCCAACCGGGACCGTCGAGCTTCTCTTCCGCGGCGCGGACGAGGGCGTGCCGAAGGACCTTGGGCGGCGGATCGCCTACGAGCGCTCGTTGCCCATCGGCGTTGGCCTCCGTGACGAGGTGCTCGTCGCATATCTCATGGAGGGACAGCCGATCCCGCCCGAGCACGGCGGTCCGCTTCGGCTGATCGTGCCGGGCTGGTACGGAATGGCTTCGGTCAAGTGGCTCGCGCGCATCACGCTGCTCGACGCACCCTTCACTGGCTTCTTCCAGAAAGATCGCTACGTGGTCGGAGACCGGCCGTTGCGCGAGATAGCCCCGCGCGCGATCCTCACCCATCCGGAGGACGGCGCGACAGTGGAGAGAGCTTTCTGGGTAATCGGATACGCCTGGTCCGGTGCCGCTCCCGTCGTGCGCGTCGACATGAGTCGCGACGGAGGCGAGGGGTGGGCCGCGATCCCGAGCTCTTTTCTTCGGCCAGGCCCGTCACCGTACGGGTGGACTAAGTTCTCCCACGAACTCCTCTTACTCCCTGGCTTGGATGAGGAGTGGGCACTCGTTGTCCGAGCAGTCGACGCGGCGGGCAACATCCAGCCGCTCACGCCAACGTGGAACACTCTTGGTTACGCCAACAACGCCGCGCGGCCGACGCGGATCCGCGTCCGGAGCTAGGCGGCTTCGACCTCGAGATGATCGGCGACTTCGTCGAGGAGCGCACCTATGCGCGCGGCCACGTCGGGCAGCAGCGCCTGAGCCCCAACGATGTTCGACTCAGCCCCTGAATGGGGATTCAGTCGACCGTCGTCGATCCCGTCCAGCACCCGCCCATTCACGCGGTCGTACACCGGTAGCGATGCGGTGTTGCGGCCGTCGAACCACGCGCGCGCCTGATCGCGCCAGCGCCCATACGCTGCTTCGCCGGTCGCCTTGTACAGGCGGTCCATCGCGTAGACCGCGGCGGCGACCCCATACGGCTGCACAATGCGCTCCGGGAACGCCCGCTCGATCTGGGGGACCAGGAGCGCCTGCGAGCTCTGGCGTGCGAGGTCGAGGAGGTCGGGCCGATCGAGGACCGGCGCAGCTTCGGCAAGCACGCCCTCATGCACGTGACCCCAAAGATGCGGAGTCGGCTCTCCGGGGGAGTTCAGGAGGACCTCGCCTTCGCGACAGTCGGCGATCTCGTCGCACCACCGCTCGAGCGTCTCGCGAAGGACGGGCGTCAGACCGACGCGCATGAGGTCGAGCGCCGCGAGCACCTGGATGGTGCGCACGTCAGGCGGCGCGGGGTTCTCGGTCGCGAATGCAAAGCCGCGGGCGAGCGGTAGCGCGACCCGCGGGTCGCGGAGGACCAGGTGCGCTTTCGCCAGGGCCCGGACGGCCCTTGCGTGCCAGAAGGTTCCCCCCGCGTACGAGGTCGGGCCATCGGTGTTGATGGTCCCCTCCCAGTCGCGGATGAAATTGTGGAACCGACCATCCTCTCGCTGCAGGTAAAGCACGAAGTCGACGAGACCGGTCGCCCACTCACCAAGACGGCGATCGCCGGTATCCCGGTAGAGATCGAGAAGGAGCACGATGGCGCGCGCCGCGTCATCGACGCAGGCGACGCCCTCGAAGCCCCGGTCACGCGCGGCGAGACCTTGGTCCTCGTCGTTCGCATACACGGCCAACGCGACCGCGCGCCGCCCTGCCGCGGGAACACGTCGCGTGAGCCGCGCGAGCTGCCTGATCATCGCGGCCAGGGCGCTAGGCTCGCGATGATCTCCCTGACCGAGAAGTCGGCCGCCGCGATGCACGAGTCCGCGGCCCCGTAGTACATCCGGATCCGGTCGTCATCGAGGTGGACGACGCCGCAGGAGAAGATCGTGTCGTTGAAGAGGCCAAGCCGTTCGTAGGCTGTTCCGGGAGCGAGGATCGGCGCCGGCGAACGGGCGAGCACTTTTCGCGGGTCGTCCGCATCGAGGAGCAGGCCGCCCATCGCGTATCGGTGGTTGCGGTTCACCCCGTGATAGAGCTCGAGCCAGCCCTCGCGCGTCCTGAACGGGACGGCCGACGCGCCAGTGCGAAGCTCGTCCCAGTGATCCCACCGTGGGAGGGCAAGCGTCTCGTGGCCTCCCCACTCGGTGAGCTCATCCGAGAACGCGATCCAGATGCCGAAAATGCGGCTGAACGACTGCGGCATCGGCCGCGTCAGGGCTACGTACTTTCCGTTGATGCGCTCCGGAAAGATGACCACGTCCTTGTGGTCCGGGAGGAAGATGACGCCGCGGCGGTCGTATGAGACGAAGTCCCGCGTCGTCGCGAGACTCGTCGTGATCCCCCAGCGCGAGACCGACACGTACGTGATGTAGAAAGTCCCGTCGATGAGGGTGATCCGCGGGTCTTCGACGCCGTACTCCTCGATGTCGTGCTGCGGTGAGATCGCCGGGCGGTCATCGATCTGGAACGCGATCCCGTCGCGGCTGCGAGCCAGACGGAGGTGGCTCATCTGCGCCAGGTAGTCCGTGTAACCCTCGTTGGTCACGCCCAGCACTCCGGTGCTGTTCCGGTACCGGATCGATCTCGGGTCTCGGAGGTCGAGACCCGGCAGGTTCTTCGGGATATAGGCGACGACTGCGCGGGGTCTGCCTCCGCTCGTTTCAAGGAAGCACATGCCGATGACGTCGTGCTTGGTGTAGCCGTGCGGCAGCGGTCGCAGGACCGGATGGGGGCCGTCGAGGTCGAGGGTCATCGCGTCCGGCGGCGGGTCAATGTCGCTGCGGGGCCGCTCCGCGATCCGCAGGAGAAGAATGGTCTCACCATTCAGCTGGGCGGTCGCCGCGTTGAAGACCGAAACCACCTCGAGCTCGGGGAGCGACGGCTTTACATCACGCGCCGTGATGAGCGGGTTTTGCTCGAGGCGGTGACCAAGCCCGGTCGTGCGATCGATGCGGACCGTCGTCATGCGGTCTGAACGGGACTCTCGGTGTCTATCGGCTCCTCGGGTGCACTGACGGGCGATGGCTCCAAGAGCTCGCGGCTGAGCGCGAGCACGCGCCGGCCCACGTTCGGCCAGGCCATTTCCTTCCCGTAGTCGTACGCGCGACGCTCGAGCTCGGCCTTGAGAGCCGGGTCGTCGAGTATTGCCAGGACCGCACGCGCGAGGCCATCCGCGTCGCGCACATCGACGAGCAACCCTCGCCCGTCGGCGAGCGCTTCGGCGGCGTGGAGGTAGCGCGTCGACACGATCGCCTTGCCGGCGCCGAGCGCGTACGCAAGCGTGCCGCTCGTGATCTGGTTGAGGTCGAGGTACGGCGTCACGTACACGTCTGTTGCGAGAAGATAGTCGACGATCTCACGCTGCGTCAGATATTGATTCACAAAGCGCACGTGATCGGACATTCCCGATCTCTCGATATCGCTGACGAGCTCGTTCCGATATTGCTCGCCGGCCTTCTTGAGGAGCTCAGGGTGCGTCTGACCGACGATCAAGTAGAGGGCGTTCGGATGGCGCCCGATGATCTCGGGCATCGCCGCGATCATGTACTCGAGACCCTTGCGCGGATCGACGAGGCCGAAGGTCGACAGGATCGCGCGATGGTCCACGCCGAGCTGCCGCTTCAGGCGGTGGCGTCCACGCGGGACGATCGCCGGCATTCCGTGTTGGATCACGACGGGGCGCTGCTTGATGCCGTACACGTCCGCGAGCAGCCGGGCCGCGGTCTCCGCCATGACCACCACGCTCGTGCTGTGTTCGGCGATGCGACGCACCACCTCACGCATCTGTGGCTCCGGCGTTGGAAGGACGGTGTGGAGGGTCGTGATGACCGGCTTCCGCAGCGCCTCGAGGAAGGGCACCGAGTGATCGTCGTAGACCCCATCGCGCCAGACCCCATACAGACCGAACTCGTGCTGGAGGTTCACGATGTCGGCGGATGACTCGTTGATCGCGCGGGCGGCGGTGCGGTAGCTCTCCCTGTCACCTTGCCGGATGCGCCATCGGACGTCCGGTCCATAGGCTCGCGCCGCGTTCGGCTCGTCTATCGCGGCAGCGACACAACGGACCGCTGGGTCGGCCGCCTTTACAGCCGCCGTCAGATCAGCGGTGAAGGTGGCGATCCCGCATCGTCGGGGAACTGCTGAGGCGACAAAAGCGATGCGCATATGACCATTCTGCGGTGATAGCGGTTCCTTGCTTGGCAGCGAGTTACCTGGATAGAGAACCCCCGGTTGGATCGCCACCGTTAGTGGTCGAGCAGGAAATGTGCCTTGGCCGCGCTATTTCTCCGATATCGGAAGTTCGGCGTTGCGCCATGCGGTGAAGCCGCCACGAAGATTCGCGACATCGTGGCCCATCGACTCGAGGACGCTCGCCGCGAGACTCGAGCGGATGCCGCCGGCGCAGTACGTGACGATGAGCCGATCGAGCGGGAGCTCGTGCGCGCGTTCGTGAAGCTGCTCGTATGGAATGTGGATCGCGCCGGGCGCGTGACCTGCGTTCCATTCGGATGCTTCGCGGACGTCGAGAAGAACTGCGCCTTCGGCGGAGCGCGCGGCCGCCGTTCGGGCGTCGAACTGCTCGATCCGCAGGGTCCTCTCGCCTTGGGCGGGATCGGGGGACGCGTACCCGCGTACGTCGTCGTAACCGATCACGGCGAGTTGCTGGCGAAGTCGCTCCGCCTGCTCGGCGTCGTCCGTGAGGATGACGATGGGCGAGCCGAACGCGACCGTGGCCCCTACTCGCGCGGCGAAGGAATCGTTGGCGACGACGTTGAGAGCCTGCGGCCGGTGGCCCGCTCCGAAGACGTGCGGTGGCCGCGGGTCGATGCGCACCGCGTCGCGGGCGATCTCCCGCAGGAAGGGCAGGGGCGCGCGCGAATGGATCGGCGCGCCGCGTGCGTTGAGTGCCCGAACGTGCGGGTAATAGCCGGGTGCGACCGGTAGTCCCTGGGCGATGGTCGCGCGAAACGCCGGGTAGCCGCCGGTGGCTGCGCGTGCCACGTGGTTGTGGCGCCGCTCGAATCCAAGCGTGGTCCACCGCGAGCCCGCGACCTCTGCGGTGCAGGCGCTGCCGCCGCCATGCGTTGGAAAGACCGCGACATAATCGGCGAGCGTGAGTACGCGGTCGCGAAGCGTGTCGTAGGCGGATCGCGCGAGCTCGTCCTCGAGCTTGGCGCCGAGCAGGTCGACCCGTGCGATGTGGCCGACGAGGAGCGCGCCGCCGGAGAAGAGGTACTGGGGATCATCGGAACGACGTCGGTCCGCGACGAGATAGGCGACGTGCTCGGGGGTGTGCCCTGGCGTCGCGATGCACCGCACCGCCAGCTCGCCGACGCTCGAGACATCACCATCCGCATGCGACTCGTGTGGGTAGGCGAGCGCGGCATCCTTTCCTGCGTGCACTGTGATCGGACGAAGCTCCGCGAGGGCACGCGAGCCTGAGACGTAGTCGTTGTGGACGTGGGTCTCGAATGAGTCGGTGACGAGCACGCCGAGGCGCGCGGCGGCGGAGAGATACGCGTCGATGTGCCGGTCGGGGTCGACGAGGAATGCGACGCCCGCATCCGGGTCCGCGACGAGGTAGCTCGCGTGTCCCAGCCCAGCGTCGAAGAACTGCTCGATCAGCAACTCGCGCGCACTCTAGCGCGCGCGCTCCTACGGTCGCGGTGGCTGGCGGACCGCCTTGGCTTCCTGTTCCAGGACCTCTTCGCCTGGACCCGGCTCGCCGTCATGCGGCGCGATCACCGGGGGTATGCGTTCGTCGACGCTCAACACCCGTGCCGCCGGCGCTCGGACGGCTAGATCGGGCTGATTCCGGCGACCCCGAGGAGTCCGGGAAGGAGGGAGCCGAAGAAGTAGCCCGCGATCCCGCCGAAGGCCGCGAGCGCGACGACCTCGAGACCGGAGCCGATCGGATTCCGCTTCGTCCACCGCGCCTTGACCACGCCGATCCCGAAGACGACCAGGCCGGACAGGATCAGCGACGCCCACACCGCGCCGCTCGCCGGCAGCAGCAGGTACGGAATGATCGGCACGAGCGACGCCAGACCGAACGATGCGCCCATGATGATCGCGCCCTGCAGCGGGCCGTGGCCCTCTTCGACGACGAGGCCCAGCTCCTTCTCGACCATCGTCTTCAGAAGGACCTTCGGCTCGCGCGCGAGCTCGGCCGCCACACGGCGCGCGGCCTCGGCGGGAAGACCCTCGGACTCGAGCAGGAAAGCGACCTCGGCTTCCGCCTCATCGGGGCGTTCCTGTACTTCGTCGCGCTCGCTGTCGATCTGCGCCAGATAGATCTCGCGCTGGCTCTTCGACGAGAGGTACTCGCCGGCCGCCATCGAGAAGATGCCGGCAAGCGCGGACGCGATCCCGGCGACGACGATGGGATACCGCTCTCCGGTGGCGCCGCCCACCGTGCTGACGACGGCGAGGGTGCTCACCAGCCCGTCCTGCATCCCGAAGAGCGCCTCGCGAATCTCCCCGAGGAGATTGGACTCGCGCCGCTCGTCCTCGAGATGCTGGCGCAGCCAATCGCGGTCGAGGTGGCGCGCCTCGGATGTGGTCTGCTCGGCCATGCGCACCTAGGGTAGCGGCGTTCCCCCGACCCTCACTCGTGCCGCGATGGCGTCTCTTCCGGCGGACGCACGTTGCGGAACGAGATGAAAACGAGAAGGTCGTAAGCAATCTTGAGACCGCCCGCGATGAAAAACGGCAGCCCGAGCGCCGCGACGCTGAAGGCCCATCCGGTCACCGTCGGCGAAAGGGCGGTAGCCACGTTGCGCGCGACGTTGGTGAGGCCCGCCGTCGCGGTGCGCTCGTCTGGATCGACGACAGCCATCGTGTAGGACTGACGTGTCGGCACGTCCATCTGCGAGATGCTCATGCGCGCGAGGAATACCGCGGCGGCGAGGGCGGCGGTCGGCATGAGCGGTACGAGCACGAGCAGGACGTTCGACGGAAGATGCGTGAAGACCATCGTGTTGATGAGACCGATGCGATGTGCGAGCCAGCCCGCGGCGAGAAGCGAGAGGCCCGAGAGGATGTTCACGAAGAAGAAGAGGACGGCGAGCTGACCCGGATCGAAGCCCCAGCGAATGAAGAACCAGTAGGCGACGAGCGATTGCACGACGAGGCCGCCCGCGAATGCGTCGAGGCCGAAGAGCGCGCTGAGGCGCGCGACGGTGCCGGCCGAGCGATGGACCCCGAGGAAACGCCGCCGCCCTTCGACGCGGGCGGCCTCCACTTTGTCCGAAAGGCTCAAGAAGATCACGAGGTTGAGCAGACCGATGACCGCGTAGAAGACGAAGAGCGGACGGTACGCGTCCGCGCCGCTCAGACCGAGCGCCGCGAAGGCGCCGACGACCCCGGCGAAGAGCGAGCCGGCCGCCTGGGCGATGTTCGCGACGAACGCGTAAATGGAGAAAAGCCACGTGCGACGCTCGGGCGGCGCGGTCTGCGGGAGGATCGCCTGCTCGACCGTGAGGAACGCGCCTACCTCGGAGCTCGTCGCCGAGATGGTCCCGGTGAACGCGCCGAGGACAAGCACCCAGGGGCTCGACCCGAAGGCGAAGAGCAGCCCGCCCGCGATCATGAGCCCCGCCATCGTCGCGACCGTGCGCCGCCTCCCGAAGCGGTCGGCCGCGAGCGCCCAGAGCACGGTCATCAGGGCAGAGCCCAGGATCGCCGCGGAGAGCACCAGTCCGACCTGGATCGTGTCGAGGCCGAGCTCCGCGAGGTAGAGCGCGATGACCACCGTGAGATAGCCGTAGGCGAAGGTTCTCAAAGTTCGCGTCACGAGAAGCTTCTTGCCGTCGGTCGAGAGCCAGGCGAGCGGCTGAGGCAAGCTCCTTAGATGACGCGCCCGGGCCCGCCACCTTTGGCGACGAGTGCCAGACCCGCGCGTGACCACGCGGTCAGGCCGCCGTCGAGGTTCTCGGCCCGGAAACCGCTGAGCCGGAGACCCTTGGCGGCGCGATCGCTACGCGAGCCGCTACGGCATACCGCGACGACCACTTGCTCCTTCGGTACCTCGGCCAGGCGCGCTCCAAGCTCGCCGAGCGGGATGTGCTGCGCCCCCTCCATGTGCCCGGCGTCCCACTCGTCTTGCTCGCGAACATCGAGAAGGTGCAGGTCGGAACGCTGCTTGCTGACGTCCTGTGGCAACACAAAGCAATTCTGGCGCACGGAGGCGACATGGACTCACAGGCGATCCGCGACCGACTCGAGCGCGAACGTGCCGACCTCGCATCGACGGTCGAACGCATCAAGGAGCGACTCGCCGTACCCCAGCGCGATAGCGGCGGTGAGATCGCCATGGCCGACCAGCACCCTGCCGATGTGGCCAGCGAGACCGAGGCGCGAGAGCTCGACGTCGCGCGGCAGACGATGTTCGAGGCTCGCGTCGGCCTCATCAACGAAGCGCTCCAGCGCCTGGAGCGCGGCGAGTATGGTCGGTGCGTCATCTGCGGAAAAGAGATTCCGGAGGCACGGCTGGACCTCGTACCGGAGACCCCGTACTGCGTCGAGGACGCTGAGCGCGAGCAGCAGAGCTCAGCGCGTTAGGTCTTTGGGCACAATGGCCGGGTGAGGCCGCCTTTCCCCGTCGAGATCCCGCCGCTCCTCCCTCTCTTTCTGAACAAACGACGCGTGAAGATGACGTTTCCGCTCCAAAAGACGGACGAGCTCGGACTCGATCGGCCCACCTTCATCTGGGCGATCAACCTCTCCTACCGCGGCGACCGCGGCGCGAGCCCCGAGCCCGGCGACCTTGCCAGCGCGTACGGCACGATCCCGGGGCGCTGGCTTCCGATGGCCGCCGCGGCGCGCGGTGCCGGCCTCGCCGAGGAGCGGGGCGGTCGCTGGTACCTCACCGAAAAAGGGCGGGGCCTCGCCGCTGCAATGCACGAGGCCGCGCGCGCGCACTACGCGACGCTCGCGCCGCTGCCGAAGCAGGAGCTCGCGGAGCTCGCCGGCCTCCTCGATCGGGCATTTCTCGCCGCCGCCAAGGCGCCCGAGCCGGATAGGCGCCAGCACACCCCCTTCGCCTTCGGGTATCGCGGCGACGACCCGCCCGCCGGATCCTTCGCGCACCTCGACGCGGCGATTTACGGGCTCTGGCAGGTGCGCGACGACTGCCACATGGCCGCCTGGCGCGCGTCAAACCTGACCGGGCCCGAGGTCGAGGTGCTCACGAGGACGTGGCGCGAGGAGGCGGCCGACGAGGCGGCGCTCCTGGATCTGTTGCCGCACCAGCGCGCCGAAGACGTGAACGCGGCGATCACCCGGTTGCGCGAGGACGACCTCGTGGAGCCTCACGCACTCAGAACGACCGCCCGTGGCGCCACGGTCCGGCAGAAGATCGAACACGAGACCGATCGCCTCTTTTTTACGCCCTGGCCGGACGATGTGGGGGCAAGAAGCGCGTGGATAGCCGAGAAGCTCATCCAGGTGAATACAGCGCTCGCCTAGCTGTCTGGTACGACGCTTTCCGTGCGAGCGGGCGCTCGTCTTCACAAATGGCACGGCTTTTGCCGTCCTTTCGTTACAGATGCTCGACCAGGAGGCCGCTCCGGCCCAAAGACGCGCCGCCCTGGGCGGCCGGATCCTTGTCGTCGATGACGATCGGGACGTCGCTCAGCTGGTAAGCACCGTCCTCGAGGAGGCCGGACACGAAGTCAAAGCCATCACCGACGCGCGTCAGGCGATGGATACGTTCAACGAGTTCCATCCCGACCTGGTGACGCTCGACGTGCTCATGCCCGCGGTCGACGGCATCAGCCTCTGCTTGCAGCTTCGCCGCAACTCCGATGTCCCGGTCCTTTTCCTCTCGGCGAAGGACGACCCGCCCGATCGCGTGGTCGGGCTGCGCATAGGAGCCGATGACTACCTCGGTAAGCCATTCGACAACGACGAGCTCGCCGCGCGGGTTGAGGCGTTACTACGCCGCGACCGCGCTCACAGCGATCACTCAAAGGATCGGCAGGTTCGTTTCGGGCGGTTCGTGATCGACCTCGCCAGCATGCAGGCGATCGCGGGGGAGAAGCAGCTGCCGTTGACGCCGACCGAGTTCAAGCTGCTGCGGACGCTCGCCGGCGAGCCGAGCCGCGTGTTCACGCGTGACGACCTGCTGGTCGGCGTGTGGAGCTACGAGCCCGGAAGCGACACTCGCCTGGTCGACGTGCACGTTGGACGATTGCGGAAGAAGCTCGAGCAGGCTGACATCAGCGAGGTCTCGATCGAGACGGCGCGCGGTTTCGGGTATCGGCTGATCGAGCGCTCGAACTGAGCTCGCGTCGCGTCCGTACCGCGCCGGCAAGGTCCCTCAGCACGGCGACCGTCGAGTCCCACCCGATGCATGCGTCGGTGATGCTCTGTCCATAGACGAGCGGTGCTGCCTCGGCGTCCTGGCGCCCTTCGACGATGAAGCTCTCGGCCATCACCCCGACGATGCCTTGCTCACCGGCGCCGATCTGTGCGGCGACCTCGCGCGCGACCGCGGGCTGACGCGCGTGATCGCGCCCGCTGTTGCCATGCGAGAGGTCGATGATCAGATGCGCCGGTAGGGACGCGGTCGCCAGAGCGTCGAGCGTTCGGCGCACACTCGCGGAATCGTGATTTGGTCCTGGCGTCCCGCCACGGAGAACGACGTGCGCGCTTGGGTTCCCGCGCGTCTCGACGATCGCGGCGAGGCCCTGCTCAGTGACACCCATGAAGCTGTGCGGCTCGCGTGCGGCGCGCACGGCATCGATCGCGACCTGGACGCTCCCATCGGTGCCGTTCTTGAAGCCGACCGGCATCGAAAGACCCGACGCCAGCTCGCGGTGCACCTGACTCTCGGTAGTGCGCGCGCCGATCGCCGCCCAGGCGACGAGATCGCTCGTGTACTGCGGCGAGATCGGGTCGACGAACTCGCACGCCGCCGGGACTCCGATCTCGACGAGGTCGAGAAGCAGCCGACGCGTCATCCGAAGCCCGTCGTTGATGCGGAAGGAACCGTCGCGGTGGGGGTCGGACACGAGCCCCTTCCAGCCCACGCTCGTTCGCGGCTTCATGAAGTAGGCCCGCATGACCATGACGACGTCGTCCCGCAATTCGTCCCCGATGGCGCGGAGCCTTCGACCGTAGTCGAGCGCGGCGAGCGGATCGTGTATCGAGCACGGGCCGACGATCGCGATCAGGCGGTCGTCGGACCGCGACAGGATGGCGGTGATCTCGTCGCGCCATGTGGCGACCAGGCGGGAACCGGCCTCGGAGAGCGCCAGCTCCTCGAGGATGATCGCCGGCGGGACGAGCGGCCGATAGCCGGTTACGCGAAGGTCGCGCGTCTTCATCGCACTATTGTTCCCGACGTGCCGCTCTACGGCTACCGGGGTAAGACGCCGAAGGTCGCGCCCGACGCCTTCATCGCGCCGACGGCCGTGCTCATCGGCGACGTCACGGTGCAAGGTGGCGCGTCGGTATGGTTCGGAACGGTGCTGCGCGGTGACATGGACCGCATCGTCATCGGCGAGCGCTCGAACGTGCAGGACAACTCGACGATCCATACCGACGAAGGCGAGCCCACGCTGGTCGGGCCGGATGTCACGATCGGGCACAACGCCCTCGTGCACTCGAGCGTGATCGCCCGCAACGTCCTCATCGGACAGGCCGCGGTGCTTGTCGGCGGCAACGTGATCGGCGAGGAGACGATCGTCGGCGCGGGCGCGGTGCTGCCGGAGAAGTTCTCGCCTCCCCCACGGTCGCTGGTCCTCGGCGTCCCCGCAAGAGTCGTCCGCGAGGTGAGACCCGAGGACGCCCGATGGACCGTGCGCGCGGCCGAGCATTACACCGAGCTCGGGGCCTGGTACCGCGAGAACCTCAAATAGCCACCCTCAGGCTCACAGGCCACGACCTCAGCATCGCGGACGTCGTCGCCGTCGCGCGCGGCGACGTGGCTGTGGGCTTGGACCGGGCCGCGGAGCGGCAGGTGCAGCAGGCGGCGAAGGTCGTCGCGCAGATAGCGAGCGCCGACGATCCCGTCTACGGCATCAACACCGGATTCGGCGACCTTTCGACCGTGCGCGTCCCGCACGACGAGCTTCGAGCGCTGCAGCGCAATCTCCTGCGTAGTCACGCCGTCGGCGTCGGGCCACCGCTCCCCGAAGATGTCGTGCGGGCGATCCTCGTGCTCCGAGCAAACACGCTCGCGGCCGGTCGATCAGGTGTGCGGGCGGAAGTCATCGACCTCCTCTGCGACATGGTCAATCGTCGTGTACACCCCGTGATCCCGCGTCATGGCAGCGTCGGCGCCTCCGGCGATCTCGCGCCGCTCGCCCACGCGGCGCTCGTCCTGATCGGCGAGGGCGAGGTGATCGATCAAGGCAAGCGGAGATCGGGGGCGGACGCACTGAAGGCGGCTGGTCTCAAGCCCATCGAGCTCGGCCCGAAAGAAGGGGTCTCGCTCATCAACGGGACCCAGGTGATGAGCGCGATCGGGTGCCTCGCGCTTCACGACTCTGAGGTGCTCGCGACGACCGCCGACGTCGTCGGGGCGATGTCCGCCGAGGCGCTGCGTGCCACGGATCGCGCGTGGGACGCGGACCTCCACGCGACGCGGCCGCATCCCGGCCAGCAGGCCGTCGCGGCGAACCTCCGCACGCTCATGGCCGGAAGCCCGAATGTCGCATCGCACCGGGTGGGTGATCCGCGAGTGCAGGATCCGTACTCCATCCGCTGCATGCCCCAAGTACACGGCGCGTCGCGCGACGCGCTCGCGTACGTACGAAGAGTCCTCGAGGTCGAGATCAACTCCGTGACCGACAACCCCATCGTGTTCGCCGAGGATCACCGCGTCGTGAGCGGCGGCAATTTCCACGGCCAGCCGGTTGCGATCGCGCTGGACCTCGCGACGATCGCCGTCGCCGAGCTCGCCGACATCAGCGAAGCGAGGGTCGACCGGATGACGAACGGGCACACCAGCGGCCTGCCGCCGTTCCTGACGCGCAACCCCGGGACGAACTCGGGCTTCATGGTGGCGCAGTACACCTCGGCGGCTCTGGTCACCGAGAACCGGCTGCGCGCGTTCCCGGCGTCGGTCGAATCCGTGCCGACCTCGGCCGGCATGGAGGATCACGTGAGCATGGGGGTGCACGCCGCGCACAAGCTCGCAGACGTCGTGCGGAACACCCGTGAGGTCCTCGCGATCGAAGCGCTCTGCGCGGCCCAGGGGCTGGACCTTCTCGAGACGACGACCGGTCCCGGGGTCGAGGAGGCGCGCCGCGTGGTTCGGGAGCGCTCCGCGCGGTTGGACGAAGACCGCGCGCTGTCCGGCGACATCGCCGCCATGGCCGACTCGATCGCGCGGGAGGTTCTCATCGCCGCCGTGCGCGCGCGGCTGCCGGAGCTCTCGTGAAGCTGGCGCTCACGGTGAATGGCGAGCGTCACGAGGTCGACGTTCCGCCGAACACGACGCTCCTCTCGGTCCTCCGCGACGACCTCGAGCTCACCGGGACGCGATATGGCTGCGGGCGCGGCCAGTGCGGCGCGTGCTACGTGATCGCCGATGCGGAGGTAGGGGCTCCCGGGCGCGGAGCGCGGGCGGTCGCATCCTGTCTCCTCACGGCCGATCAGGCCACGCGCATGGAGATCACGACGATCGAGGGACTCCAGAAGGGCACGGGGCTGCATCCGGTGCAGCAGGCGTTCGTCGACCTGGATGCGATGCAGTGCGGGTACTGCACGACCGGCATGGTGATCTCCGCCACGGCGCTTCTGGGGCGAGATCCGAAGCCCGACGAGACCTCAATACGGGACGCGCTCGCCGGCAACCTCTGCCGGTGCGGCGTGTACGTTCGCGCGATCCGCGCCGTTCAAAGAGCGTCGCTGTCCTGATGCAGGACCGCGGCGAGCCCGAACGGCTCGGGCAGCGGATCCGGATCGAGCGCGACGGGACGATCACTGCGCTCTCCGGGAAGATCGACTTCGGGCAAGGTATCCGCACCGCCTTCGCGCAGGTCGTGGCCGACGAGCTCGATGTGCCGATCGAACATGTGAACGTCGTGCTCGGAGACACCGACCAGGCGCCCTTCGACGTCGGCACGTTCGGCAGCCACTCGGTCGCGCAGGAGACGCCGCTCCTGCGCAGGGCCGCGGCATTCGCACGGCACGAGCTCCTCGACCGCGCGAGCGCGAGACTCGGCGTCGCGAGAGAAAAGCTCGACACCCACGCGGGCGCCGTCGTGGGAGGCGGCAAGCGCGTGCCGTACGCCGAGCTCCTCGATTCCGAGCCGCTCGAAGGGTCCGTGCCATACCGGGTCGCCCTCATGCCCGAAAAACGTCGGAGGTACGCGGGCCGTCCACTCGGGCACGTGGAAGCGCGCGACATCGTCACCGGACGAGCCAGGTTCGTCGCCGACGTCCGCCTACCGGGTATGGCACGCGGGGCGATGGTCCGTGCCCCGACTCGCGGTGCGAAGCTTCGCGCGGTCGACGACACCGCCGCCCGAACGATGCCCGGAGTCATAGCGGTCGTCCGCCATGGCGACGTCGTGGGGGTCGTGGCCGAGCGCGAGGAGCAGGCGCGCGCCGCGGCGGCGGCCGTCGTTGCGGAATGGCATGTCATACCGGTCGAAGGTCCAACGGCTCTGGTGCCCATGCGATCGGACGCCGGGGTCGACGAAAAGCTGCGTGGGGCGTCAGTGCGGTTCGCGCAGACCTACGTGCTCCCGCCGATCAGCAGCGCACCCATCGGGCCAAGCGCCGCGGTCGCGGATGTCCGCGGCTACGGCGCGACGATGTACGTCGGCACCCACCGCCCCTTCGGTGTGCGCGATCAGATTGCGAAGACCCTCGGCTTGCCCGAGAAGAAGGTTCGGGTGCTCCCGCAGATCACCAGCGGAACGTACGGGCGCAACAGCCAGGCCGACGCCGCCATCGAGGCTGCGATCCTCTCCAAGGGCTCCGGCCGCCCGGTGCTTCTCCAATGGACGCGCGAAGAGGAATTCGCGTGGTCGCCTTCGCGACCGGAAGCCGTGCTCGAGGTCGCGGCGGGGCTCGGTCCCGACGGCCGGATCGTGGCGTGGCGCTACGACGAGCACACCAACGTGCACGCCGCCGCCAGCCTCGACCCGCAGGTGCTCGGCCTGACATCAGGGCGCAACGCGATCCCGCCGTACGAGGGCTTCGCTGCGAGGGTCACGCTGCACATCGAGCCGACGAGACTGCGGACCGCTAACTTCCGCTCGCTCGCCGCAGCGGAGAACGTATTCGCGATCGAATCGTTCATGGACGAACTCGCCGTCGCCTCGGACCAGGACCCGCTCGCGTTCCGGCTGCGGCACCTCGACGACCAGCGGCTCCGGCGCGTGCTCGAACGAGTCGCGGAGCGAAGCGGCTGGGGCCAGCGCCGGGATGGCCGACGCGGATGCGGGATCGCCGGGACTGTCTACCACGGCACGTACGTTGCGCAGGTCGCGGAGGTCGAGGTTTCGCTATCGGGAGGGGTGCGCCTGCTCCGGGTTTGGTGCGTCGTGGATCCGGGCGAGACCCTCAATCCCGAAGGCGTGCGCAACCAGATCGAAGGGGGCATCCAGCAATCAGCGTCGTGGACGCTGAAGGAGGAGCTCCTACATCGCGACGGCCGGGTCCAAAACACGGGCTGGGACACGTATCCGATCGCGACCTTCCGCGACGCGCCCGATTCGATCGAGGTCTTCGTCGAGGGAGACGAGAGCGCTCCACCGACCGGCGTCGGCGAGCCCGGGGCGGTGCCCACGGCGGCAGCGATCGCGAACGCGGTCTATGCGGCGAGCGGGGCGCGCCTCCGCTCGGTTCCCCTAACTCGAGAGCGCGTGCGAAAGGCGATGGCCGCTTAGCCCGACGAGCGTTCGCCGCCCGGGCGCACGGCCGGCCGCGGGGCCGTGTACGGGAGCGGGATGAACTCGACGCTGGGACGGCGCTGGCTCGTCTGCGGAAAGAGGTCCATGAGCTCGTAGACCTCGAGCGGCATCTCCTCAGACACCTTGATGCCGAGATCGCGCAGGCCGGCCGCATCGAGCGCGTAGTCGTGGGTCCACTCTCCGGAGCTGAGCTTGGTCGCTATCCGTTCCGCGTCGGCCTCGGCGTAGTGCTCGAGGAGCAACCGCTTTGCTGTCCCCTTCACCTGACGAAGCGCCTTTTCGGCGACGTCGCCGAGGATGAGCGTCTGGTCGTCTCGATTCGGATTTGGCTGCGCGAGCGCACGAACGATCGAGGCGGCAGGATACGCGACCTGCTGGTTGCCGAGCTGCGGATCCACCGGACCGAGCACGGCGTTCGGGTCCATGACGAGCTCGTCAGCCGAGATCGCGATGAGCGCGCCACCGGACATCGCGTAATGAGGGACGAACACCGTGACCTTGCCCTTGTGCCGCTTCAGCGCGAACGCGATCTGCTCCGCCGCGAGGACCAGACCGCCCGGGGTGTGCACCAGGAAGTCGATCGGCATGTCGGGCGGCGTCAGCCGGATCGCGCGGAGGACCTGCTCGGAGTCCTCGATGTCGATATACCGGGCCAGCGGGAAGCCGAGGAAGCTCATCGTCTCCTGGCGGTGGATCATCGTGATGAGGCGCGTCTTGCGCCGCTGCTCGAAGCCGTGGAACGACCTGTTCCGACGGAGCTCGAGCATCTGCTTCTGGTAGAGCGGAACGAAAAACTGCGCGAGCACGAACAACCAGATGAGCCACGACAGGTCGGGCACGAACCCACAATGCGCTCTTCGCGCCGGGAGCGTCGTTTCGTACAGTTTCGAACGGATGGGCACTCCGCGCGCCGTCATCTTCGACCTCGGCGGCACGCTCGTGCATTGGTCCGATTGGGAAACCGGTGCGGAAGGGAAGTGGGCCGCCTCCTACGACCACCTGGTCACCCAGTTCGCCGATCGCAGATGGCCGGCTCGCGACGCCTATGTGAACGCGATGCGTGAGGCCGAACGCGAGCACTGGCGGAGGGTCGACACGGAGCACTGGAGCGGCCCACCGACCGGACTCGTGCGCGAGGCCTTCGACCGCCTCGGCGTACCGGTGAGCGGCGCCGAGCTGCTGGGGGCCATGGATGGGTACGCGAAAGCAATCGCCGGCTGGTCTACGGTCGACCCCGACGCGGCGAGCGTTTTGCAGACTCTCCGAGACCGAGGCTATCGACTTGGCTTGCTCTCGAACACCTGGTGGGCCGCGGATTGGCATAACGCGGATCTCGTCATGCACGGGCTCGCGGGCCTCATCGACGAGATCGTCTACACGTCAGACTTGCCCCACTCGAAGCCACACCGCTCAGTCTTCGAGGAGATCGCGCGTCGATTGGATGTAAGGCCCGACGAGTGCGTCATGATCGGCGACCGGATGGTGGATGACGTGTCGGGAGCGCTCGAAGCGGGAATGCGCGCGATCTGGCGCAAGAATCAATCGAGATTCCCATCTTCGATCGCAGTGCCCACCGCAGAGATCGAGCAGCTCTCGGAGCTGCCGGACCTGCTCAGGAAGTGGGGCGGCACCTAATCGCTGAGACGGAGGCGCCGGGACGCCGAGGGCCCCCAGGGGCAGGGGCCCCTGGGCGCGTAGCGACCGATGGGGCACCGGCCGGAGGCCGGGGGGTCCTCCGTCGCGTAAAGATGGTTTCGGCGTCCCGGCGCCGCCGTTGCGGCTGGGCAACGAGAGAGCCGCTCACGAGTTATCACGACGTCGAGTGGGGATCTCCGTTGCACGACGATCGACTTCTTTTCGAGTTTCTGATTCTCGAAGGCATGCAAGCCGGCCTCAGCTGGGAGACGGTGTTGAAGAAGCGGCCTGCGTTTCGGCGAGCGTTCTCTCGCTTCGATCCAGTCAAGGTCGCTCGTTTCACCTCAAAGGACGTGGCCCGGCTCATGAGTGACGAGTCGATCATTCGCAATCGCGCGAAGATCGAAGCGTCCATATCGAACGCGACGGCGTTTCTGGTCTTGCGGAAGGAATTTCGGTCCTTCGACGCCTACGTCTGGACGTTCGACGACAACGATGTTCTTTCGAAGGATCTGAAGAAGCGCGGGTTCCGGTTCGTCGGGCCGACCATCGTCGAGTCGTTCATGCAAGCCGTCGGCATCCGCAACGATCACGAGCGCGGCTGCTACCGGCGCGCGGAGCTGACCCGGACCCGGGCGACGAGACCCGCGCGGTAGAGGTTTGCCACGACGAGCGCCAGGACCATCACGAGGAGTGCCCACCCGGCGATCTGCCGCGCCCCGTCGCCGCCTGCGATCACGAGTGCCCACGTGATCCCGAGGGCGAACAGCGCGCCGATGGCCAGCTGACCGTCATCGACGAGAAGGCCGTAGAGCGTCGACCAGATGCTCCTAAACATTTCGGGCGTCGACCTGTGCGCCCCGCGGGAGGATCGCGTTCAGCATCCGGACGGCAACCCAGCTCGCGCCCAGGAACGCGAGAACGATCAACGGGATCGAGAGCGCGTCGCCGGGCCACTCCATCCCGAGGGCCTCCGCGAACCAGAACACGCCGAACGCACAGAGCATCGCTCCGACGCCGAATTTCAACCAGTTCTCCGGCACCATCGTCAGCGGTTTTCGGAGCGCGACACCGAGCGCGATCACGAGGATGCCCGCCGCGATCGCACCGACGACCGCTGACGCCAGCTGCGCTCCGCCGGCGGCGCCGAAAGCGATGACGATGAATGCGACCTCGGTACCCTCGAGCAGGACCGCCTTGTATGCCACGAGGAAGCCGACCCAATCGAATTCCTTGGTCTCCAGACCCTGCGCGCGAAGCTCCGACAGCTTGCGCTGGTAGACCAGCTCCTCGTCGTGAAGCGCGACGATGCCGGCCAACCGCAGAACCGCCTTGCGGAGCCAGCGCAGACCGAAGAGCAGCAGGAGCGCGCCGACCACACCTTTCAAAAGGAGCTCTGGGACGACCGTCACGAGCGCGACACCGAGCGTGCCGATGACGATCGCGAGTGTGGCGGTGGCGGCTAGCGTGCCGATGAGTGGCGCGCGCCATCCACGGGTAACGCCGACCGCCAGAACGATGGTGGTCACCTCGACGAACTCCACTGCGCTCGCGACGAAAGCCGGGGTCGCGTGGATCGCGATCGTGATGGGGTCCACGCGTCGATTATCCGACCGTGGCTACCAGCGTTCCCGAGCCGCAAGCGGCTGTGCTAGGTCTCGGCTCGGCCGATCCGGCGCATCTCGTCGACACGCACGAGCACCGCGAGACGGACGAGCTCGACCAGCGTGATGAGCACCACCGACAGCCGACCCCCCTTCGCCCGTCCGGACCGGCGCGGGAAGTGGGGCACGGCGAGGGTCACCAGCCTGGCTCCACGTGCCTGCGCTCGGAAGAGCACCTCCGGCAGGATCGTCGCGCCGTTGTCCTTTGAACGGAACGGCATGGTGTCGAGCAGCGCTCGCCGGAACAGCAGGATCGAGCTGAACTCGCGCACCGGGATCGCGAGCAGGCTCCGCGCGATCAGGTGGAACCCGCGCGAGAGGAATCGGCGACCGGCGTGGTCCGCGCGTGACTCCCGCACGCCGATGACGATATCCGCGTTCGCCGACGCGTCGAGGAAGCGCCGCAGGTCCTGCATGCTGGACTGGCCGTCGGCGGGTGCGAGGAAGATCCAGTCGCCGCGCGACTCGCGGAAGCAGGTCCGCATCGCGCCGGAGAACCCGCGATTGGCACGGTGGTGGACGACGCGCACATTCGAGTTCGACCGGGCGAGCTCGTCCGCCAGCGCCGAGGTACCGTCGGTGCTTCCGTCGTCAACGACGAGGACTTCGCCGTCGCGCGTGAGGCCGATCGCGGCGAGCTCGGCCAGCGCCTCGGCCACCACAGCCTCGAGGCTCGTGACCTCGTCGTACGCCGGGATCGCCACGGTGACGCGCACCTGGGGAGTCTAGGAAGCCTCGCCGCACGGAAGGTGTCCGATCGGGTGTTCGGTCCTGGGCGATGGACAATTGAGACCGTGACGGTCGCGGCACGGACGGTTCGGGCTCCGCGAGGCAATGCATTGCACTGCCTCGGCTGGCCGCAGGAAGCCGCGTTCCGGATGATCCAGAACAACCTCGACCCGGACGTCGCGGAGCGCCCCGACGAGCTGATCGTGTATGGCGGTACGGGACGTGCGGCGCGCTCATGGGCGGCCTTCGAGCGCATCCTCGCGACGCTCGCGCGGCTCAAGCAGGACGAGACGCTCCTCGTGCAGTCCGGAAAACCGGTCGGCGTCTTTCGCACTCACGAATGGGCGCCGCGCGTGCTCATCGCGAACGCGCTCATCGTTCCGCGCTGGGCGACATGGGATGAATTCCGCCGCCTCGAGGACGCCGGGCTGACGATGTACGGCCAGATGACCGCGGGATCCTGGATCTACATCGGCACGCAGGGGATCCTCCAGGGCACCTACGAGACGTTCGCCGCGGTCGCTCGCAAGCACTTCAACGGGACGCTGGCGGGCCGCCTCGTCGTTTCGGCCGGACTGGGCGGCATGGGTGGCGCGCAGCCGATGGCGATCACCATGAACGAGGGGACGGCCCTCATCGTCGAGTTCGACCGGGCGCGCGCGGAGCGGCGCCGATCACAGGGCTTCCTCGACGAGATCGCGCCCTCGCTCGACGACGCTCTCGCGAGGATCGAGCGCTATCGCCGCGAACGAACCGCACGATCGGTCGGGCTTGTCGGCAACGCGGCAGAGGTTCTACCAGAGCTCGTTCGCCGCGGCGTCGCCGTCGATGTGGTCACCGATCAAACGAGCGCGCACGACCCGCTGGACGGATACGTCCCTGCCGGTGTCGCCGAACCCGAGCCGCTCCGGCGCGCCGATCCCGAGGAGTACGTGCGCCGGTCGCGCGCGTCGATGGCACGCCACTGCGAAGCCATCGTGGCCCTCGCCTCCCGCGGGGCCATCGCCTTCGACTATGGGAACAACCTGCGAGGCGAAGCGCGCACGGGGGGGTACGCGGACGCGTTCAGCTACCCAGGATTCGTTCCCGAGTACATCAGGCCCCTCTTCGCGGAGGGACGCGGCCCGTTCCGCTGGGTCGCTCTCTCCGGAGACGCGGCGGACATCCGGCGCACCGACCGGCTCGTCCTCGAGCTCTTTCCCGAAGACCGCACGCTCGCCCGGTGGATCAGCCTCGCCGGCGAGCGCGTGCCCTATCAGGGCCTCCCGGCTCGCGTGTGCTGGCTGGGCTACGGCGAGCGGGCCGAGTTCGGCGAACGCATCGACGATCTCGTCGCGCGTGGCGAGATCAGCGCGCCGATCGTCATCGGGCGCGACCACCTCGACTCCGGGTCGGTCGCCTCGCCGTTCCGCGAGACCGAGAACATGCGCGATGGGAGCGACGCGATCGCCGACTGGCCGGTGCTCAACGCGCTCGTGAACGCGTCATCGGGGGCGACGTGGGTTTCAGTGCATCACGGCGGCGGTGTCGGCATCGGCAACTCGATCCACGCGGGGATGGTCGTCGTCGCTGACGGCACCCCCCTCGGGCGCGAGAAGCTGAGCCGCGTGCTCACGACCGACCCTGGTACCGGAGTGATGCGGCACGCCGACGCGGGGTACCCGGACGCGATCGAGTTTGCGAAACAGAACGGAATAGACCTCCCGAGCACCTAGCATCTCCGACGGTGTCAGCCGCACGCGGCGTGCTCGTCCCTTTCCTCTTCTCACGCCTGCTGGTCGCCGTCGTGGCGCTCGCGGCGGCCGCGCTGTTTCCACCCGCGGCCGTCTGCCGAGACGCCTGCCATGCGTCGAGCATCCCGCTCCTCGATGTGGCCGCCCGCTGGGACGCCGACCCGTATCTGGCGATCGCCCGCGACGGGTACGGTGCCGACGCCCCTTCGCATGTCGCCTACTTTCCTCTTTATCCGTTCCTCATGCGGATGGGGGGCGCGATGTTCGGGGGCGACGACGCCTATCTCGCCGCCGGTCTGGTGATTTCCAACCTCGCGCTCTTCGCGGCGCTCGTGTACCTGGTGCGATCCGTCGTGCTCGATCACGACGCGGCGACTGCGACGCGAGCGGCCGTCTTCCTCCTCGTGTTCCCCACGACGGTGTTCCTCTCCGCGGTGTACCCCGAGTCACTTTTCCTTCTCCTGGCCGTCGCCGCGACGTACCACGCGCGGCGCCGGGAGTGGCTCCTCGCCGGGGCGCTCGCCGCGCTTGCCGCGCTGACGCGGCCGTTCGGCGCGGTCGTCGCGTTGCCCCTCGCCATGGAGGCGCTTCGCCGCCCGGTCGCGTTCCGCGGTCTCGCGTCGTCGCTCATCGCGCCGGCCACTTTCTTCGGGTGGCTCGCCGTTCTCTGGCTGATCACGGGTGATCCGCGGGCGCTCCTCACGGCCCAGGCACAGTGGGGTGTACAGGCCGGTCTATCGCTCCAGGTATTCGCCGATCTCTTGGATCCGGCGGTCTACGGTTTCCCGTACTTCGTATTCGCGTTCACCGTCGTCATCGGCGCGCTCGTCGCGATCTCCTGGCGAGTGCTGCGGCCGAGCCTCGCCGCGTACGCGACGGTCGTGTTCCTCGTCGCGATCTCGGGCGGATCGCTCACTTCGGCCCCGCGCTACTACCTCGCGGTCTTCCCCGCCTTCATCGCGCTCGCGTTGATCGCGCCGGGTTGGCTCGGCCGCACGTATGTGGCCCTCGCCGCCGTGATCGGCACGGTGCTCACCGCGATGTTCGCGCTCTGGTACTGGATCGGCTGACCGGGCCAAGGCGCCGCAACACGTACGCCGTGAGGGCAGCGGTCGCGAGCGTGACGAGGACGTGAGCCGCGAGCGGACCGCCCAGCAGCGACAGGATGGTCAGTGCCCACGGTAGGACGAGCGCAATGCCGATCACCGCACCCACCAGAGCGGATCGCATCCGCCCGTCGACGATGTTCGCGAGAGCGAGCGCGCTCGCCCAACAGACCGCGAGGGCGACCTCGTCGTGCGGGCGCGCGTAGGGAGTAAGAAGGAACGATGCCGCCGCGAGAACGGCGACGAGCTCCCGGGGACGCAGCCGACGGCGCGGGAGGGCCACGCCGAACGCGACACAGGTGAGCACGGCCGCGGCGGCGCCGACCGCCGAGGGCAGGCCGAGAACGATCGCGAGCGCCGACAGGGTGCCGAGGTCGCGATCGGCAAGGAGCTGTTGACCGAAGATGATGCGGATGACGTCGAGGGGCCACGTCGGCACAACCACGAGACTCAAGAGGAGGATCCCCGATCCGAACAACACGACGTAGGTGGCGAAGCGTCGTGATCGGAAGAGGGGCACCCCCAGCAGCGCGATCACCACGATGTTCGGCTTGATGAGAAGGAGGCACCAGGCGGCCGCGGCGGCTCGTTCGCGTCCGCGTTCGAGGGCGAGGGCGACCGCTGCCAGGCCCACGAAGACCACCGGACCGAGCTGCGCGTTGGCGATCGCGCTGAAGGCGGGCTGCGAGAAAAGCAGGGTCGGCAAGAGCAGTCTCGCTCCCCCGAACATCGGCCACGCTCGGGCGAGGATCACCACTCCACCGACGAGGGAGGCGAACAGCACGACCTCCCACGCGGCCAGCGCGGCAGGCTCCCCGACCCCCGACAGAGGGGCCATCGCCATCGCAGTCCACAAGGGATACGCGAAGGTATCGGGACATGGGGGCAGCCGGGTCGGATCGCCTTTCGTGGCGGCCGCCCATGTCGCGGGGTCATATGGGTCGAGGCCGATGCGGACGAGTCGGCCGGCCTCGTAGAAGCAGCGGAAGTCGGATTGCTCGGCGTCGCGGACGGTGACGGCCGCCCGGCCGGCGAGGAGCAGGAGCGCGAGGGCCACGAGTCCGACGAATAGGAGACTCGACGGTCTAAGCCGCACCCGTTACGCCGACGTACGCGTCGGGGTGCGGTGTAGAGCGAGCGGCGCTGGGCTCGGACCCACGAGCGTCAGCACGGCGGTCGCGCAGAGGAGGATGACGCCGAGGAAGTGCCAGAGGATCGGCATGAGCGTCCCGAGCTGCTGGGGCTGCATGAGCAGCCACGACAGAGCGACCGCGCCGACCACGAGAGCGCGCTCGCCCGGTGATCGTGTGGCCGCGCGGCGCAACGTGTCGGCGGCGAGTGGCAACGACAGGATGAGGAAGGTCGTCCAGAAGTAGCCGAACGGCGCGAGGTAACCGGCTGTGGCGATCGTTAGAGCGTGCCATGTGTGCTCACGGGCGGGATCGCGATGCGCCGCGATGCCCGCGATCAGAGCGACGAGCGCCGCGGCCGCGGCAAGCGCGGGCGGGAAGGCCTCGGACCAGAAGATCGCCGCGAGGGCCGGCGGACCGGGTCTCGCGATGTGCGCGTAGACCCAATCCTGCTCGAGGAGGCGCGGCGCGAAACGGATGTACTCCGCCGCGCGGTCGGGCAAGGCCAACGCGCCGGCGATCAGACCCGCAGTACCGATCACGGCTCCGGTAAGCACGGGACGCCAACGTCCCGCGGCGACATAGAAGAGGAGCAGAGTGATCGGGAGGAACTTGAGTCCCACGGCGGCCGCGAGAAGGATCCCCGCCGGGATCGCACGATCGCGGAGACGCCACGCCGCGAGCGCGAGGGCAAGGGACATCAGATTGACGTTCCCGAGGGTCACCTCGAGGACCAAGCCCAGGAAGAAGACATACCCGCCGGCGGCCCAGGGCCGCCACGCGACCGGAAGTGGACGGATGAGTGTCACGCCGATGGCCGCCGCGATCGTCACCTGCAGTCCGAGCCACACCGCCAGCGCGACTTCGTACGGCAACAGGGCGAACGGTACGAACAGGATCGCCACGATCGGGAGATACCGGAACTCGTCGGGAAGTCCGAGGATCGTCGTGGCGTCCGGATACAGCGGAGCGCCGGTGAGCAGGTGTCGCCCGGCCAGCCAGTACGCGCGGAAGTCATATCCGGCGGGGAGGGCGCTCGCGACGGCCAGCGCAGCGAGGAACGCCAGGACCATGAGTACCACGCCCGCGCACCACACGAGGCGCCGCGTCGTCACCGGTCGGTCGGTTCCGGCTCGAACGATGGGCGCGAGACGAAGTCGACCCGCCGGTGCGTCGAATCGCAGAAGGGCTTACTGGCGGAGTGCCCGCAGCGACAGAGCTTGAGCGTGTGTCCCTCGGGAACTTTGTGCTCGCGCCCGTCCGAATCCAAGATCGTGATCGGCCCGGTCACGACGTAGGGCCCATTGGCCTCGGTGCGAATCGTCGGTTCTGTCACCCGGCTACAGGCTAGAGAACGGCTGATAGCGAGACCTAGTCGCGCAAGTATCGGACGAAGAAATCGAGCGTGAGCCCGATGATCTCGCGCGAGCGCTCGTCGTCGTCGCGAGTGTCGAAGCCGTGCTGGCCGGTCGGGTGATCGAACACGGTCAGATCGACACCCCGCTCTCGAGCCCTCCGCACGAACGTGTCGGTGCCTTCGAGAAGCGGGGCACCGTCGCGCCCTGCGCGGACGAGCAACAGCGGCGGCAGACCGGGAGTGTCGGTGTCGAGCGCCGTCAGACAGGACCATCTTCGGACGCTCTCATCCGTCGCCCACGGTAGGCTCGCGCGGACCGGCGCGAGATCCCAGATCGTGTAGAAACCGGCGGCGCATCGAAGCCAGTCAGAGCGCCGCTGGAGGAACGGGGCGAGGCCGAAGGGTCCGCCCGCCGAGAAGACCCAGATGCCGATCCGATCCGCGTCGACGCCGAGGTCGCCGGCGCGATCTCTAACGAAGGTGATCGCGGCCCTGACATCGGCGGCAACCTCGGTCGGGTCCATCCGGTTCGACGAGCGGTGATTGAAGGGAACGCCGACGAGACCGCGCGAGGCGAGATGCTCGCCATACGAGCGAAACACGCCCCAGTCCTTCGCGGTCGCGATGATCTCTTCCGGCGCATCGCCGTTGACGAGGAACACGACCGGGGTCGCGTGCACGACGGGCGGCCGGTAGACATCGAGCTCGAGTACCCGGTCGCCGTCGGTCCGGTACACGAGATCGTGCTGGATGTGTGCGCCGCTCGGCGGGGGAAGCACGGTAAGCGCAGAGAGCATGCGAGGGTCACGCGCCATCAGGCGTTCTCGCCGTGGTACCTGCCCTTGTACCCCTCCGCGGTGGGCGCGGAGAGTCGAAAGAAGACAAGCTGCGCCACGCGCGCCCCGCGCTGCAGTCGGTAGCCGCGTGAGTTGAGGACGGCCAGGAGACCCTCGCCCCGTCCGGAATAACCCGCGTCCCACACCGCGCCGTGGATCGCGACGCCCGAGCGCAGAAGGCTCGACCGCGGGCGCGACAGAGCCATGAGATCGATCGGGAGGTTCACCTTCTCGCGGTACGTGATGACGTAGACGCCGCGGTGCAGATCCCACCAGCCATCCTTGTCGGCCTTCACGTCCTCGCGCGCCGCCGGCTCGCGCACGGTGTCCGCCGCGCCGAGCAGGCCCGGAGAGGTGAGCCGCTGGACCCGGTCGACGCGGAGATCCACACCGTTCGGCTGCAGCTGATGGGAGATGTCGGCGTCCTCGATGAGCGGCGGTGTCGCCGCGAGTGCGGCGCGGAGCTCTTCGCGGGACAGAACGGTCACCGGGCGATGCTAGGACGCGGATGACAGAATCGCCCGCGTGCCCGCTGATGTGAAGACGGTGGCCGGCTCGAAGACGGTGATGTCTCGGACGATGCTCCCCTCGGACGCGAACCCATACGGAAACGTCCACGGCGGCGAGGTCATGAAGCTCATCGACGCGGCGGCGGGCGCGGCCGCGACACGGCATGCCCGCACGCGCGTGGTCACGGCCCGGATCGACGAACTTTCCTTCAAGGCCCCCGTCTACGTCGGACACCTCGTGACAGCGAAGGCGTCGGTGAACCATGTCGGCCGCACGAGCATGGAGATCGGCGTCCGCGTCGAAGCGGAGGACATGCTCACCGGCGATGTCGTCCATGTCGCCTCGGCGTACCTCGTGTTCGTGGCGACCGACGATCGGGGCCGGCCGGTGCGGCTCCCGCCACTCGTCGCAGAGACCGACGAGGAGCGCCGGCGAATGTCCGCGGCCGAGGCGCGACGCGCGCTGCGGCTGCAGCGTCCGCGGACAGCCTAGACTCGTCACGTTTCGGGGAGGTCGTATGAGAAATGTCGCTCGCGTCGTCGTTCCCCTCGTCATGTTTGCGCTCGTCGCGGCGGCCTGTGATGCGCCGCGCCAGGGTGGGGCTCCGACTCCGACAGGGACGGCGGCTCTGAAGGACTACACCGGCCGTTCGGTCACGTTCGCGACCGGCCCGGTCGGCGGCGTGTACATCGTGTACGGAGCTGGCATCGCGAACGTCCTCACCAACAAGCTCAAGCTCGCGGCGACCGCCCAGACGACCACGGCATCGGTCGACAACATGAAGCTGATCCGCGACAAGAAGGCTGACGTCACCCTCGTGCTGAGCGACGTCGCGTACGACGCGGTAAAGGGGCAGGGTCGCTTCGTCGCACCGGAGACGCCGGCGAAGGCGAAGGCGCTCGCGGTGATGTACACGAACTTCTTCCACCTCGTCGCGAAGGACGGGATCGGGATCAACACACCAGCCGACCTCAGAGGCAAGCGCGTCTCGGTGGGCGCTGCGGGGTCCGGCACCGAGGTGAAGGGCCTGCGGGTGATCGAGGCGTACGGCCTGACCAAGGCGGACCTGCAGGCGCAGAGCCTCGGCCCCGCCGACTCCGCGACCGCGCTCAAGGATGGGAAGATCGACGCGTTCTTCTGGGACGGCGGCTTGCCGACGTCGGCGATCACCGAGCTCGTCAGCAGCGCGCCGTTCAAGGTGAAGTTCCTGAACCACGAGGACGCCGTCGCGAAGATGGTCGCGAAGTACGGACCGTTCTACTTCGCCGCGACGGTTCCGAAGGGGACGTACAAGAACGAAGAGGACGTGAAGGTCGCCGGGGTGGCGAACCTCCTCGTCGTGCCCGAGGACATGGAAGATGACCTCGCGTACCAGATCCTCAAGACGATCTTCGACAGCAAGACCGAGCTTGTGGCCGTGCACGTCGAGGCAAACAACCTGAAGCTCGAGACGGCCATCGTGGGCTCGCCGCTCGACTACCACGCCGGTGCCATCAAGTTCTATACGGAGAAGGGCGTCTGGAAGAAGTAGCGTGAACGCGGGACGGGTGGTCCCGCTCGCGCTCATCGCGACGATCGTCGTCATCGGCACGGGGGCGGCTCTCGTCCCCGTGCCGTTCCTTTCCCTGGAGGTTGCCGGCCGCGAAACGCTCCACCTCGCGCTGCCGGCGGACGGGGAATTCGAGTACCGCTACCGGCACTCCGTCTATGACGCGTTAGTGGACGAGCGTTACCGGGTGGATGCCGACGGCATGCTGCAGCTGGAGATCGAAAGCGCCGACCGCAGAGCGCTCGAGTACTACGGATTGTCTTCCGAGCCCGAACTCAGGGGGAGCACCTTCGTCATCCCGGGGAACCCCGAACCGATCCCGCGGATCGCACTCATCGTCCTGCGCCAGCAGCAGCAGTCCGTCCTCGTAGGCGCGCGCCGCTTCGACCTATCGACGGAGCTTGGCGACGCGCGCCTCGTCCTCCGTCCGGTCCGCATCACCCGCCTCGCATCGCTCTTCGCCGCGACCCGGTGAGACGGCGCGTACTGTTCGCGCCGTGAGCGAGGCGCCGCTCGACCAGAAGCGCACCCAGGAGCTCATCGAGGAGTTCGAGGCCGAGGCGCGCACGCGGACATTCACCGGCACGGGGGCGCTGATCGTCACAGCCGGCAGCGTCGCCCTGGCTCTCGTCGCGCTCTACTACGCCACCGCCGGAGCACCAGTCCCGTTCACCAACATTCCGCTCATCCCGAACATCAGCCCCTTCGGACTGAACATCACGACGCTGCAGGTCTACAGCCTGGTCTTCCTCGGGAGCGCGCTCGCCCTGACGTTCGTGTACTACCCGGCGATCCGGCGTTGGCGCGCGAGCGTCCACCCGACGGACGTGCTCCTCGTCGTGGCCTCTATCGCTATCGTCGCCTACGTTCTCGTCCAGTTCGACGAGATCATCTACCGGGCGGTGAGCCCGACCCGGATCGATTTCGCGTTCGGGCTCCTCGCCGTGTTCCTGGTCCTGGAGGCGACGCGCCGGACCGTCGGCTGGCACCTCTCGGCCCTCGTGGTCCTCTTCCTCGCGTATGCGTACTTCGGGAACATCCTCCCCGAGCAGATCCGCCATCGCGGATACAACCTCGACGACATCGTCGCTCAGCAGTACATCTCGCTCGACGGGATGCTGGGCCTCGTGTACGTGGCGGGGTCCTACATCATCCTCTTCACGATCTACGGGGCGGTCTTGGAACGGTCGGGAGCGTCGAAGTTCTTCATCGATCTCGCCTTCGCGCTCACCGGCCGGCGCCGCAGCGGTGCGGGGCGCACGGTGACGATCGCGTCATTCCTCCTGGGCACGGTCTCCGGCTCGGGAGTCGCCACCACCGTCACGCTCGGCTCGATCGCGTACCCGCTCTTGAAGCGTTCTGGCTACGACCGGGAGACCGCCGGCGCGATCCTTTCCGCGGGGGGCATCGGCGCGGTGCTCTCGCCACCGGTCCTCGGGGCCGCCGCCTTCATCATGGCCGAGCTCCTGCGTATCTCGTATCTCGAGGTCTTGGTCATGGCAAGCGTGCCGACTCTCCTCTATTACCTCTCGGTGCTCCTCATGATCGAAGTGGACGCCCGCAAGCTCGGCACGCGCGAGGTCGAGATCAAGGCTCCGCGGCTGGGCGAGCTCCTGCGCAAATACTGGTTCCATCTGACCTCACTCCTCGCGATCGTCGTACTCATGGCTCTCGGTCTCTCGGCCTTCCTCGCGGTCTTCTGGGCGATCGTGTTCGCAATCGCGGTGTCATACCTCAACCGACAGACGGCGCTGAGTCCGAAGAACATCGTTCTCTCGCTCGCGGACGGCGCCAGGGGAGTGCTTTCTGTCGCGACGACGATCGCCGCCGCCGGGATGATCGTCGGAGTCCTTCTTCAGACGGGCCTTGGCCTCAAGGCGAGCAACCTGATCGTCACGCTCGGAGCCGGGAACCTCCTGTTCACGCTCTTGTTGTGCGCGCTCGTCCTGTGGGTGCTTGGGCTCTCGCTCCCCATCACCGCGTCGTACCTGGTCGCGGTGCCGGTGATCGCCCCGACCCTGATCAACGGACTCGGTATCCCCGCGGCCGCCGCCCACATGTTCATCTTCTACTACGCCGTGCTTTCGGAGGTCTCGCCGCCTGTCGCCCTCTCGCCATTCGCGGCAGCCGCGATCACCGGCGGCAACCCGTACCGCACGATGATGATCACGTGGAAGTACGCGCTACCCGCATTCATCGTTCCGTTCATGTTCACGCAGCCTGACGGAATCGCGATCCTCCTTCGTGACGTCTCCATCGGCGCGGCGGCCCTCGCGACCGGAACGGCGGCCGTCGGAATCGTCGCGCTGGTCACGGGCGTGGGGGGCTACCTGATCCGCCCGGCGACGCTCGTCGAGCGCACGCTCCTCGTCCTGGCCGGCTTGCTCCTCCTCGCCCCGGGATTCCTCGCCGACGCCACGGGATTAGGCCTGTTCGCCGTCGCCGCTGCGCTGCAGATCGCGCCAGCAGTCCTGGGCCGGCGCGCCGGCCCAGGACTCACAACCTAAGCGCGAGGATCTACGCCCCGGTCCGCTCCAGAGAGGCGGGGGCCCCTGACCGCGAAGCGATCGGCGCGACATCCATGAGTTGGTCCTTGAGCTCCTGCATGCGCGTGCCCATGTCCTCGAGCTCATCCTTGCTGAAGACCTGGCGGACCTTGGGGAACATCTTGCCCTCTTCCTCCTCGAAGGCGTGGTGCTCGATGTTCTCCATCATCACCTTGAACTTCGCGGCCCACTCCTCGGCGTCGAACGGTGTCTCCTCGATCTCAGCCTTCACGATGTCGACGAAGTGGTGCTCCTCATAGGACTCCGTCACTAGCTCCTCGAGCTGCTTCGAGGTCGCGCGCTCCTTCACCTCCGGATAGAAGATCTGCTCCTCGATCTTCTCGTGGATCGAGAGCTCCTGAACGAGCTTGTTGAAGAGCTGCTCCCGCGTCTTGACCCCGCGCTCGGTTGTCTTCTCGATCTCGCCCATGAGCTTCTTGACCTTCTGATGGTCCTGCTCCAGCAGTGTCACTGCGTCCATAGCCGCCTCCAGATAAGGGTGGTGACGGCACTCAGAGCAAAGCCGCTGCCAGTTACAAGGAGGCTCGCGTCAGCGAGCCTCCTCGTACAGGCCGAGCGCTAGCTCGGGTCGTACACAGCTCGCTTGATCGAGGAGGCGACGACTACAGCACTCGGTCCAGGTAGTCCGCGAGGATCGTGAACGTGCGGATCTTCTGCTCTATGTCCGCGCTTCCATGGCCCTCGTCGGCGAGCTCGACGTAATCGAAGTCATCGCCCTCGCGCTTGCCGAGCTCGACCAGCCTGTCGCGGAATATGCGCGACTGCGAAACTGGGCAGCGCGGGTCGTTCACGCCGTGGACCATGAGCAGCTTCGCGGAGAGGCGGCCCGCGAACTCGATCGCGCTCCGATCGCGCCAGAGATCGCGATCCTTCTGGGGATCGCCCATCTGCTCGCGAAGGAAGTACCGGAAATGCTCTTTGCTCTCGTCCCACATCCGGTGCAGGTCGCTGATGCCGACCCAGGCGACGGCGGCTCGCCAGAGATCCGGTTTCTTCGTGGCTGCCATGAGGGTCATGAATCCGCCGTAGCTTCCTCCGAACACGACCAGCCGGTCTTGATCGACGTAGGGCAGCGACCGAAGGTATTCCGCACCGGCCGCGACGTCCTCGAGGTCGGCGCCGCCCCAGTCCTTGATCGCGGCATCGCGGAAGTCGACGCCGTACCCGGTCGAGCCGCGGATGTTCGGCTCGAGCACGACGAGGCCGCGGTCGACGAGGAACTGCGCGAACGGATCGAACCCGCGGAACCATTGCCCGGTCGGTCCCCCGTGGACGTGCACGAGCGCCGGCAGCCTCTCGCCAGGGGCTCTGTCGCGCGGGCGGTACAAGAGGGCGGGAACCTGCTTTCCGTCGAAGGTTTCGTACCAGATGTGCTCGGCATTCACGAAAACCTTCGGGCCGATCGAGCCGTACTCGGGCTCGATGAGCGGTGCGGCCGTGTCGGTCGCGAGGTCGTAGGCGACAAGTGCGGAACGCGTGACGTCGGTCGAATAGTTGATCAAGAGCAGTGTGTCGTCCGCGAAGAACTGCGCGCCGAGCGCGAATCCAGCGGGCAGCTTGAGCTCGCGCGCCGCGCCCGTCTCGACGTCGTACAGGATCGGCCGGACCTGGGACTCCTCATTGCGGATCGTGACGAGCCAGTTACCGCTCCTCGAGAAGCGCAGCGCGTGTTCCTCGATCCCCTCGGGCGAGTACCACCGGACCTCTCCCGTCTCGATGTCGACGATGCCGGCGCGATTCTGTCCCGAGGCATCGCTGGTCGCCGCGATGCGGCGGTTTTCGGGATGCCAGTCGCCGAGCGTGTCCTGCGATCCGGGACGAATGCTGAAGACCTTCCTCGCACCGGTCCCGTCGGGCCGAATGACATACCCGTCTCGGTTCTTTAGGTGGGTCATGTCCTCGTTCGTGACGTAGCTGATCCACTCGCGGTCATCCGACCAGAGGCCGCCAAAAACGGGGAACGCGTAGCGCGTCACCGGCGTGTAGTCCGAGCCGTCGGCGCGCAGTTTCCAGATGTTGAGCTGCCCGGCGCGCTCGGGGCTCTCCGGAAGGCGCTTGTTCGTCGCGACCGTGAGCCACCGGTCGTCAGGGCTGAACTGGATCGCGTGTTCCTCCGCAGCGGGATCGTTGGTGAGCTGCGTGACCTCCCCCGTCTCGAGGGCGATCTTGTAGAGGTCGTGCTGCTCGTCGCCCCCCGCGTCCTTGCCGAAAACGATGAAGCGATCGTCCCGGCTCCACGTGAAACCGGTACGCATGGCGCGTGGAACCTCGCCGTGGCTCACCTGGCGCACGGTCTTCTCCGCAAGATCCATGACGTAGAGCTCGATCCGCCCTGACTTATCCCAGTAGAAGCCCACTTTGTCGCCCTTCCATGAGACAAGCGGAAAGAAGAACGACGGCAGGCGGCAGAGCTCCTCGAGCGGGATGCGCGGCTCTCGACGCGTCGCTACGGCCATGGATCGGCACCTCCCCAGGGGCGCGTAGGCCCCTGAAGGAGTGGGGCCCAGACGCTCCACTCTAATCAGTCACTGGTCCTCGCGTGAGGTGTGGCGGACGCGGCCGGCCGCCTCGGGCCGAAGCCGCCTGAGCGCACGACGCGTCGAAGGGCTGAGCTTGGCCTGATATTCGCGCGGGTCTTGAGCGATCAAGAAGGCGAGATGCCGCAGCGCGTGCGAGGCGACCGCACGGTCGCGGTCGCGCGCGTCGCGCGCGGGCTTCTCGGGCGAGGGCAGCGCATCCAGGCGCGCGCGCCGCGATCGACCCCGGAACGTGAGTCGATCGGAGTACACGAGATAGCTCAGCACGATGCGCCCGCGCTGGTAACGCCAGCTGGTGGAATGCACGACACGCAACGCATCGGGTTCACGAAGCCGCGTGTCGGCAAACTGGCGTGCGGCCGCATCGGGATCGCCGCGGGAGCGCGCGAGATCGAATCGCGCGACCTGGAAAAGGAGATCGCGGCCCGCGATGCGAGCAAACAGGATCTCCGCCAGGATGCGCACGGCGACCGGGGGCACGCGAACACCTCCCTGACTTGGTATCTCTTGACAGACACGACGGCAAAATCCGGACCATGTGAGACCGCCGTGGGTAGGCTCTCACTATGAGGACGCACCTCGTCGCGGTGATCCTGCTTTCCATCGCGGCGTGCGTACCGGCGACCACCCGGAGTGAGGCACCGTCGTCTTCGCCGGTGGTGCTCGCGACCGCATCGCCGGCGCCCGCCTTCATCCGTACCCCTGCGCCGGCATCGACGCCCGTGGCGACGCCTCCGGTATCGCCGCCGCCAACGCGCGTGATCGCCGGGCTGGACTTCGCGCTCGTGCCCGGAGCCGCCGACCTTCTCGTCGAGAAGGCGCTGTCGCGTGACGAGCAGGAGGCTGTGGCGGCGACGGTCGCTGCGGACATCCCCGCGGTCGAGCGAGAGTTCGAACGGACCTTCGCGGCACGTCCGGTTATCTACGTCTTCGGAAGCGTCGAGCGCTACACCGACGGGTTTGTCCGGATCTTCGGCTATTCCGACGCGACGGCGGCCTTCGTCGCGGAGAACTCGGTGGCGTTCTTCGAGCCCTCGCTCCGGCTCATCGCCGTGAACTGGGAAGCGGTCCGCGGGCGCAGCCCGGTCGTGGCGATCCGGCACGAGCTTACGCACCTTCTGACGCTCGACGCGTGCTCGCCGCGGTGTGACCTCGTCCCGGCGTGGCTCAACGAAGGACAGGCGCGACTCGCGGAGGCGCTGGTGCCCGGCGCCGAGTGGCGCCTCCTGCGCATTCGCTACGAGGCCGCGTCAATGGCGGCGACCGGAACGCTCATACCCCTCAACACGCTCGTCTCTCAGTTCGCATGGAACGCGCTCACCGACTGGGCGGGCTACTTCAAGTACCAGGAGTCGGCGCGCGCGGTCGAGCTCCTTCGCGAAGATGTCGGGGGGAACGCGCCGATCGCGCGGATCTACGAGCGCCTGCGGAGAGGCCAGAACATCGCGCAGGCCTACACCGCCCTCACCGATCGGCCCTTCGACGACTTCGTGGCGAGTCTGCCGAGTCGCATGCGCGCCGCGGTGCCCGCCGGACAGGGGCTCATCGCGGTGGCGCCGACCAGCTACCTGGTGTATGGATTCCCGCCGGCGTCGACGATCACGCTCACCGTCAGCGGACCGCACGGCAGCGAAAGCTCGCCCATGGTGATCTCGCCGTTCGGTTCGAATTTCGACGGCATCGCCCCGACGCGACTACGCGGCGGCTACACGATCAGCGCCCAGACCGAAAGCGGCGTGTTCACAGTGAAGATTCGAAAGGTCGACACAGGAGATCCGAGCGACATGCGATAACGGAGAGTCGTGAGAGAGAGGCTCAATCGCGGACGCGAGGTCTACATGCGCGGCGGAGCTGACTCCCCAGTCGCGAGCCAGCGCTCGACTTTAGGTATGTAGCGTTTCGGATCCTTTGCGAACTTTTCCAGACACCCGGCGCCGCAGAACGCGTACTCGCGCTCGGGTCGCTCGATCGTGAGGCCGCGCTCGCGCTGCTCCGCGAGGTCCACGATCATGTCGCAGACCGGGTCGAGCATCTTTCCATCGGCGGTCATACGTCAAAAGTAACCGAATACCGGGGAGGTCCCCCGATCGGGGTAGCCGAAATCTCTCACCCCGTACGGTGTTCTCAACCGTCGGCGCACGGCGCAAAGTGCGGACCGTGGGGCAGTTGGCGGACGGACCTTGGGACCGTGCCGGCGTGGACCGTGAGACCTGGTACACCGCACGGATGATGGCTGCCGCGATCCGCGAAACGGCGCGACTCGCGCTCGCTCCGACCGAGAAGAACGAAGCGCTGCCCTCCGACCACGAGCGTCTCGGTGAGTACGCCGACCGGCTCGTGTCGGCGGTGGAGGACGGGGACCCCGAGACCGTCGCGATGCTCTTGCGGCGCCAATCGCGCAGCTCGAGCTAGAGCTCCGCTTCTAGGGCCGGCGACCCCGGCCGCCAATCGAGCCCGAGCTCGTCGCATCCGTTCGCGTGACCGTGAAGCTCGATCCGTCGCTCGCGATCGTCGAGGGTTGCGCGACTGCCTGGCCCTGCCTGTTGATCATCGTGATCGCCTTGGCGCCCAGCTCAGAGATCGACATCATCCTGCCATCGCGAACCGCGCTCGCACCGCTGAACCGCACCGTGCCGAACTGGTCGAGCGGGACGAGTCCGCGGCCGACGCTCGGCGCCTCCTGGACCCACTCCGCTGACGAGTTCGACGAGCTGTATTGAACGGTGATGCTGTAAGTGCCACCGGTGGTGTTGTTCTTCATCGCTATCAGCCAATCGTTCCCGCTCTGCTGCGTGATCGTGACCGTGACCGAGTCGCCCGCAGTCACCGAGAGCGGAACGGGGCGCGAGGCCTCCGGGAGCATCTCGATCCAGGACGAGTACTGGACCGTCCCGCGGCCATCGACCCACGCCTGAGTACCGGCCTGGATGAGATCGCTGCTGGTGAGCCCGCCGATCCCGACCCACGTCGCGTCCGCTCCGGCCTGCGTTCCGGAGACCGTCGGAACGGTCCAGGTCCCGGTGACGGATGTGAACGTGCCGCCGCTCGCGGCGTAGCCAGACCAATTGCTCGAGCTGCTCGTGACGGTCGCCGCCGTGCCCGGTTGCGTCACGCTCGGCGCGGTGCCCGTCCGCGGGTCGTTGACGCGCGTCGTGGGCTGCACATCTGCCGAGATCAACCACGCTCCCGCCTGGCGGACGAGGGTGTACTCGTTGCGGTCGGTACTCTCCTCGGTCGACCCGTCGGTGTACGTGGTTCGCCACGTCTCGTTCGTCACGGCGTACGCGGTGGTGCCGTCGATCGCAACGTCGATCCAGTCGAGATTGACGAGCTCGATCGACCGGGCGCCGGCGTTCTGCAGGCCGCGGTTGATCCGCGCGAGCTCCTGGTAATAGGACTCGGTCGCGGTGGCGCGCATCAGGGTCGGGTCATTGCGCGCGTACGCCTGCGCCTGGGCCTGATTGGCGCGTTCCACCACGGCCTTCAGCGCCGCGACGACTGCCGTGTCCGTCGAGCTCGTGGTCGTCTGCGCGGCGGGCGCGGCTTGATCCACGATCGTCCTCGCCGTCGAGACGAGGGAGTTGAGGTCGACGCGTCCGCTGAACGCGGCGAGCGCGAATACAAGGAGTCCAAGTGCGAGGAGGCGTCCGGCTGGAATCCCGTCGCGCTTCCGAACCGGTGGCGGAGGCGAGCTGAGTGGCGTCATCGGCGTAGCGGCGGTCGGATCACCTTCGAACATGGCTATAGCCTCTCGCGCGCGCCTAAGCCTCGCTTAAGAGACGGCTCATACGAGCCTATGAATTGATTCCTTGGTGCTTATGAGGGGTCCGCGCCCGTTCTATGACTGCGCGGGCTTCGGCGCCTGCATCGAACGCACGGCGAGGGCAACGACCACACCGATGGCCATGAGCGCGAGCCACGCAGGCAGGAGCCAGTCCGGATAGACGAGCCCGAGCAGCCGATCCAGCGACCACGCGCCGTTTCCAGCGAGAGCGATGGCGAGGGCTCCGGCTGCGAGCGGAAGCGGGAACTCCCACCCGACCTTTCCGCCGCCCGCCCAGAAGCCCTGCTTCCAGTGCGCGACGATCGTCACGACCACGAGATCCGCCGCGAGAAGCCCCGGGCCGATCGGCCCACCGAGCCCGACGACCGTGAGCAGCCCGCCACCTGCCTCGGCACCGATCGAGGCGAGGGCCCAGAGCATTCCCGGCCGCAGGCCCAGCGAAGTGAACCAGCCTGCGACACCGGCGACCGATCCTCCCGTGCCGACCAAGCCGAGCTTGAGCAGTCCGTGCGGTACGACGACACCGCCGATCACGACTCGCAGGAGGAGAAGCGCGAGGTCGAGGTACATGGACTTCCGAAATGATAGCCCTTACCAAAAAGTTAGTATGGAACCGTGGTCACGATCGCCAACCCGCCCGCCGAGCTGCGCGGACGGCAGACCCCCGATGGCTGCGCGGTCGAGCGCGCCCTTGCCGTCGTGGGCGCCAAGTGGACGCTCGTGGTGCTTCACAACCTCATGGACGGGCCGAAGCGGTTCTCCGACTTACAGCGGCAGATCCCTGCTGCGTCGCCGAAGATGTTGACCGTGCGGCTGCGCGAGCTCGAGCAGCTCGGCCTCCTCACGCGGACGATTCACGCCGAGGTGCCTCCGCGAGTCGAGTACGAGTTGACGGCGCCAGGCCGGAGCCTTCGACCGATCATCGCCTCGATCGAAAAGTGGGGCCGGAGCCTTCGCCCGGCGAGGCGATCGGGCTAGCCGGTGCGGCTCGCCCTTCGCATCGTCGCCGTGGTCGCGCTGCTCGCGGGAGGGGTCTTCTTCTTCCAGGGCATCGGAGTCATACCGGGTTCGTTCATGACCGGACGGAGCGAGTGGGCTGTCATCGGCGCAGGGCTCGTCGCCGGTGCGGCTGCGTTGCTCTGGCTCGTTGGGATGAGCAGGCCCTCCTAGAAGCGGTCGATGATCTTCTGCCCCTCGGCGCTGCGGATGAAGTCGAGGAACTGGGCGATCCCGGGCCTCTGGTCGCCGCGCGCGTAGACGAGGTAGAGCGGACGCCGAAGCTTGTACGTGCCATCACGTAGCGCCGCCTTGGTCGGCGAGATCGCGTCGATCGTGACGATGTGCGTGCCTGACGGCGCGGCCTCGTCGCCGGCAACTCCGACCATGCCGACGGCACCGGGCTGACCCGCCACCGCCTGACGGATCTGGTCGCCGCCCTGGATCTCGAGGACGCCGCCGCCGTACGTGGGTTTTCCGGCGAAGAAGTAGCTCTCGAACGTCGCCCTCGCGGCGGATCCCTTTTCCCGTACCAGCGGGATGATCGGCAGCTGCTTGGTCATGCCGAGGGAATTCCAGTCGCTCACCCTGCCGCTGTAGATCAACTGGACCTGGGCCGTCGTCAGATCGCGCAGCGTGTTGCTCTGGTGAACGACGAGCCCGGTGCCGGCAACGCCAACGAGCACGCGGTCGACGAGCTCGCTCTCGGCCGTCGTCAGCTCTCGGCTCACCATGCCGAGATCGAACACCTTCTGCGCGGCGAGGTTCACGCCGCCGTCCGAGCCAACCGACGTGTCGTACGTGAACTTCACTCCGGCGTGCTTCGCGGCGAAGGCGTCGGCCAGTGCCTGCACGTTGGCGAGCGCGGCGTCCCCGCCACCGAACCGATAGTCCCCCGCCAAGGGATCCGGCGCCGGAGTAGTAGGCGCGCCGCCACACGCGGCGGCGACGAGAAGGAGAGCAAGGAGCCGGACAGCGACGGGCAAGGGCCCGAGGATAGGGTCGCTGGCGGGTGGTCGGCGGTAGCAGATCGGTAAGGGCGGGAGCGTCAGGCCTCGAAGACGACCTCGTGACGGGTCGTCGCGCGCCAGGGCCAACCACGCCACCGTTCCGGCGGTAGAGCCGCGGCTCCGCGACTCCGAACACAGCGACGCACAAGAATCTCGAGGTCGGCAAGAGTCACGCGACCGCGCTTCTGCTGCCAGATAGCGCGGAGCGCGAGGATCGCATCGAGGGCCGCGTCGGTGTCCATGGCTATGTACTGCGCCGAGCGGGCGCCCGCGATGTGTCGGGGACGTTTCGTTCCACGCGCAACGTCAACGCACGGGCCATGCCAGGGGTTCTGCGACGCCGGTGATATCCGAATCGGTAGCATCGGTAGCGATCAGCCGGCGCGCCCGGCCTCCGCCACAAGCCTGGGCAGCATCTCGGCGCGAACGCGCGAAACGTCCTCCTCGTACTTCAGGAGCACCCCGAGCGTCCCGTCGATTGCCGCCTCGTCGAGCTCGCCGGTACCGAGCGCTGAAAGTGCCATGGCCCAGTCGAGCGTCTCCGCGACACCGGGCCGCTTGAATAGATCGTCGCGACGAAGCGCTTGAACCACGGCGACGACGCTCCGCGCGAGCCTGGCCGGCACGTCGGGTAGGCGCCGCGCGACGATCGCCAGCTCGCGCTCGACGCTCGGGTAGTCGATCCACTGGTACAGGCAGCGCCGCTTCAGTGCGTCATGTATTTCCCGTGTGCGGTTGGAGGTGATGATGACCGGCGGTGGGACGGCGGCTCGGAAGGTGCCGAGCTCGGGCACGGTGATCTGAAAGTCGGACAGAAGCTCGAGGAGATACGCCTCGAACTCCTCGTCGGCCCTGTCGATCTCGTCGATGAGCAGCACGGGCGGTGGACCGTCGCCGGCGATCGCCTCGAGTAGCGGTCTCTTGATCAGGAAGCGCTCGCTGTAGATCCGTTCGCGCGCATCGTTGGCGCGCCCTTCGCCCTCAGCGAGGCGGATCTCGAGGATCTGCCGCGGATAGTCCCAGTCATACACGGCGGTCGCGACGTCGAGGCCCTCGTAGCACTGCAGCCGGATCAGCTTGCGGCCGAGCGCCGAGGCGAGCGCCTTTGCGATCTCGGTCTTGCCGACGCCGGCCTCACCCTCGACGAAGAGCGGCTTCCCGAGGCGGAGCGCGAGAAAGAGGGTCACGGCGAGCGCGCGATCGGCTACGTATCGCTCGCGCTCGAGCGCGGCAGCGACGTCCTCGACCGACGACATGATCGGCGCGCCCACGGCTTCCGATGCTACGAGCGCGGAAGGCAGAGTGCGCCGGCCCCGTACAGGGCGCTGGCGCACTCATCGCGCGGCCGGTGTCAGCCCTTGGCGCGCCCGATCGCGCGCTCAATCGCTCGCTTCGCGTAGACGGTGACGAGGTGCTTGCGATATTCGGAGGAGGCGGCCAGATCGGAGAGGGCGGTGATCCCCTCCGCTGCCTTGGCGGCGGCCTCGGCGATCGCCTTCGCGTCGCCTTTCGTACCCCTGAGCGCCTTTTCCGCCGCGGCCGCGCGGTATGCGGCGGCCGTCGCGCCGGTAACACCGATCGCGGCACGCTCGACGCTGCCGTCGGCCTTGAGTGTCACGACCGCCGCCACGCCGGTCACGGCAAACCCCGATGCGGGATGGGCGAACTTCGCGTACGCGCCACCGGTGCGACCGGCCGGCGCAGGGAAACGGATCTCGGCGATGATCTCGTTCGGAGCAAGCGCGGTCTCGAACGTTCCCTTGAAGTAGTCACGCGCCGGGATGTCGCGGCGGCCCTGCGGGCCGATGGCGCGGATCGTCGCGTCGTACGCGAGCGTCGGTGCGGGCTCGTCAGCGGCCGAGTCGGCGTGCGCGAGACTCCCGCCGATCGTGCCGCGCGCGCGGACCTGAAGGTCACCGACTTCGCCCGCGGCGTCGGCGAGCGCGGCGAGCTTCGCGCGGACAGTCTGGTCGTGCGTGATATCGCGATGTGTCGCGAGCGCGCCGACGACGATCGTCCCGTCGGCCTCGGTGCGGATCTCCCGCAGCGACGTGATGCGCCGGAGGTCGATGATTGTTTCGGGCTGCGCGAGCCCGAGCTTCATGAGTGGCAGCAGGCTGTGGCCGCCGGCGATCACCTTCGCCTCGCCGTTCCGACCGAGCTCGCGGACAGCCTCCTCCACGGTCGATGGTGATTCATAGCCGAACGGGTGCGTGATCATCGCCGTCCCTCCCCAGCCGCGCGGATCGCCCGCCAGAGCTTCTCCGGCGTGAACGGCATGTCGAGGTGCTTTACGCCGAGCGTTGAGAGCGCGTCGATGACCGCATTGCCCACCGCCGGCGTCGAGCCGATGGTCCCAGCCTCACCGATCCCTTTCACGCCGAGCGGATTGGTGGTCGTGAGCGTCACGGTGCTCTCCAGCTCGAATGCGGGGACATCCTCGGCCCTGGGAACGTGGTACTCCATCATGCTTCCGGACAGAAGCTGTCCGTCGCTGTCGTACACCGCGGCCTCGTAGAGCGCTTGCCCGATGCCCTGGGCGATGCCGCCGTGGAGCTGACCCTCGACGATCATCGGGTTGATCTGCCGGCCGCAGTCGTCGCAGGCCGAGTACTTCACGATCTCGACCGCGCCGGTCTCGCCGTCGATCTCCACCTCGGCTATGTGCGTGCCGAACGGGAACGTGAAGTTTGGCGGGTCGTAGTACACCGTCGCCTCGAGACCGGGCTCCATTCCGTCGGGAAGGTTGTTCGCGAGGTACGCGGCCATGGAGATATCACCGAAGTTCTTCGCCTTCTCGGGCACACCCTTCACGAAGACCTTGCTCCCTTCGACGACGACGTCGGCGGGCGACGCTTCCAGGAGGTGCGCCCCGATCTGGATCACCTTCTCGCGAACTTTTTCCGCCGCCTTGTGCACGGCGACGCCACCGACCGCAAGGCTCCGGCTGCCGAACGTGCCGACGCCCATGCCCGGCGACTCGAACGTGTCGCCGTGCCGGACCTCTATGTCGTTCGGGCTGATGCCAAGCGTGTCGGCCGCGATCTGCGCCCACGAAGTCTCGTGGCCCTGTCCGTGTGGCGACGTGCCGGTGAACACCTGGACCGAGCCGGTCGCGTGCACGCGGATGCGCGCGCTTTCGTACCCGCCCCAGCCTACGCCGAGTGCGGCGTTGGCCTTCGACGGAGCGAGTCCACAGATCTCGACGTAGCTTGAGATGCCGATACCGCGGTAGTTGCCGCGGGCCTTGGCGTCGGCACGGCGCTTCTCGAATCCCTTGTAGTCGGCCATCGCGAGCGCGCGATCGAGCGCGGGCTCGTAGGCGCCGCTGTCGTAGGTGATGCCGCTGATCGTGTTGAAAGGAAAGGCATCGGGTGGAATGAAGTTCTTTCGCCGCACTTCGGCGGGGTCCATGCCGATCTCGTCGGCGAGCCGGTCGATGACGCGCTCAATCAGGTACGCGGCCTCGGGCCGCCCGGCACCCCTGTACGCGTCGACCGGCGTCGTGTTCGTGTAGGCGCCGCGCATCTCATAGTCGAACGCAGGGATCCGATAAGCCCCTGGAACGATGAAGACGTGGAGGATGGTCGGGATGCCCGGTGCGAATGCTTGCAGGTACGCACCGACGTTCGCGACCGTACGTACGCGCAGGCCGAGGATCGTGCCATCGCGCTTTGCCGCCAGCTCGACGTCCGAAACGTGATCGCGCCCGTGGATCGTCGCGAGGTAGCCCTCGCGCCGATCCTCGGTCCACTTCACTGGACGCCGGAGCGTCTTCGCGAGGTGACCGACAAGTAGTTCCTCGGCGTAGACCTGGAGCTTGCTGCCGAAGCCGCCACCGACCTCCGGTGCGATCACGCGCACTTTGTTCTGGCCCAGGCCGAGATTGAGCGCCGCGATGAGCTGCACGAAATGCGGGATCTGCGTCGTGCTCCAGAGCGTGAGCTCGCCGGCGTCGAACTTCGCGGTCACCGCGCGCGGCTCCATCGCGTTCGGGATGAGGCGCTGGTTGACGATCCGCTGGGTGACCTTTACCTCGGCGTCCTTGAACGCCTTGTCGATGTCGCCACCCTTGACCGGGTACGTGAAGACGAGATTCGAACCGAGCTCCTCGTGAACGATCGGCGCACCGGGTTCGAGCGCCTTCGTCGCGTCGACCACGACCGGAAGCGGCTCGTAGTCGACCGTGATCAGGTCCGCCGCACGCTTGGCGGCCTCACGCGACTCCGCGACGACCGCGGCGACCGCGTCGCCGGCGTAGCGCGCCTTGTCGGTCGCGATTGGCATGTGCTTCGACCCGTTCATGCTCGGGACCGTGATGAAGACGGGCAGCATGCCCGTCGCCTCGAGGTCCTTGCCGGTCAGCACGGCGACCACGCCAGGCTCTTTCTTCGCCGCGGTCGTGTCGATCTGGCGGATTCGCGCGTGCGCGTGTGGGCTGCGCACGAGCGTCAGGTACGCCATGCCCGGCAGCATTACGTCGTCGGTGAAGATCCCCTCGCCAGTGACGAGGCGCGGGTCCTCTTTGCGCGCCACGCGTACGCCGATGTAGGTGGGGTTGGCTGTGGCGGTCATCGCTTCACCTCCGCGGCGACCTTCGGTTGGGCGCCGGCGGTCTGGCGCATCTCAGCCGACGCCGAGCGGATCGCGTTCACGATGTTGTGGTAACCGGTGCAGCGACAGAGATTGCCTGCGATGGCGTGACGGATCTCCGCGTCGCTCGGCGACGCGTTCCGCTCGAGGAAGTCGACGGCGGTGATCATGAGACCCGGGGTGCAGAAGCCGCACTGAAGCCCGTGCTCCTTTGCGAACGCGCGCTGGATCGGATGGAGTTCGCCGTTCTTGGAGAGGCCCTCGACCGTGATGACCTTCGCGCCGTCGGCCTGGACCGCGAGCATCGTGCACGCTTTTGTCGCGAGGCCCTCGACGAGGACCGTGCACGCGCCGCACTGGCTCGTGTCGCAGCCCACGTGTGTACCGGTGAGGCCAAGCGTTTCGCGCAGGTACTCGACCAGCAGCAGTGTGGGTTCGATCTCGCGGGTGTAGCTCGTCCCGTTGACGGTGAGCGTGACCGTATGGGCCATCGCGCGCCTCCCCATATCCCATGTGCCGGCGCCGTACTCCGACGAGCGCCGCGACAAGACTCCCCCGCCTCGAATGGCGGCGTAAGGCTAGTTCCGGCCTAGAGGTCGGTCAACCTCTCGAGCCCCTCGTGCGCGAACGGCTCACCTTCTTCTTCGTCGTCGTGGTCGCGCTCTTGCGTGCGGTCGCCCGCTTCGGCGAAGCCTTTATCGCCGACTTCGCGCGGCTGCGCGGCGCGCTTCCGTTCCCGTTGTTTCCGTTCGAGCGTGAGCGCGTCCGCTGCTCGCGCTGTTGCTCCTGCGTGCGCTCCATCTTTGCAAGGCCGATGACGTTGCCCTCCGGATCGGCGAAGAGCGCGTAAACGACATCGTTCCCGGCGTCCATCGGCTCCATCACCCTCCGGCCACCGAGGCGCTCGGCCTTCGCGAGCGTCGCCGCGGGATCGTCGGTCTCGACGTAGAAGGTCACGAAGCTGCGGCCCTGCTGGCTCGCGCCGATGCCCCCGTTGATTCCGGTGCCCTTGTTGTTGGTGTCGATTATCCCGTAGTTCTGCGGGTTGTTCGTGTCGATCCCCCACCCAAACAGGTCCTTGTAGAACTTCTGTGTCGCGGGCACGTCCTGCGCGTTGATCTCGAAGTGTGTAACGGGATATGCCACGTCCGACTCCCCCTTTGTCTACGCTCTTGGTCCGAGATGGACTCTACTCTCGACGTCGCGCGCTCGTTCGTTCAGGCAGTGCAGGATCGCAACGCCGAGGCCGCGGCGGACCTCTGCGCCGATGACGTCGAGGTCACGCTTCCCGGACTGCCCGAGCCGTTCCAGGGGAAGGAGGGCGTCCGCCAGATGATCCGCATGGCACCCGTGGAGCTCGTGCAGACGCCGCGCGAGGAATCGGTCGACGGCAAGAACGTGAGGATCACGACCCTGACGAGGGCGCCAGGTATTTTCGCCAATTACACGACCTGGAACTTCGAGATCGAGGGCACGCTCGTTCGCCGCCTGGACTTCGAGCTCCGCGCGGCGAATTAGCGCAAGGGCTTCGTGAGGACGATCCCGTTGGGGAGAAGCCGGCCGGGGCCGACCCTGCACGAGCCGCCGATCCACATCGCTCGACCTAGCCGCAATCGCGGCCGCGGGCTCTACCCCCTCGAGCCTGTCGCCACGATGTCGATCGAGACACGGATTTCGTCGACGATGCTGAGCACGCGGAACGACACCGACGGCGCGGTCATGCCGAAGTCGCCAAACTTCCAGCTCGGGTTCGCTGTCGCCGTCGCGGTGAGATCACTCCCATCGCGCTTCGCGGTGACCTCGAACGTGACCTCTTTGGTGTTGCCTTTGATCGTCATGTTTCCGGTCAACGTGAACGTGAACGTCCCGCTCGCCGGAAGCGGCAGGGTGAGGCCGGTTGTCTTGGTCGGAGCGAACTCGGCCGTCGGGAACTGACTGACCCGTAGCGTGTCCCGCTTGACGAAGTCGTCACGGTTGCGTTCGTCGCTCGAGAGCGTCGAGATCTCGAACGTGATCTTCGACCCGGACGCGAACGTTCCGTCCGAGTTCAGCGCGAAGGAGCCTTTCGCGCCGGTTGCGGTCAGAACCGCATCGGAGGGGAGGCTGACGCCCACGAGCTGCTCCCGTACTCGGATCGTCGCCTTCGACTTGTCGCTCACCGTCCACGCGGACGCGGGCCCGGTCGTCGTGGCTGCCGATGCCGTGGCGTGTGCGGTCGGGGTGGGCGTCGCGGTCGAGACCGAGAGCGGCGCGGATGCGCCACACGCGGCGACGAGCAGTCCCGCGCCGATGGCCGCCGCGATCGAACGAGCGTGTCCTGGCATGGTCACTATCTGATGCCCCTCCCGCTGATCAGCCTCGACTCTAAAAGGAACAGGTGAGGGCGCTGCAGGCGCCAGCTAACAGTTCGCTAAGAAACGCGACCGGTCCCGGCGAGAGGTGCGCACGTAGCCCGCGTCTAGCGGACGGTCACCACCGTGTACATCCCCAAATCGTTCATCCACGCGCCGCCGTCGACGACGCCAGGGAGCGGCAGGATGAAGGTCCCCGGCCGCGTTCCTCTGACGCCGAACGTGAACGTCGCGGTCGCGTCGGGCGGAACGATGTCCTCCTGCTCTACGGCCGGGCGCTCCAGAGTCGGCCACCCGTCGCCGAGGAACGCGAGGGCCGGCGAGTTACCCGGGATTCCGAGACGCGCCTCCTGCTCGGTGCCCTTGCCCCAGGCGGTCGACCCGGTGTTGCGGAGGACGACCGAGACCAGCGCCTTCTCGTTCTCGTTGATCTCCGGGTAAGGCGTCGCCGAGACGAAGCTCGCGCGGACCGACGCATTCGTCGGTGGCGTGCAGAGACTCACCAGCCACATGAAGTGGGGCCAATCCCAGGTCGGGCCCGGGTCGGTGTGCGTGCTCCCGGGCACCTCGTTGTGGCCGACGACATGCCCACGGTCGAGCGGCACTCCCTCCCGCGCAGTCTGCTACTCCTGCGTAGTAGTTCCCGCGGAGGTGTGCGCGCTGCTTCGGCTCGGAACACCCGCAGCCCTCGTTTCACGCTGGCGCCGACGGACGATCTTGAGGACGGCTTTCCTCGGCACGCTCGGTCTCGCCGCGACGCAGGTGACCGCGCTCGTCGCACCGTTCATTCGCGTCAACCGGATCGAAGGTCTCGGAGACCCCGTCATCGTGGGGACGAAGGCGCAGGTCCTCGAGCTGTTCTCCTCCACGAACGACCGGCCGATCCTCTTCCGCGAAGGGCGTTTCTTCCTACTTCACGCGCCAGGCGGAATCATCGCTGCGTACCGCAAATGCACGCACCTCGGCTGCGCGGTGCCCTGGAGCGAATCAGGTGATCGGTTCCACTGCCCCTGTCATGGGTCGCAGTTCGACAAGCGCACGGCGGTCGTCCTGAGGACTCCCGCAGCGAAGCCGCTGCAGCTCTTCCACATCGCGGAGAGCGCGGATGGTCACCTCGTCGTGGACACGAATCCGCTCCGAGTAATCGACCGCAAAGGCGGGTGGGACGCGTCCGTGATCGAGGTCACCGACACGTAGTCAGGCTCGCGCGGTCTCGCCTCCCGCGCCCATCGCGATGACCGATCGCCGCTCGACCTCGCGGCGGACGATCGGCGCGACCTTCGTCCCGAAGAGCTCGATCGAGCGCAACACCTTCTCGTGAGGCAGCGTCCCGACGCTCATCTGGATGAGGAAACGGTCGAGCCCGAAGAGCTCGTGTTCGTAGACGATCTTCGCGGCGACCTCGTCGGGCGTACCGACGAGGTTCGCGCCGAGCGGGCCGCGCTCGGCCTCGAACTGCTCGCGGCTGGGCGCCGGCCATCCGCGCTCCCGTCCGATCTTGGCCATCACATAGGAGTACGCAGCGTACGCATCGGTCGCTGCTTGCTGAGACTCCTCTTCGATCAGCCCGTGTGAGTTGATGCTCACGCGGAGCTTCGCGGGGTCGTGACCCGCGCGGCGGCCGGCCTCTCGGTACAGGTCGATGAGCGGCACGAACCGGCGGGGCTGCCCGCCGATGATGGCGAGCGCGAGCGGCAGGCCGAGCCTGCCCGCGCGCATGACCGACTCAGGATGTCCGCCCACGGCGATCCATATCGGCAGAGGGTCCTGCACGGGACGCGGATAGATGGGGAGATCCTGGATCGGCGCACGGTGCTTGCCGCGCCAGTTGACGCGCTTGCTTTCGCGGACCTTCAGAAGGAGGCCGAGCTTCTCCTCGAAGAGGTCGTCGTAGTCCGCGAGGTCGTAGCCAAATAGAGGAAATGATTCCGTGAACGAGCCGCGGCCCGCCATGATCTCGGCGCGCCCGTCGGATACGAGGTCCAGCGCCGCGAAGTTCTGAAAGACGCGGACCGGGTCGTCGGAGCTGATGACGCTGACCGCGCTGGTGAGCCGAATTCGCTTGGTGCGCGTCGCCGCGGCCGCCAGCACCACGGCCGGCGCGGAGACCACGAACTCCTGGCGGTGATGCTCTCCGAGACCGTAGACGTCGAGGCCGACCTTGTCCGCGAGCTCGATCTCGTCGAGAAGCCGTCGCACGCGCTCGTGCGCGCTGATCGTGTGGCCCGTCTCTGGATCCGGGGTTGCCTCGCCGAAGCTGTATATCCCGAGCTCCACGGCTTTGAAACCCTCGCCGAACCCGGATCATTCCGATTCAGGCGACGCGCTCCTCCACCTCGAACGTGCCGCGCTGCAGGACGAGCTGCTTCTCGTTGGACGCGAAGCTCACAACCGTGCCGGCCGAAAAATCGAGAACGCTGGTGAGCGTGAAGCCAGAGCCGGATAGAAGCGAACCTCACGAGCGATCGCGCGATCAGGCTCCGTACCCGACCGGCAGCAGGATGTCGCCTCGCGTGGTCAGGTAGTAGACCTGCCAGTGGTAATACCCGCGGTAGGCGTCGGTATCAGCTCGCATCGTTTCGGCATATGCCGTCACGGCCCGGACGTAACGCTGCGATTGGTTGTAGCGGAAGAGCGCGTTGGCCATGTTGCCGGGCCCACCGTTGGCGCGGAGATAGCGCGCGGCGGCCCGAATGGAGTCACGATTGGAGTTCACGTCGCCTTCGCCGTACGCCGCCCAGGTCGAGGGAATGAACTGCATCGGACCCTGCGCTCCAGCGACCGAAGTCCCGCGAATCCGACCCATGCGGGTCTCCACCAGGTGGATAGCGGCCAGGTAGGACCACGGGATACCGAACTCGGCCTCCGCTTCGCGGTAGTAGCGAGCGAGGTCGTCGAGTGGCGCCGGCTCGACGATGCGCCACGCCGTGGGCAGCTCTGGTCCGGGCACGACTGTCGCGCGCAGATCGGCCGTCGCGTCAGCGTTCGCTGTGGCGGCCGCACGGAGCTCCGCCGGCACCGCCGCCAGGACGGCGTCACGCAGCTCCGGACGCGCGGCGAGTCGTCGGTACGTGAGCTGCTGCAGATGCCCGAACCACGCGAGGTCGGCACCGGTCACGCTCTGATCTCGAACCGCGCGCTCGGCGACCACGATCTGAAACGCGAGGGCTTCAGGTTCGGAGGCCGCGACCGGCGGGTCGGCACGCGGCGTCGCCGTCGGCGGCGGACTCGGTGTCGCTGTCGACACAACGGCGGAGGCGGACGCTTCCGCAGTCGGCGAGCCAACCGATCCGGCTGGGGTGTCGCGCGAAACGGTGCATCCGATCAAGAAGAGCGAGATCACGCCAAGGACTGCCACCGCTCGCCTCAAGTCACGCACTCCGTGCGCACGAAGCCGCGCGCTCCAAGAGCAGGTCGCGCTCGCGCGCGTTCTGCGTGAGCGATGCCGCGCGCTCGAACTCCGCGCGCGCCTCATCGGAGCGACCCAGCTTTGCCAGGAGATCGCCGCGAGCACTCGGCAGGAGGTGGTACGCCTTGAGCGCCGGCTCCGACGCGAGCGCGTCGACGAGCTCGAGGCCCGCCGCGGGACCGAAGGCCATCCCGACCGCGACCGCACGATTGAGCTCCACGACAGGTGATGGCGTGAGCTGGGCCAGCGCGTCGTAGAGCGCGGCGATGCGTACCCAGTCTGTTTCCGGCGCGGTCCGGGCCCGCGCGTGGCACGCGGCGATCGCGGCCTGCAACGCATACGGGCCGAGAGCGCCGCCGAGGTTCTCGGCGCGCTCCAGGGCGGCGAGGCCGCGACTGATGTGGAGAGGATCCCAGCGGCCGCGATCCTGGTCGAGCAACAGGACGATCTGGCCGGACGGCCTGACTCGCGCGCGCGAGCGCGAAGCCTGGATCTCCATCAGCGCGACGAGACCGTGGACCTCCGGCTCCTTCGGCGCGAGCCCCGCCAAGATGCGGCCGAGGCGGAGCGCATCCTCGCACAGCCCGGCACGCATCAGGTCGTCACCGGCCGTCGCCGAGTAGCCCTCGTTAAAGACGAGGTAGATGACCTGCAGCACAGATGACAGGCGGGCGTCGAGCTCCGCCCCTGAGGGGACCTCAAAAGGGACGCGCGCCTCCGTGAGCGTGCGCTTCGCCCGAACGATGCGCTGCGCGATCGTAGCGACAGGGACCAGGAACGCTCGCGCGATCTCCTCCGTCGTCAGACTCGCGAGCAGGCGGAGCGTGAGCGCAACGCGCGCTTCGGGCGGGAGAATCGGATGGCAGGAAATGAACATGAGGCGCAGGAGATCGTCGCCCACGTCGTCGCCTGCCGGCGTATCGAGATCTGACATGGCCATCTCCTGCTGAGCTTCGAGCTCGCGACCGAGCTCCTCCTGTTTGCGCTCGAGCCTTTCGTTCCGGCGCAGGCGATCGATCGCACGGTGTTTCGCGGTGGCCATCAGCCAGGCGCCCGGCTTGTCCGGTACGCCCGACTCAGGCCACTGCTCCAGTGCGGCGACGAGAGCGTCTTGCGCGAGATCCTCGGCGAGGCCGACGTCGCGCACGATCCGCGTGAGGCCGGCGATGAGCCTCGGGGCTTCGATCCGCCAGACCGCGTCGATCGCCTGGTGCGTATCGGCCGCCGTCACGCCGTCGATTGTTACCCCCCGAAGACCTCTTGGACCAAGGAATCGCCGTCCCCGACGATGTTCCGGAAGCGCTTGGCCCACTCGATCGCCTCTTCGCGCGACTTCACCTCGATCAGAGCGAACCCGCCGGTCAGCTCCTTCGTCTCGGTGAACGGCCCGTCGGTCACGGTGAGCTTCCCCGCCGAGCTCCGGACGCGCGCAACTGCGGGTGCGAGCCCACCCGTCGCCAGCAGGACGCCCGATCGCGTGGTCTCTTCGGTGAGCTTCGCCAGCTCGTCCATCATCTTCTGGCTTGGCGGTGCGCTCGGCTGCGCGTCGCCATCGACCGTGTAGAGCAGGAATCGCATCTTCGTGTCTCCTTCGATTATTGAGACCGGGTTCCGGATCCGTGCCCGGCCGAACCCTCGCTCTACTGACACGTCGAACAGAGGGCGGCCGGAATCGACAGGCTCCGGATGGGACTTTGGCGCCAGCGTAGGGACGGCGGAGAGACGCTGTGGGCCACGCGAGGTAGGGCTTGGCGGCTACGGGGCGAGGGCCCAGGGGTAGGGGCCCCTGATGGGGGCAGGGCCCCTAGGGCCCCGCCCCATTTCTCGGATTCCCTACTCCTCCCAGAGCCGCACGTCGTCGAAGGTTGCGGTGCCGATGAGACCGCCGGCGAGCTTGATCCGCACCGCCGTCACGTCTGCCGCGATCTGAACGTTCGTGGCGTTCTGCACTGTGCCGAGCACGAGACCCGTCGCGGAGAGCTGCTCGAGGCTGAGCACGCCGCCTCCACCGGCCACGACGGACGCACCGTAGCTCTTACCGGGAGTCACCGCGATCGGATCGGACGTCCAGACGCCGCCTGGGCCCGCGGTGACGCTTCGCTCGCCATCGCTGCCGCCTGACGCGTAGGTCGTACTGCCCGAGCTGCTCCAGTTCGCGGGAGCGGCGCCGCCACTGGCGGGTTGCTCGAACGAGCTGTTCTGGACCTTGTTGCCCTTGACGCTGACCACGCCTGTGACGCTGTTGTTGTCCTCCCGAAGCTCACGGATCGCGTTCGCGGGATCGGCGCTGACGACGATGGTGCGATCGCCCTTGAGGCCCTTGGTGTCCCAGGTGACACTTGCCGTGCCCGTCGCACCTGCCGCGATAGTCGCGATCGTCTGCACCGTGCCGATCTGGGTGCCGTTGTCGGTGAATCGGACGGGCACGTTCGCCGCGCCCGCGCTTCCGATATTGCGGACCGTCGCGCTGATCGTCACCTGATCACCACCAACGACCCGCTGAGATGAGAGCGCGACGTCGTTTCCGTTGAGCGTGAGATCGGCCAGCGGCCGCTGCCACTGCACGACATTCTCGAACAGCTGCCAGCCGGTGTACGTGAGCGCATAGCTCGCGAGTCCGAAGGGATGGTCGTAGCGCTCTTCGGGGTCGGGCAGAAGTCCGCCGACGAAACGAATCCGGCCGAGCCCCAGCGGAAGCTCACCGAGAGCGACCTCGTCAGACACGGTCCCTGCGATTCGCCCGCCCGCGGGCGTCCACGCGCTCCGCGAGATCGCCCACGTGAACGAGTGCGGATCGTTGTTCCCAGCCGCGTCCTGGATCGAGTAACCGAGCGGCACGGGCTCGACCGTCTGGTGACGATTCCCCGGGCCTTCGGCGGCGCCGGGCTGGTTGATGTTCGCGGCGAGCGGATCGCCGTAGGTGGGTGCGTTGCCGTCATTGAAGGAGATGTTCGGCGCATAGACGAGCACGGGCTTGACGTCCCTCGGCGTCCCGACCCCGAGGTACGGAAGGGCACGCGCCGCCCCGTCGGTGAGGACGAGGTTGCCGCCTGACTCCGCGAACGTCTTCAGCTTCGCGTAGTACGCATCGCGCTCGGCCACCGATCGGGTGATCGCATAGGACCGCGGCAGCAGACCCGGCGTCGTGCTGAACGTGATCGTGCCGCGGATCTGCTGCGGAACGCCAGCCCAGTTGTTCACTCGAGCGCGGTAATGGCCGGCGAACATCCCCGAGACGTTCGCCGTCTCGCCGGTGTTGATCCCGTTCGTGGAGCTGCCCACGAGCGCCCACTGGCCCGTTGCGGTCCGCCGCTCGACATACAGGTCGTAATCCGAGGGTGCGTCCCACTGGGTCGCGACGGTCATGCTCTGGTTGTTGAACTCTGAGAGTGCGTCGAACTCGAAGATTGCGTCCGCGCGGGCAGTCGCACCCGCGTTCGGTACCGGTGCGACGAGCGAGAAGCTCTGCGGGACCTGCGCGGTGCCGCCGGCGCTCGCCGGATCGTCCCATCCGGGGAGCGGGTCGTTCGGGAGGACGAACGTGTCGAACTGCGAGAGGTCCGCGCCGGCGAGGATCTCCTCGGCCGTGAGCCGGGTGAGCGAGGCGCCGGACGGCAGGAACTGCCTCAGGTCTTCGAAGAACTTCGTGCTCGTCACGTCGTAGGGGAGCTGGCCCGGGTCGGGCCAGGAGAGCCCGCTCGTGAAGTCGATGTCGATGTGGTGCACGCCGGGTGGCGCGGTGTCGAACCGAACACGCCAGCGACCCGGAAGCGGCGAGTTCACGTTGACCGTGTGCCCCGCTGCCGCGTACGCCTGGTTCTGGTTCCAGTGTGAGTTGACGGTGTCCCAACGTGTGCCCTCGTCGTCCTTGGCGTAGCGGTCGACGTGGACCCCCGTCACGAGGTCCGCCAGCGACACGCCCTGCGTATTCGTGTAGGTGACCTTCACCGTGAAGCCGCCGCTGTAGATCCCCTCGTCGGGACCGAGGACATCGAACTCGTATGTCGGCTCCGTCGTTCCGTCCGCCGTCGGGGAAACGACGTTCGCCGAGATGCGCTGCTGCGCCGGCATTCCCGCGTACGGGTTCGTGCTCGCGCTGGAGCCGGGGTTGGTGAAACGGTGGCCATGGTCGAGGTACGCGATGCGTCCGGTCACCGGGAAAGACCGCGATGACTCGCGGAAACCTCCCTCGATCTGCGCGTAGATGAGGCCCTTGTTGCCATCGATGTGCGCCTGCTCGAGGTCCGGAACGAACACGTTGTTTGGCGCGAGGTGCGATACCCACATCTCGTTGTCGATCGCGACGTATGCGTCGAGCCCGAGCGGGCTACCCATCCAGTCGCCGAGCCCGCCCGTGATGGTGTAGGCGATCGTGTCCCAGACCGTGCCCCACTGCTGGGCGATGTCCGGCACGCTGCCGCTCCCGTTGTCCGGCTGGACGCCGACGAACCACGAGAGGCGCGGCGCTGCGTCCTGCTGGATCCGCCGCGCGACGGCCACGACCGCCTTGTTGCGCGCGTAGTCGACCTCACCGGCCGGGAGCATCGTGAACGTGAACGCGTTCGCGTCGAGCATGCCGTGGAGATCGCCGGTGCCAACCCAGCCGCCGCGGCGCTGCTTGAAGAAGTCGCTGAACGCCTTGACCTCGGGCTCCGACTCCGGGGTGTACGGCCGGTAGGTGTAGCCCTGCGTCGGCCAGTCGCGGTTCGGGTCGACCCCGTTTCCGTTGTAGCGCTGGTATGCCAGGCCGCCGGTAGAAACATCTCCGCGGACCCAGCCGTCGGGGTTCGGGTAGAAGAACCAGATCTCTGACTCGCGCAGGGCGCGACCGACGGTGACCGCGCTCGCGCCTGGCCCGAGCGTCTCGTCGAGGAGGCCACGGTTCGGCTCGTTCGCCGCCCAGGTGACCAGGTCCTCAATCGCGCGCGTGCCGCCCTCGGCGCCGGCCTTCTCAATGGCGTGGATGGACAGCGAGAAGCCGAACTTCTTCTTCATGCCGTTCACGCGCTCGTCCGTGACGCGGACCGCGTAGAGCTTCGACGTACGCCGGTCGAGGCCGGTCGTCGGAAGCCCGGCGCTTGTGCCGGGCACCTCGTAGAGCTGCATGAAGTCGCCGAACTTCGACTCGAGGAAGCGAAGCCCGGAGACGAGCTCGCTGTACTGGATGAACTGGTCGGCGCACACATTGCCCTTGGCGAAGGGCGACTTTCCCGGAGCGCCGCGCACGCATCCGTGGGGATCCGGGAAGACACGGCCGTACGCGGTGTAGAGCGCGTCGTTGTCCGCCACCGGACTCGCGGCGATCCACTGCGGAGGAGCGCCGATGAACGACGCGAGGACGAAGACCACCACGAGGGTGAGCGAACCGAACCGACGCATGAGTGCAACCTCCGCAAGAGATCGGGCGGGACGCACCGCGCCCCGCCCGTCATGTCACCTGGCCAGGTACTCGACCTCGATCGTCCCGGTGTAGGACGCGGAGACCGACAGGAAGCCGATTGTGTCGGCCTTCCACTCGCCGCTCGGCAGCGCGCCGGTGCAGGTCCCGTCGAGCTTGGTCGCGATCTCCGTCGTCACGCCGGGGGAGTTCCCGCTCGACGCGGCCTGCGCCCCGCTCGGGTCGTAGACGGCCAGGTCGAGGTCCTGCGGCGTGGTCCACGTGATCGTCACGGTCACGCGCGTGGCCTTGAGCCCTACGGCGAAAGGATGGATGTCGTGGTACAGCGCCTCGACACCAATGCCGACGAGATCTCCGACCCCGACGCCGACCGTTCCGGTGTAGCTCTCGCTCGTGACGATGGTGCGGACCTGCTTCCCGCTCTTCGTCGTGCACGTGCCGGTGCTTCGGAACTTCTTCGCGAGCTTCGTCGCGTTGAACGCGTCGAGATACCCCGCTCCCACCTGGTACGGCTGGTAGCCGGCCATCGGCGACGCGGTGGTCCGAAGGAGGGTCGCCACGTCGACCGGCGTCAGTGCGGGATTCGTCTGGAGGAGGAGCGCGACGGCGCCCGACACGTGGGGCGTAGCCATGCTCGTTCCGCTGATGCAGGTGTAGTACGGCAGCCACTCGGGACGGATGCCCGGCGTGTCGCCGGCGAGACCAGCGTCCGTCGTGTTGCCCGTCGTTATGCCGTGCGGGTTTCTCGTCGCGCAGATGCGCGTGCCGGGTGCGGTGATCGTCGGCGTGCGGCTGTTGTCGGGCGCCCCGACGGACGAGAACGTCGAGACGTTGCGGTCCTTCTGTCCCGCCGCGACACAGATGACCCGTCCGCCGCAGTAGGTGCTGAGCGTGTTCGGTGCGTTCGAGGTCGTGCCGCTGTTGCTTCCATCGTTCCCGGCCGCGAATACGACCGTGATGCCGAGGTCGGCGAGCGTCTCAGCGGCTTGGCTGGTCGAGCTGTTCGGGTTGTAAGGGCCACCGCCGGCGACGCCCCAGGAGTTGGAAACGACGCGGATGTTGTACGTGCGGTGGTTGTCCGCGATCCAGTTGAAGGCCTGGAGCGACCAGATGATGTTGCGGCCGTCGCCCACGCCGAGACCGATGAGGTTGGCGCCAGGAGCGACGCCGGCGTAATACCCGTAGCCTCCCAGGTCGCTGGAGGTGCCGGTGTGCGAGACGGTCCCGTCGCCCGCGATCGTGCCCGCGACGTGCGTGCCGTGACCGCTGGTGGTGTCGGTGTCCTCCTGCTCGATCAACAGGTCCGCGACGAACTTGATGTTCTTCACGACGCGGTTCCGCAGGTCCGCGTGCGTGCCGTAGATTCCCGAGTCGACCGCGGCCACGCCGATGCCCGCACCGTTGATTCCAAGACCGCCCGATGTCCGCGGCGCCCACACGTCGTCCGCGCCGATGAGCGGAATGCTCTCGTGCGTGTAGAAGTCGATCGGTGGCGCCCACTGCATCTCGGTCACGTCAGGGAATGCGGCGACAGCGCGGATGGCCGAAGGAGAACCGATCACGCCGGCCCACGGCCAGCGCGTGTAGCGGATCGCGAGCGTCGCACCGCTGGCAAGGAGCCGAGCCTTGTCGACGGCTGTGACCGGGTGATTGAACATCGCGATGGCGGTCACCTCTCCACCCGCGGCGAGCGCCTGCTCGAGGAGCGGATCGATCCGCGCTCCAGCCAGAGCTGGAGCGGCAGGCATAGCGACGGTGAACGAGAGACAGAACAAGAGCGCGATCGAGTGCGCGGGCAGCCCGCGACGCATGAGGACCCCCTTGTGTGCTGGGATAGCGCCGCTGGGAGGATGGGGTGCCAGCCATCAACGAGCGGTAAATCGAGCGTCAATAGACCATCAAAGAGGTAACGTGGCCGAAACGACCGACCAGGCACTCGTCGAAGCGCAACGCGTGGAGCGCGCGATCGCGCGCGTGCGGTGGGGCGGCGTCGGCCTCGCTCTCCTGCTCGGTCCCCAATTTCCGAACCTATCGCTCGATGCCGTCCTGGCGCTTGGCATATCGATCGCCGGGTACAACCTGGTCACGGTCCGCGCGTCGAGCCGCGCGCGCTCGCTCGAGTCGCATGCCCGCGTGGCTCAGCTCGCATTCGCCGCAGATCTCGCGGCGCTCAGTGTCGCGATGTTGCTCTTCTCGAACGATCCGCTCTGGACCACCTTCATGATCGGGCCGCTCGTCATCGTCGGCGCGACCTTCCGTTTCGGGCGGCCCGGGACCCTCGCGGCAACCGGAGTCCTTGGGTCAGCGTACGTGGGCGTCGTCGCCTTCCGTGTCGCGGCGTTCGGCTATCCAGCCGATCTCCCGCGCGTCGCGTTCCACCTTGCCGTTTACGTCCTCACCGCGGTGCTCGTCGAGCGACTACAACGCGACGTGGCGACGGTCCGCCGGCAGCGCGAGGAGTTGATTCAGGGTCTCGAGCGCCGCGTCGCGGAGGATGCCGCGATCGCGCAGGCGACCCGCATCGTCGCGGGCGTCCCGCTCAGCGACGAGATCGTGCCCGCGCTCCTGCGGGCGAGCCGGGCCGTCTTTCGCTTCGACCGCGCGACCGTCTTCGTCGCGGATGAGGGCGCTGGCGAGTATCGCCCGCTTCACCGGCTCGTCGAAACTTCGGATGTCGCGGCACCGCCGGCCCCGAGAATTGCGGTCGGCACAGGGCTTCTCGGTGCTGCTCTCGCGGCCGACCGGCCGCTGCTCGTGCCGAACGTGCTCGAGGATCCGCGCTACGAACCGCGCGCGGGCGATCAGGCCCGCTCGGTGATCCTCGTGCCTCTTCGCGTCGGCGGCCGCCCCATCGCCACCCTCTCGCTGTCACGGGCGCTGCCCGACATGTTCGTGGCGGAAGACCTGCGTCTCGCTGAGACCGTGGCCAGCCTCGTCGCTCAGGTGCTCGAGAACCGACGCCTCTTCAACGAAGCGAGCGCCGCCGAAGCGTTGCGCGCGATGGATCGCCTGAAGGACGAGTTCCTCGCGATGGTGAGCCACGAGCTGCGCACACCGATCCAGGTGATCCGCAGCGCGCTCGAGCTCCTCGCTTCGAACCGCACGCAGAACCGCGAGCGCCTGGTCGAGCAGGCAACGCGCGGGCTCCAGCGCCTCTCGCGCACGGTCGAGGACGTCCTCGACCTCGCTCAGCTCCAGGAGACCGGCATCGAGCTGACGCGCGAGCTCGTGCAACCCGAAAGCCTGCTCGCCGAGGTCGCGGCTGCCCACGAGCTCATGGCAGCCGAGCACGGGCACGTGCTTCGCGTCGGAGATGACGGCGAGGCTCCGGCGGTGTTGGTCGATCGGAGACGGATGTCGCAAGTGCTCGGCAACCTCGTCGCGAACGCGCTCCGGTACTCCTCACCGCGGAGTAACGTCCGCCTCTCCGCCACTCTCCACGGCGACGAGGTCCGGTTTGCGGTGAGCGACGAGGGACCGGGTATTCCAGAGTCGGAGCGCGAGCGAGTCTTCGACAAGTTCTACCGGCTGAGAGCGACGCGGCAGATGGCCGGCGGCTCGGGCCTCGGGCTCGCGATCGCGAAATCGCTCGTCGAGCTGCACGGCGGACGGATCTGGGTGGAAGACGCGCTGGACGGCGGGAGCGCCTTCGTGGTCGCGGTGCATGCCGAGCGAGCGGGCGTGCCAGCCGGGCCGCATTGAAGATCCTTGTCGTAGACGACGACCGCGATGTGGCCGCGCTTACCGCGATGGGCATCACCTATCACCGGCCGCAATTCGTGGTGAGCGAGTGTTATAGCGGCGCCGACGCACTGGACCGGATCAGCGAGGAGCGGCCGGATCTTGTTCTCCTCGACCTGGCGATGCCCGGCCGGGACGGGTTCAGCGTGCTGGGCGAGCTACGAGAAGGCGGAAGCGACGTGCCCGTGATCGTGGTCACGGCCAAGGGTCTGGAACAGGAGAAGATCCGCGGACTCGAGCTCGGCGCGGACGACTACGTGACCAAGCCGTTCGGTCATGGAGAGCTCGTCGCGCGCATCGATGCCGTGCTGCGCCGTTACCGCGCCGCCGCGGGACAGCGCCGAACGAACGTGCTCTCGCACAACGGCCTGGTGATCGACTTCGCGACCCGGACGGTCACCAGCGCAGGCCAGGAAGTCCGGCTCACGCCGACCGAGTACAACCTTCTCTATCACCTTGCGACCAACGCCGGCCGCGTCATGACGCACGAGACGCTCCTGGCGAAGGTCTGGGGCCGCGAGTACCGCGACGAGGTCCACTACCTCAAGGTCTACGCGGGACGGCTTCGGACGAAGCTCGAGCCCGAGCCCCAGCGGCCGCGCTACATCCTCACGGTACGCGGCGTCGGCTATCGCTTTCCCGCGCTCTCGGGTTAAGCGATGTGTTGACCGCTCGTTGACCGCGTATTGAGGTTCGGTGGGTAGCGTCGCTGGACGTGAAAGCCGTGGGCCAGGACGTCCGGCGTTGTGACAGCTGCCGCATCGAGATCGACGGCGAAGGGATCGATCGGAGCGGCAAGACGTTCTGCTGCGACGGCTGTGCCGATGGCGGCCCCTGCACATGCTGACACTCGGGCGCCGACCAACAGCCCGAGGTCTGTAGACCCGTACCAGCGTCGGCCCCGCGCAGTTGTCTCTTGCGTGCTGGGTGTGGTCCTCGCTCTCGTGATCGGCTCGGCCATTCCGTTCGTGGGGCAAGCCGCGGCGCCGCGAGCGATCGGCACCGCCGTCTGCACCGGGTCGAGCGTCGGCCCGGGGATTCCTCCGCCGGCCAACCCGCCGAGTGGCATTCCGGGCTTCCACGCCGCGTGGTACGGACAGAGCGGCTATCCCACGCTCTGCCCCGGCGAGCGCTCAAGTGCGGTGGTCGCGTACTACAACTCGGGGTCGCGCGGCTGGGTCCGCGGCCGGCTCGGCGAGACTGCGTACCTCGGCACCTGGGAGGCCGATCCGGGACAGGACGAGGCGACGAGCCTCGGCGGCGACGGCCTCATGGGCTCGCCGGCGACCGGCTGGCCACGCTGGAACCGCGTCGCGCAGCAGCCGCACGACTACGTCGGTCCCGGGCAGGTCGTCTGGTTCCAATTCACGATCCAGGCGCCGCAGCAGCCCGGCTTCTATCGCCTCTACATCCGTCCTCTCGTCGAAGCGGCGACCTGGATGGAGGACATCGGCGTCTTCTGGCAGGTCACCGTCCTCAACCCGGACGGAAGCGCTCCGGCTGGAAGGATCAGCTCGCGGGTCGGGGCGCCTATTCGCTACGACGCTCTCGCGTCAGAACCCGCGACGCTCGAGGGAACCGCGGTCACCGCCGGAAGCGGCGCCTGTCCCCCGGTCACGCAGGGCAGCTGCGTCGTCCTCGCGAGCGGGACGCGCGGCACGTGGACCTCGACCTGGCTCGAGGCGGGCT